>JBEHXV010000014.1:0-127604 GCA_048498515.1 Bacteroidota bacterium | reverse complement strand
TTTCACAGTCGGTAGAAGCATATACCGACTGTGAAAATACCTGGACACAGATTTACAGTAAAACAGGCTCCGCGCTTGTTACAACAAGCTCTACCATGAACCCTTTTATTCCTGCCTCTTTAGGCGAGTGGAGATCGGAAATGGTAAGCCTGGCATCTGTTGCGGGATCGGCGCATGTGAAATTTAAATTTACCTATACCCGCGATACAGTCGCCGGAGCTAATAATGTGTTTATTGATAACATCAATCTTTCCAATTTTACCGGGATCAATTCGTCCCTTGAACCGGCGTCGTTCGACCTGTTTCCTAATCCGGCAAACAAAACGGTTACAGTGAGCCTAAATAACCAATTACCGGTAAAAATTTATGTTACCGATGTGCTTGGCCAGGTACTCGTTGTGTCCGAAGAGAAGAGTGGCCTGTATTCGTTTCCTGTTGGAGAGAACACGGCATTTAAGCCTGGTATTTATTTTATAACTATTTTAGTAAATGGCTCTGTGTCCACTAAAAAATTGATCGTTAATTAATGGTTTAAAACCAAAATAAATAACAGATATTTGTAAAAAATCACATTTTGTTTAAACTATCGGAGCTCAATAACGACCAGGTAAATTACATCAACATTGGCTTAATGTTGCTGTCGGCTGTTCTGGCGTTTATCCTGCCCTTTGAACTGTTTTTGTTTTCCTATGCGGTACTTGGCCCTTTGCATTACCTTACCGAAATTGGCTGGCTGCATAAGAAAAGCTATTTTACAAAAGGCAAATACGATTTTTTATTCCTGAGCCTGCTTTGTGTATTTGTGTTTTACTTTTCATTCATCAACCTGAAGCATAGTGATGCGGTGGTGCCAAACCTTATATTGTTTGGCCTATTGGCCTCGCTTGTTTTTGTGTTTGTAAAAGATAATTTATACAGGGTCGCGTTAATTCTCCTGCTTATCATTGGCATAGCCATGTCTGCAACGAAAATGGGCGAAAATTATTTCATGTGGGTTGGCATATTTTTGCCTACCATCATTCACGTATTTATTTTTACCTGGGCGTTTATGCTGTTTGGTGTTTTAAAGAATAAGTCACTGTCAGGTTACCTATCCGTTATTGCCTTGGTGCTCATAGGTGTTTCATTTTTTGTGATTAAAGCGCCCGCACTGCAGTATAAAGTATCGGAATACGTGGGCAAAAGCTACGACCTGTTTAGCCTGTTGAATGTATACCTGGTTGACTTTTTTGGGCTTACCAAAGGTACCAACAATATGCAAACCGTGTTTGAAACCAACGCGGGATTTATAGTCATGCGTTTCATCGCTTTTGCGTATACCTATCATTATCTGAACTGGTTCTCAAAAACATCGGTCATACAGTGGCATAAAGTACCTAAGAATGCACTGCTCATTACCATAGCTTTATGGCTTTTTTCGGTAGCTTTATATCTTTACGATTATAATTTTGGCCTGAAAGCGCTTTATTTTTTAAGTTTTTTACATGTGTTCCTCGAATTTCCATTGAATATAACCTCTTTCCGGGGAATTCTTCAATCCGTGAATCCTGTTAAGAAATAGCGGGAAAACCCGTTTTTATATCCCTTTGTTTTCAAGAATAATCTGTATATTAGGGCTTCAAATTTGGTGGCCAAATTAGGCAGCTTTTATATGAAAATTACTAAGGAATTTAAAATAGGAATTATTATTACAGCCGCTATAGGTTTGTTTATATGGGGCTTTAATTTTTTAAAAGGCTTCAATTTATTCAGCCATAAATATGAGCTGTATGCAGTTTACCCAAAAATTGACGGATTAATAGAAGCAAACCCATTGCTTATTAATGGTTACAAAGTAGGACAGATCAACAAAATATCATTAACCCAAAAAAGTAACGGCGAATACGCGGTTTTAGTGAAATTCCTTTTAACCGAAGATGTTCAGATCCCGAAAAACTCTATCGCAAAAGCAGTGAGCTCCGATTTATTAGGCTCAAAAGCGGTAGAGATCATTTACAGCGGTGAAACAGAATTTGTAAAATCAGGCGATACTTTGGTGGCTGAAACCGAGGAAGGTCTGAAAACAGCAGTTAGCAGACAACTTGCGCCTCTGCAGAAAAAAATTGACGGATTGCTTTCTTCCGTAGATTCGGTGATGACCATTGTACAGGTTGTGTTGAATGATAAGACACGTGAAAACCTGAGCAAATCGTTCGAAAGCATTAAAAAAGCCATTCAAAGCCTTGAGCAAACAGCCTATAAACTCGATGACCTGGTAGCGTCGGAAAAGGCAAAGATTTCGGGGATCCTTACAAAATTAAATACCCTTGCCGGGATGCTTGAAAAAAATACAGGAAAGATCGATAACATCATTGGTAATTTCAGCAACCTGTCCGACAGCCTGGCTAAGTCGAACCTGAAAGGCGCTATTGACGAAGCTGATAAAACCCTGGCGGAACTGAACAAGTTGGTAGCGCAAATTAATTCGGGGCAGGGCAGCCTTGGTAAGCTGGCTAAAAACGATTCATTGTACAATAACCTTAACAAAGCCAGCGATGACCTTGATAAGTTAATGAAAGACCTTCGCATTAATCCTGAACGTTATATCCACTTCTCTGTATTTGGAAGAAAAGATAAAAACAAACCTAAACTTTAATTTGCCCTATGGTTTCATCAATCATTTTTATTGCTTTACTCCTTGGTTCGGCAACCCTGTTCTTCATAAATGCAAAAAAGATTCGCCGCAATATCTTGTTGGGGAAAGATATTTCCATAAAAGACAATAAAGGCGAACGTGTAAAAATAATGACACTGGTAGCGTTAGGGCAAAAGAAAATGTTTACCCGTCCCATTCCCGCTATTCTGCATTTGTTTTTATACACCGCTTTTGTGATTACCCAAATTGAGTTGCTTGAGATTGTATACGATGGCATTACCGGTCATCACCGTGCTTTCAGGGAATCGCTAGGGGGCTTTTATACTTTTATGGTAAGCTTTATTGAAATATTGTCGGTGCTGGCCTTTATAGGCACTATTGCCTTTTTATCGAGAAGAAATTTACTGAAAGTACCCCGTTTGGTAAAAAGTGAATTGAATGGCTGGCCGAAACTGGACGCCAATATTATTTTAATTATGGAACTCACACTGATCTGTTTCATCTTTATGATGAACGGAGCCGATGAAGAGTTATACAGAAGAGGCCAATCGCATGCCACGAACTTAGGTGATGGTTCCCTGGGGCTGACCATTAGCAGCCATTTAGGACCGTTAATTTATGGCAGTATGCCAACACCGGGCCTGCATGTTATTGAGCGCATTGGCTGGTGGGGCCACATCATTATGGTGTTTGGCTTCTTAAATTATTTGCCGCTATCAAAACACTTACATATTTTATTAGCTTTCCCTAATACTTATTTTTCGAACCTGAACGCTAAAGGGCGATTCAAAAATTTATTTGAAGTAACCGATGTAGTGAAACCAAATTTCGATCCTTCATACCAGTCTGTATTGGATCCTAATGCCCCTATTAAATTTGGTGCAAAGGATGTGATGGACCTTAACTGGAAACAATTGCTGGATGCCTATTCATGTACCGAATGTGGACGCTGCACTTCTTCCTGTCCGCAAAATATAACTGGTAAGGCCCTGTCGCCACGCAAGATCATGATGGATACGCGCGACCGGTTGGAAGAAGTAGGAAAAAATATAGATGCCAACAAAGGCACTTTTGTGGATGATGGAAAATCCTTATTGGGAGATTATATCAAGCATGAAGAAATTTGGGCCTGCAATACCTGCAATGCCTGTGTGCAGGAATGTCCGGTTAATATTGACCCTTTGTCAATAATTATGGACCTACGCCAGCAATTGGTGTTGGAACAAAGCTCGGCACCAAACGAATTAAATGGGATGTTCTCCAATCTTGAAAATAATGGTGCACCTTGGCAATTTAGTCCGGCCGACCGTGCTAACTGGATAAACGAAAATTAAACGTATTATGAGTAACACAATAATAAAGGTACCAACCATGCAGGAAAAAATTGCCAATGGCGAGACTCCTGATATTTTATTCTGGGTGGGCTGTTCAGGCAGTTTTGACGACAGGGCTAAAAAAATTACCAAAGCCATTGTGCGTATTTTGAACCACGTGGGGGCAAACTTTGCAGTATTGGGCGTAGAAGAATCCTGTACAGGTGATCCTGCAAAGCGCGCGGGGAATGAGTTTTTGTTCCAGATGCAGGCCATGCAAAACATTACCATCTTAAACGGTTATGAAGTAAAGAAGATCGTAACCGGTTGTCCGCATTGCTTTAATACCATTAAAAATGAGTACCCTGAGCTTGGTGGTAAATACGAGGTCATCCATCATACCCAACTCGTGCAGCAATTAATTAACGAAGGGAAATTAAAAGTGCAGGGTGGTGAGTTTAAAGGGAAGAAAATTGTGTTCCACGATCCTTGTTATCTGGGCCGTGCCAATGAGGTGTACGAAGCTCCCCGTGAAGTAATACAAAAACTGGATGTGGAACTGGCAGAAATGAAGCGCAGTAAGGCTAACGGTTTATGTTGTGGTGCCGGTGGCGCGCAAATGTTCAAGGAAGCTGAAAACGGAAAAAAGGAAGTAAATGTGGAGCGTGCAGAGGAAGCCTTAGCGCATAACCCTGATGTGATTGCGGTTGGTTGCCCGTTTTGTAATACCATGATGACCGATGGTGTGAAGCATTTTAATAAAGAAGATAAAACAAAAGTATTGGACGTGGCTGAATTAATTGCTAATGCTAATGACCTATAATGAAACACATGACTTTTAAATACCTGTTATTTTGTTCTGTAATTGCCCTCTTGATGGCATCCTGCAAACCGGAGGCTGAAAAATCGGATGAGAGCACGGCACATGCCGATTCATTGATGAAGGCCCTGAACTCGCCCGAGCTCAAAGCTATCAGTAAAAAAATACTTGAGACCCCCGATAATGCCGATCTGTATAATGAACGCGCCAAGATCTATCTGTCGTTAAAACAGTATGAAGATGCCGTTAGTGACGCAAAAAGAGCCATAAGGGTTGACAGTACGAAAGCAGAGTACTATTTAACGGAAGCAGATATTTTCTTTGCCGCCAACGAAACACGTAATTCAAAAGATGCCCTGGAACTGGTGGTGAAAAAATTCCCAACCAATACGGAAGGATTATTGAAACTGGGAGAACTGTATTACCTGGTAAAGCAATATGACAACGCTTTCGCAAAAATAAACGATGCCCTTAAAATAAATGTGAACCTGGCCAAAGCGTATTATTTAAAAGGCAGCATTTACAAAGAAACCGGAGATACTGCTAAGGCTATTTCAAGCCTGGAAACAACTATTGAACAGGATAATAAAAACTATGGAGCTTTCCTGGACCTGGGATTGATTTATGGTGCCCGAAAAAATACCATTGCTTTGGAGTATTATGATAACGCTATTTCTATAAACCCTGCGCGTACAGATGGTTTATATGCCAAAGCCAAATTATTGCAAGACCTTAATAAATTGGATGAGGCTACTGCCATTTACAACCGCATCCTGAAAATAGATTCGTTGCACGAATTTTCATTGTATAACATTGGGGCTATTGAGTTGGAGGTAAAGAAAAATGCAAAGAGCGCCCTGGCTTATTTTACGAAAGCGATTAATGCCAATCCAAAATATGCTGAAGCTTATTTTGCGCGTGGTGTTTGTTACCAGGAACTTAAAGACAAAAACAATGCCTTTGCCGATTATAGCATGTGCCTGCAGCTCAAGCCAAACTACGAGCCTGCTGTAGAGGCGTTGAATTCCCTGGGGAAATAGTTTTCTAACATGGTGGTTTCGAGAGCCTCAACCACCGTTGACTTCGAGAGCCTCAGTCAACGGTAGATAAAAAACAAAAAAGGTGTTGCTACCAGCAACACCTTTTTTAGTTAGTTTATTTAAGAATTAGTTATTTAGCATCACGGGCATTACCAGCATTAATACATCTTCTGCCGGATTTGCTTTTTGAGTTGGAACGATAATGCCCGCGCGGTTTGGTGCGCTCATTTCAATAGTGATCTCATCACTTTCAAGATTACTAAGCATTTCCAGCACAAATTTAGAGTTGAAACCTATTTCCATATCTTCTCCAACATAAGTACACATCAGTGTTTCGTGTCCTTCGTTAGCAAAGTCCAGATCCTCGGCAGAGATCGTTAATTGGCTGCCGGCAATTTTTAAACGAATTTGGTGAGTGGCTTTATTGGCAAACACACTTACGCGGCGAATGGCGCCAAGAAACGATGTTCTGTCAACCGTAAGTTTATTAGGGTTTTGTTTAGGGATAACAGCTTCGTAATTGGGATATTTTCCGTCGATTAAACGGCAAACCAAATTAATGTTGCCAAAGCTGAAGTAAGCATTTGTTTTATTGAATTCTACTTTCACAGCATCATCAATACCTGCCAATAATGATTTTAAAACATTGAGTGGCTTTTTAGGCATAATGAAAGCGGCTGAAGCTCCGGCTTTGGCATCGTTACGAGTGTAACGTACAAGTTTGTGGGCATCAGTAGCAACAAATATGGAGTTCTCATCATTAAACTGGCAAAACACACCGCTCATTACCGGGCGAAGGTCATCGTTACCGGTAGCGAAAATGGTTTTATTAATGGCATTGCCTAACACGTCGCTTTTAATGATAACCGAAGTAGCCGATTCCACTTTTGGTAATTTTGGGTATTCATCGCCATTATGGCCTGTTAAGGTATAATCACCAGTTTCGGTTTTCAGTTTTGCGCTAAATTTTTTATTGTCAATAATGAATGAAATCGGTTGTTCGGGTAAGTTGCTTAATGCTTCCAGTAATGTTTTTGCAGGAATGGCAATGTTGCCATTTTCGCTCCCTTCCACTTTTATACTGGTTGTAATAGTGGTTTCCATATCACTGGCAAACAGTGTAAGATTACCTTTATTTAATTCAAATAAAAAACAATCTAAAATGGGGATGGTATTACTTGAATTTAAAACCCCGCTGATCGATTTTAAATGCTTTAATAATGTTGAGGAGGATACTACAAAGTTCATAATTGATATAATTTAATCTATCAAATTTAACCATATGAGGCCATGAACCGCTTTTGGAGCAGATGTATTTATAAACTACTTTTTAACATCATTTCCGGGGCAAAAAGTAACCGTAGGTTTGAAGTATTTTGCCAAAAACATAGAACTGTGCCACCCCAAAATCCTTGCCTTTATTGTATCGGATAAACAAGCGATCGGGATCGTATTTATAGTCAACGCCATACTGCTCGTTTTTATCGGCCACAGGAAATTTATGGTAAAACTGGTACATGTTTACCACATTATCCCTGTCGGTAATGCTCAGGGTGGCAAAAGGGATCCCTGATTTTGACAAGGAATCGGCCAGGTGGTTTGTTTTATCAAGCGTTACCTCACAGTTCACGTTTTGAAAATAAGCAATGTATTGCTTGATCTTGTCCTCTTCAAAAGGCAGTTGCTTTCCGGCTTTCATTGTTTTCAGGCCAAAACGTTGCATGCTGAAAAGATCAACAACAAACGATGAGTCGGGAATTTCATGGAGCTCAAGTTGTATTTGCTTTATTTTGGGCGGTGTAAAATTAATCACCAGCCTGTCGCGCCAGTCCATTTCATCGGTATTGTAACGCGTGGTTAAATAGCCCTCAAAGCCGGGAATATGGGTAATAAAGGGCTCGTCGTAGTTTTTGTCATTATCCAGGTCGGTCAGGACCATAAAAGTACCTGCATGGTCCTGTGTGGCGTGGCCTACAAAATATTGTTTTATTTTTTCTCCTTTACTGTAAATCTCTATTTTGGTTGATTTTGAGGCCATGAGTTTAATGGCATTGGCGCGGGCGTTTTTCGATGTCGGGGTTTTTACCTCTACCGAAGCAATGGTATACAATAACAACTCAATGGCATCGGGCCTTACATGGTATTTGCCATCCAGTTGCCATCCGTCTTTTTTTCGCTCCAGCAACACCGATTTTCCTTCCTTATCGGCTAAAAATATTTTATCGATGGTGGCGGTGTCCTTTACTTTAAAATCGCTGGCTTCCTTATTAATGGTGGTCGATTTGTTCCTGCTTTTGTATACATAAATACTGGCTGCCACAAGACCCAATAAAATAACGATGGTAATAATAGAAGATTTTTTCATAGGTGCTTATTAATGTTGACCGGTTAATGGATCAACGGTTATGCGGGGAATTTTTTAATGTGTGTATTTTCTCTTTCGGATGTATAATTGTACCAGGCCAAACAGTAGGATCAATGCTAAAGGTAGCCCAACATTTATTAATTTCCATTTTGTTGCCTGGGCTGCTGTTTTCTTTTTATCCAGCAGGCGTAGTTTGATCTCTCTTGAACGTAATTGCAGTAAACCGCCATCATCCAGTAAATAGTTCATGCAGTTAAGCAGGAATGTTTTATTGGCAAATTGCTGCTTCATGTAGGAATCGTAACCAACCGGTAAAATATTTCCCGCACGGTACTCATTTTTTGCAATATCGCCATCAGCCACCACAATCATTTTGGTGGGCTTGCTATGCGATTGAAAATCGATGTCAGGATTTTGGTAAATGGCGCTTGTCATTCGATTATTGTAAACCGATTCAAAAGTTCCTTCGAGCAAACAAGCTACATTTTGAAAAGAATTGGTAAACTGGTCTTCCCTTGGTTTGTACTTTATCATGCCCACATTAATGCGTGCCGGGGTTGGCTGTGTTTTGGTATACCGTGATGTTTGCAATAAAATGGTTTTGGTGACATCTTTCACCTGTATGGTATCAAGCGTGCCGATAAATTCGGTGCGAATAAGGTCAAGGTTCCTCACAATAGGATGGTTGGATGTGGGCAGAAGCAATGGATAGTATACCCAGGGGAAAGGTTTAAAATCGGGCTGGCCTTTTTTTACGGTAACGTTTACAGGCACCTGTGCGCATTGAAGGTCCTGAACAAGCACAGGGTTCAGCCTTACACCGTACCTGAACAAAATGTCATCCAGCTTAATATCGTTTTTAAAACCGAGCGAATAGCCTTTTGTACTTAAAGTATCCCTGTTTACATACACCGGATCAAGAAGCCAGAGTACTTTACCGCCACGCATCACAAACTGGTCAATGATAAATTTGTCCTTTTCATTAAAAGCGGAGTCGGGTTGGGCAATCACAATGGCATCGGCACCTTTTAGCGCGTATAATTTTTGATTGATGACAACACGCGATACGTTGTAGTATTCGGTTAGTGCTTTCATGAAATCGGCACCACGCAAGGTGTCAAGCTCATCATGTCCTTCCACAAAAAGCACTTCGGGTTTTTTATAAATGGTTGTTTTTTTAATGGCATTGCACAAACCATATTCCATTTCCTGGATGGAGACGTTAATATTTTGCTCTTCGGACGGGGCCGATAGCTGGCGCTTGTAGATTTGCCATACCGATTCGCGGCCCTTGTATGTAACAATGGCTCCCGGCCATATAAATGTTTCGGATACTTTTTGCGAACTGCGGTCAACGATCTGTTCAGGCATGATGCCTTTCTCATACAGCTGGCGCTCTATTTTATCCGTTTCTTCCTTGTTGGGGTTATCAAGTGGGTTAATGAGCTCATACTCTAAATTATTATTGGAATACGCTCTGAACTCATCCAGCAACTCTTTGGCCTCATTTTTCAGCTTGGTAAAATTGGGGTTGAAATCGCCCTGCAGGTAAACCTTAATGTAAACTACATCATCCAGTTTGCCCAGCATTTTGCGTGTGGACTCCGATAAGGTATAACGTTTTTCGGTGGTAAGGTCAAAACGTTTGAAAACAAACGAGCACACAAAATTAAGCAACAGCAAAATAGCTGCTACCATCAGTACCATCAGTATGTCTCTTCTTTTACGTGTTGCCTGTCCTTTTTTCATACTACCATTTTCTGCTTTCTAAAACAAGTTTCGATAATAAATTGAACACGCAGATAATGCTTAAAAAGTAAATAACATCGCGGGTGTCAATGACGCCCCGGCTCATGCTGATGTAATGCTCGTTCATGCCCAAACCTTTTACCAGGGCATCGTATTTTCCAAACAGGCCCGATGAGGAAATAAAATCGAAACCGATGTAGGTCATGAAACACAGTAACAGCGACATGATAAAAGCAATGACCTGGTTCTCGGAAATAGCCGATGCAAACGTACCAACTGCCACAAAACCTGCGCCCAAAAACAATAAGCCAATGTATGAACCCCACATACCTCCTGTATCAATATTTCCTTTTGGATAACCCAGCTGGTGAACCGAATAGTAATAAATAAGGGTTGGTAAAAGCGATACAATAACCAGCACAACACCCGCGAAATATTTAGCCAGTACAATTTGCAGCTCCGTTAAAGGGCGTGTTAGTAATAACTCAATGGTGCCTGTTTTTTTCTCTTCGGAAAAACTGCGCATGGTAATGGCCGGTATCAGGAAAAGGTATACCCAGGGAGCCAGAATGAACAAAGGGTCGATGCTGGCAAAACCGTTATCTAGTACGTTTGACCCCGCACTTTCTGTTGGCACCAGCCACATAAAGGTACCAATGCCGGTTATAAAAACCCCAATGGCAATATAACCGATCAATGAACTTAAGAAACTGCGTATCTCTTTTACTAAAAGGGTAAACATATAAGTTTCAAAAATAACAATAGATTTTAAAATAAGCTATTGATAAATAGATGGAATGCAAAAATTAGCTTAATTTTACATATTTCCCGATCAGCTGTGCTCAAGGCTTTTTTTTCTTTTAAGAGATTCGTCATAGTGTTAGGCACAATGCTTTTTTCCTGTCATTTAGTGTCACAAAATTCGTTGAGGGGTAGCGTGTTGGATGGTACACTTGCAGGATTTAGTTTAACTTTGAACTATAAATTCGGCAAAATGAACATCCGTGTTAATGATAAGAGAAGTAACCAACAGGAAGACGGCTGTATAAACAAAACTTAAACATGAAAGCACTGGCAAATATCCTATCAACTATATTTCATCCATTATTAATGGCAACCTATGGTTGTTTGCTGGTATTCTTTGGATTAACCAACACGATCTATTACATCTTTACGCCATTAAAAATAAAACTCATTATGACGTTCATCGTCTTTGTGTTCACCTTTTTGCTGCCTGCTTTAAACCTGCTCATCCTGTACAAATTAAAATACGTATCTTCTTTCCGAATTGAGGACCGAAACGAGCGAACCTTTCCTTTGTTAATGACCTCACTTTGTTATTTTGGCTTATTCTATATGATCTATGACTTTAATATCTGGCCGGCTATTAAACTATTTATCCTGGGTGGTGGCATCTGTATTCTTTTCTCGGCTATTGTTAATATGTGGTGGAAGATCAGCGCTCACATGATTGGCATCGGCGGCATGTTTGGGGTATTAATGGCCATTTGTTATTACCTGCAAATGCCTGTTTTTATACCGCTTTGTTTTTGCGTATTACTGGCAGGCTTTATTGGTTTTGCACGACTAAAACTTAATGCGCACAGTCCCGAGCAGGTTTATCTGGGCTTCATTTCCGGTTGCGTGCTGCAATTTTCTTTATTTTTCTTGGCACAAAGCCTTACATTTGTTTAGCAAATAAAACTATGAACTTAATAACAGGGGCAACCGGTTTAATTGGTGCACACGTAGCATTACAGCTTTTACAGCGCAATGAGGCCGTTGTGGCTATTAAACGAAATGGCAGCGATGTATTAAGGACTAAAAAACTATTCTCGTACTATACTCCTGATTTTGAAACCCTTTTTAATAAACTGAAATGGGTGGACGCTGATATCAATGATATATACGCGCTGTTGGACGCATTTGAAGGAGTTGAAACCGTTTATCATTGCGCCGGTTTTGTATCGTTTGATGGTAAAGACAGGAAGCAATTGCACAAGATCAATGCCGAAGGCACTGCCAATGTGGTGAATGCCTGTCTCGAAAAAAAAGGAATTGTACTATGCCATGTCAGCACCATTGGTACTTTGCAAAACCCCGATATTACTACCAACATCGATGAATCGGTATACTGGAAATCATCGCCCCTGGCCAGCGAATATGCCATTAGCAAATACAATGCGGAGCGCGAAGTGTGGCGTGGCATGGAGGAAGGCTTGCAGGCTGTCATTGTAAATCCGGGTGTGGTGCTGGGGCCGGGTTTCTGGAACCAGAGTTCAGGAAAGATCATTTCAACCAGTTATAAAGGTACACCGTTTTATACCAATGGCGGCAGCGCAACGGTTGATGCAAAAGATGTAGCGCATTGCATGATTGAGCTGGTGAACAAAAAAGAATTTAACAAGCGTTTTATTTTAGTGGAAGACAATCATTCGTTTAAAACGGTCCTCTCTGTAATCCATAAATCCCTTGGTAAAAAAGTACCTGCTATTGAAGCCGGAAAAGGCCTGTTATACCTTGGAAAATGGCTCGATGCCTTATGGTGTGTCATTAGCGGTAAAAATAAAACCATTACGCAGGAAACCATCGATGCCGCGTTAAGCCGAAACTCATTCAACAATGGCCGCGTTAAGCAAACCCTTCATTTCGAATTTACACCATTAGCTGTTACTGCCGATTTTGTAGGTAAGGCATTTTTAAATGATATTAAAAACAACCATGCCTAAATTTCTGTATATTCTGGTAACCATTTGTTGTATCGCCTTGTTGGGCAATACCTGTACTACCTCACAAAAAACAACTGTTACAGCCGAAGTAAGCAAGACCCTGCCGGCCGATCTTGTATTTGAACCTATTCATTATTTTCCCGATTCCATTTGCGAAATGACGATTAACCTGGTTGGCGACCTCATGTGTCATAAGCCGCAAACCACTAATGCCGAAGTAAGCACAGGTGTGTATGATTTCAGACCTAGTTTTGAGTATGTAAAACCCTATTTGCAGGATGCCGATATTACCATTGGAAATCTTGAAACAACCTTTGCAGGAACCGGTCAGCCTTATGCCGGTTATCCCGCCTTTAACTCGCCTGACGCCTATTGCGAAGCGATAAAAGACGCCGGTTTTGATTTTTTAGTAACAGCCAATAACCATAGCATGGATACCAGGGAAGAAGGTTTGCTGAGAACCATTGAGGTTATTAAAAAAAACAACCTGGGTTATGCCGGCACCTATCTCAATCAACGCGATCATGATTCCATACGGATCTTAAACATCAAAGGCATTAAGCTCGGCATCCTCAATTATACGTATGGTACCAATGGCTCTTATCCAAAAGCGGATCATAAATACATGCTTAATGTGATTGATTCTGCAGGCATTACAAATGCTGTAAAACAAGCAAAGCAAAAAGGTGCCGACCTTGTGTTGGTATTCTACCACATGGGTGTAGAGAACGTAACGGAGCCAACCCAGGCTCAAAAAGATGCGGCGCGTTTTGCGCTTGACGCGGGCGCTTCGTTGGTTATTGGCGCTCATCCGCACATGATAGGACCAACACAAACGGTCTATTCAAAAACGATAAACGATACGGCTTTTGTAGCCTATTCTTTAGGCAATTTTTTATCAAATCAATACTGGCGTTACACCGATGCGGGCGTTATTTTAAAAATAACGGTTAAAAAAAATATCACTAAGAATACAACCTCTTACAAATGTGCCGATTACTTGCCAACATGGGTTTACAGGGGCGATGGCGCCAAAAAAATGCACATTTTATTTCCTGCCGAATGGGCTTCCGATTCCACAAAACTGCCGGTATTTTTAACTGGGGTTCACCGCAAAAAAATGGAAGAAGCATTTGATGATACAAAACAAATGCTTACAAAAAATAATCCTTCTCTACAACTAAAATCTGTAAAATAGCTGTACTTTTTCGACGAACTAAAAAAAAAAGGAAAAAAGTTTTGTTTCATAACAAAAAGCAGTACATTAGTATATTATAAATTGATGATTTTTTAGAAAGAAGATTATGCATATAGCTATTGCCGGTAATATCGGTTCAGGGAAGACAACATTAACATCATTATTAGCAAAGCATTACAAATGGACGCCTCAGTACGAAGATGCAGATGATAATCCCTATTTGAACGACTTTTATGACGATATGCAGCGTTGGTCCTTCAATCTACAGGTCTATTTCTTAAATTCACGTTTCGGGCAGGTACAGGAAATCCGAAAAGGCAAGCAAAAAGTGGTTCAGGACAGAACTATTTATGAAGATGCCTACATTTTTGCCCCAAATTTGCACGCGATGGGCTTAATGACCACCCGCGATTACGAAAACTATTTTACTCTTTTTAAACTGATGGACAGCCTGGTAAAGGCGCCAGATTTGATTATTTATCTAAGGGCCTCGGTTCCTACATTGGTTAAACAAATACAAAAACGCGGCAGGGATTACGAAAACTCCATCCGCTTGGATTATTTGAAGCGTTTGAACGAACGCTATGAAGCCTGGATCACAACTTATGAAGGAGGAAAATTACTGATCGTAGATATTGATGAGATCAATTTTTCGGAAAGCAAGGAAGATTTGGGCAAGGTATTAAGAATGATAGATGCCGAAGTAAACGGCTTATTTAAATAAGATATTGAGCGATAATTCAAATACAGAGAAGGATTTTGTTCGGGAACAGTACGAACAGCTGATCGATACGTATGGTAAAGAAGATACGATTCTTGTTTCCCATTATGGTGAGCTGTCCCAAAGCGTGATCTCCACCCTGGAGGGCAGTGTAGAGCAAAAAGTCACTGAGCTTGAGATTGCTAAAGGTCCGCTTAAAAAGATCTTCTTTATCAGTGTTGAAACCCTTCAGAACATGCTGTTGCATGGACATAAAAATAATGAGGGTCAGCAGCACAATTTCTTCATCCTTTACAAGAACGGGGTTAAAATGTATGTAGTTTCGGCCAATTTAGTAGCCAATAACTCTATCCCGGCCCTCGAAAAGCAAATTGATACCATTAACTCATTTGATGATGAGAAAGCCTTAAAAGCGTATTATTTGGAGCATCTGGAAAACAACACCATGAGCGATAAAGGCGGCGCAGGTTTGGGCTTTATTACCATTGGTATGAAAAGTGGCAATAAGCTTCAGGTCGATTTTAAAAAGATAAACGACCAATTCTCCTTATTTACCTTAACCTCCGCGGTTACCTTAAGCTAATTTACGTACGGTATAATTTCCTGCTGAACCTTCCATGAGGTTCAATCCCGGTTTCCTGTTTTTTTCCAGCAGGCCAAATTGGTTCTCAAGGCCTAAAAAGCGGGCGCCATTGTAGGTTGCAGCCTGCAACAAGCATTCAATGGAAATGCCTGGTTCACGGCTTAAAATGGTGTTTATTTCTTCTATCATTGACAACTGGTGATTACTGGCAAGGCTGTCGGTACCAAGGGTAAGCGTACAGTTAAATGAATTTAAAAGGGAAATATCGGGTAAGGTGTTCTCTATATACAGGTTGGCATTGGGACACAAGCACCAGTAAAGGTGTTGCTTGCTTTGCTGTGCCATTTCAAGGTCTTTTTGGCCGGTAAAGGTATTATGTACCAATAGCGTATTAATCTCCTTTTTAAAAGCAGGTAATACTGTTTGCAAGCTGCTTTTATATGTGGGCTTAAAATAATCTATAGGAATGTTCAATGTGTTATAAAGCCTTAAGTAATCGCCGCCGGCAGTTTCAAAAAACTCATTTTCCGCCCTGCTTTCCTGGTTGTGAATGCTGGTTGGTTTTTTGATGTGATAACAATGGTTTGAAATGAGTTGTATCAATTCCAATGAGGCGCTATAGGGCGCGTGCGGTGCCAGTGAGGCAGATTGTCCTGCGGTTTCAAATTCGGCCAAGATAGTTTTTCCTGCATCAAACACCATTTGGGCACGTTCCGGGTTCAATGCGATCAGCTCTACAAAGGTGTGATAATACAATGAGGAACTTTGTTTTACGGCTAATGATTGAGCCGTGTTGCTAATGTCGCCCACAGCCACAATTCCCTGGGCTATCATTTCCTTATTGGCCTTGTGCATATGTTCCAGCTGTATATCGGCTGGCAGGTCGTTACGGTGCTTTATGATATTTAGACCAAAATCAACAATGCCGGTATGTTGCTTTACAGCGCCTTTTAAGTGACTTAATTCCAGGTGACAATGGGTGTTAATAAAGCCGGGGCAAATAATGCCTTCGAAATGCTCTATATGACTGCTTTCAGTTTTATCAGCTCTGGTAATATCAGTAATAACACCTTTCTCATTTAATACCAGAACGGTATTATTTGCTAAAAATTCTTTTCCTGAAAAAATACGGGTACTACTGATAAAACGCATGGTCAAATTTAAGAACTTATTCATCGAAAAACGTGTGCCTCTTTCGGTATTTATAGATAACTTTGCATTATGGCCCTGCCTGCAAAAAAAGACATACGCGCTTTATCCGAAGCCCAGATCATTGAGATTCTTAAAGAAAAGGGAGAAGCAAAGTTCCGTGCCAAACAAATTTATGAATGGCTCTGGAAAAAAACTGCCCATAATTTTGATGACATGTCCAATTTATCCAAACCATTAAGAGATTGGTTAAAAGAAACATTTGTCATTAACGCGGTTGAGGTAAGCGATATGCAGGTAAGCAGCGATCGCACCATTAAATGCGCCATGAAACTGGCGGATAATAACGTGGTGGAAAGCGTTTTGATTCCCACTAAAACACGTATGACGGCCTGCATCTCATCGCAGGTGGGTTGCAGCCTTACCTGCAAGTTTTGCGCTACAGGAAAATTAAAACGCCTGCGAAATTTAAATGCCGATGAGATTTACGATCAGGTGGCTTTGGTAAAAAACCTGGCCGAAACAAAATACAACCAGTCGCTCACCAATATTGTGTATATGGGCATGGGAGAGCCTTTATTAAATTATGCCGAAATGATGCGTTCGGTAGACAGGATCACTTCTCCCGATGGACTTGGCATGAGCCCTTCGCGAATTACGGTGAGTACTGCCGGCATTGCCAAAATGATTATGAAACTGGGCGACGACCAGGTAAAATTTAACCTGGCCCTGTCGCTGCATGCGGCCAATGATGAAAAACGCAACTACATTATGCCCATCAACGAGTCCAATTCGCTTGATAATTTAGAGGAGGCTCTGAACTATTTTTACGAGAAAACGGGTTCACGTGTCACCTTTGAATACATTGTGTTCAGGGATTTTAATGATGGGATCCAGGACGCGCGCGAGTTGGGCGATTTCTGTCATAAGACAACCGCCAAAGTCAATATTATTGAATACAACCCCATTGATGATGGGGAATTTAAACAAACTACTCCCGAGCGTCTTGAGGCATTTGTAAGGCACCTCGAAAGCAGGGGCATTATTGTGAATGTGCGCCGTAGCAGGGGCAAGGATATTGATGCCGCCTGCGGACAGCTGGTCAATAAAAATAAATCAACCGTGCAGGTTTTTAAATAAAGCGTTTGAAACAGATCATCCCATATAAACAAACCGTGTTCGAATGGCTTAAAGCTATTTTTATTTCATTTGTTTGCGTGTTGTTGCTCAGAACATTTTTCTTCGAGATCTCGCCGGTAAGTTCGCCTTCTATGGAACAAAGCCTGTTGACAGGAGATTTTATGTTCATTAATAAATTGTCGTATGGTCCGCGTTTGCCAAGAACTATTTTGAGCATCCCCTTTGTAAACCAGAAATTGTATTCCACTGCGCTTTCTTTGCCTTATCTGCGTTTGTTCGGGAGTCCGGATGTTGAGGTTAACGATGTGCTTGTTTTTAATTACCCGATGGATGATGAATTTCCGGTCGATCACAGGACCTATTTTGTAAAACGTTGCGTAGCTGTGGCAGGAGATAGTTTTAAGATCGTTGATGGCCAGGTGTATGTGAATAATAAGCTGACGGATAATGAAGACCTGCTTCAGTACAATTACCATTTGAAAAGCGATAAAGTATTGGATTCTGCATTTGCAGATCATTACAATTTAAAAGAAGGCGGTAAGATCTCAGACAATAATGATTATTCCTATACATTGACCCGGGAGCTGGCGGATACCTTAAGAAGCAAAACCTACATTACCGTTATTGAAAAAAACAATGAGAAAAAAGATATGTGGGACGAGTTTGTATTTCCTTTCAATGCGCATTATAAATGGAATGTAGATAATTATGGTTCCCTGAAGATCCCGGCTAAAGGCGATACGGTTAGGCTAGATAGCATTAATTTATGTTTGTTTGAACGCATCATTTCTGTGTACGAAGAGAATAAACTGGAGATCAAAAACGATAGCATCTTTATTAATGGTGTGGCTTCAAACACTTATGTCATTAAACAAAACTATTATTTCATGATGGGTGATAATCGCCATAACTCACAGGATAGCCGTCATTGGGGATTTGTACCCGAAGACCATATTATTGGAAAAGCCACACGCATTGTTTTTTCAAACGATAAAGTATATGGCAAAGGCATCAGGTGGAACCGCTTTATGAGGGGAATAAAATAATGAAGGTTGTTTTATTATCTACAGCCTATTTGCCAAATCTCCACTACCTGTCGCAGGTACTTAATAGCGATACCATTGTTTTAGAAAAGCATGAAAATTTTGTAAAACAAAGTTACCGTAACCGCTGCGAGATCATGAGCTCTAATGGTAAGTTAAACTTAAGCATCCCTTTAATTAAGCAAGCCGAAAAAGAACTGATCTGCGAAAAAAAGATCTCCTATGCCGAAGACTGGCAAAAGCAACACTGGCGTAGCATTACAAGTGCCTACAAAAATTCACCCTATTTCGAATTCTTTGAAGCCGATCTGAAACCTTTTTACGAAAACAAATTTGAATTTCTGTTTGACTACAACATGCAGCTGCTGAAAGCAGTTCTCCATATCTTAAGAGTAAAAAAGGAGATCAACTGCACGCAGAGCTATGAGCCAAATCCTCAATCTATAACCGATCTGAGAAGTTTATCTGACATCGCCATCACAAGCTATGAGGTTAAACCCTATTACCAGGTATTTGCCGATAAACATGGGTTCATCTCTAACCTGAGTTGTTTAGATGCCTTGTTTAATGTTGGGTTACGCATTATCGACACCTGTCAGGTTTCAAAAACCTGACAGGTGTCGTAGTTAAACTCTTATCCCAACCACCAGCACATCATCCGTTTGCTCCTGGTCCTGTTTCCAGTTATTGAAGGAGTATTCCAGGAAAGCCTCCTGTTCATCCATATTCATTTCATGAATGGTGCCAAGCAGGTCTTTGAAGTTCGACTTGTTTAATTTTTTATTCCGTTCTCCGCCAAACTGGTCAATGAACCCATCGGTAAATAAATACACGCTGTCGTTTTTCTCCAATTGAAATGTCAGGCTGTCAAACGCTTTCTCCACACCCGAATAAAAACCAATCGGGTAGCGACTGCCTTTCAGTTCGGTGATCTCATTTTTTCTCCCTATCAGTATCGATCTGAACGCGCCTGAAAATACCAGTTCATTGCTTTGTTTGTCAATGCGGATCAGGGCCACATCCATGCCATCGTTAAAGTTGGCGTCCTGGTTCCGGTTAATGGATTTTGCCAGCTCTTCGTCCAGCGCCTTTAATATTTCAGAAGGATCGCTTGCCTTTCGGTTAATAAACACTTCCTTGAACATGGAGTTTGCCACCATGCTCATCATGGCTCCCGGTACACCGTGTCCTGTGCAATCAACTACGGCAATATATTTATACACAGCATCTTCATAAAACCAGTAATAATCGCCGCTTACAATGTCTTTTGGTTTGTATAACAAAAACGCGTCTTCAAAAAAACCTTTCAATTGCTCGGGAGTTTGCAATATGGATTGCTGAATGCGCTGCGCATAGTATATGCTATCAGTAATATCCTTATTCTGTTCAAGTAATTGCTTGTTGCTTTCCAGCAGTTTCTTTTCGTTGAGTTTAGTATTGGTAATATCATAACCAATACCTATGAGTTGCTCATCGTTTAAGTAAGAAACATTCCAACGCACCCATTTTTTTCCTCCGGCCGATGTTTTTAACTCGTGCTCAAAAGTTTGCGTGGCAATGCGGTTGTCTTTAAAAATAGCAATGATCTTGTTCTTCACCATTTCGCCTTCCGGTTTCGAAAAACGGGTCATTTCCCACCAGTTGGTGCCTAATAGTTCCTGTGGATTGTAGCCAAGCAATTGCTGCGCAGATTTGCTGACGTAATCGATACTGCCGTCGTTGTTCAGAACGACTATCAGTGTGTTGAGTTTATCCAGGATTTGATCCTGTATATCAATTGCGAACATTGGAAAAAATTTTAAAATGGAAAAATGTGAAAACTAAAAGGGTACGATTAGCACGTACAGATCATATGCCACATGGAAATGGAGCAATATCGCTTACAAATAAAATTATGTGTAAAGGTGTTTTTCACGGAACAAATATATAAATTATTTGATACTTCAAAGAAAAATGAAATAAAAAACAGAATTATATATTATTTATGGGTCATGCTGTCACGACATGTCGTGACGAACTGACAAAAAATTAATGCAGCTTAGAGCTAATGAGGCTGATAAACTCCTTGCGGGTAGGGTCTTTCAGGAACTCACCGGTAAAGGCGGAAGTAGTGGTTGTACTGTTTTGCTTTTGAACGCCACGCATCTGCATGCATAAATGGGAGCACTCCATAACAACAGCAACGCCTAATGGATTTAAGGTGTTCTGGATGCAATCACGGATCTCGTTGGTTAAACGTTCCTGAACCTGGAGCCTGCGGGCAAAAGCGTCTACCACACGCGGCAGTTTACTCAGGCCTACAATGTGCCCATCTGGTATATAGGCAATGTGTGCTTTGCCAAAAAATGGCAGCAAATGATGCTCGCATAAGCTGTACACCTCAATGTCCTTCACAATCACCATTTGGCTGTAATCTTCCTTAAACATGGCTGAGCGTAAAATTTCAGCCGGGTTCAGATCGTAACCTTGGGTAAGGAATTGCATGGCCTTGGCCGCTCTCACCGGAGTTTTCAGTAAACCTTCACGGGTTGGGTTCTCACCCACATCGTCCAGGATGTTTTTATACATATCGGAAATAGAATCAACCAATTTATCATTGTACTGATCTATTTTTTTATAACCGCTGAGGTCGTGTTCAAATTCTTCGTTTAGCATATTCAGTTTTTTATTTTTTGAATTGTTGAGTTAAAGATTTACTATATAACTCAAAAAATCAACAATTGTTTAATTCAACAATTAATTCTTAGTCTCCGAAATATTCTACATAATTACTGTCTGTTTCGTACAGTTTAATGCAGTGCAGGGTAGCGCCCATTTCCTGGATCTTAGGTGAAAGTATGTGCCATATGAATACAGCCACATTCTCGGTCGATGGCATCAGCGGCATTCCTTTTACATCCATGTTCAGGTTCTTATGGTCCAATATGTCAGTAACATCCGTTCTTATTAAGGTGCTCAGGTCCTTAAGGTTTACCACAAACCCCGTTTCAGGATTAATGGTGCCTTTCACAGTTACAAAAAGTTCATAATTATGTCCATGCCAGTTCTTATTGGCGCATTTGCCAAACACAGCATTGTTTTGTTCTTCACTCCAGGCCGGGTTAAATAATTTGTGTGCGGCGTTAAAATGTTCTTTGCGGGTAATATAAATCATAGTAAATTAACACTTACAAAAATACTAATTATAAATGAACATTTTAATCGTTTCGGCCACACAATTCGAGGTACAACCCTTGCTGGGTTTTCTTGGAATAGCTTTGCCTTCGACGGGGATGAACAATGCCAATATTGATTTCGAGGGAAAAGAGATTCAGGTATTGATTACAGGCGTTGGCATGGTAAATACAGCCTTGATGCTGGGAAGATACCTGAGCGGCAATTATGATCTTGTGATAAATGCCGGTGTTTGTGGCGCTTTTAACAGGAGTTTTGAATTAGGCGACATTGTTCATGTAACCGAAGACATTTTGAGTGAAATGGGAGCTGAAGATGGAGATGAATTTTTAAGCTATGATAAGCTTAATCTTCCGGGCGAACATGTTTTTTCGGCACAGCATAAAACGTATTTAATGGTAGATCTTTTAAAAAAATCAAAAGGCATTACCGTTAATACCGTTCATGGAAATGAAGCAACTATTGAAAAAGTGTGGCAATTGTATAAACCGGATGTGGAAAGCATGGAAGGCGCGGCCTTTTTTGCAGCCTGTAAAGGCGTAGCTGAAAATTATGTACAAATACGAACCGTTTCCAATTATGTAGAGAGGCGTGACAAAAGCAAATGGCAAATGCCCCTGGCCATTAAAAACCTCAATGATTTTCTCATCACTTTTATTCAAAATGTATAGTTAAATTTGTGCTGTCTTTTGCTCATAACTTATAACTTATCTCTCATAACTCTGTACCATGAACTTCACACTCGGTTTTTCCCCCTGTCCTAATGATTGTTTTATTTTCGACGCGCTGGTGCATAAAAAAATTGACACGCAGGGCATTGATTTTACCCTGGTGATGGAAGATGTGGAAGCATTGAACAACAGGGCGTTTAAACAAGACCTGGACATTACAAAGTTAAGTTACCATGCTTTTTTATACCTTACTGAAAAGTATGCCTTATTAAATAGCGGAAGTGCCCTGGGTTTTAACTGCGGGCCGCTGTTGGTTCAAAGTTCGAAGAACAAAATTGAAGATATTAATACGGCAAAAATTGCGATTCCGGGAAAGTATACAACCGCTAATTTTTTATTATCGCTGGCTTATCCTGATGCAAAAAATAAACGGGAAATTCTCTTCAGCGATATTGAAGAGGCTGTTCTTTCCCATAAAGTGGATGCCGGTTTGTTAATTCACGAAAATCGCTTTACTTACCAAGAAAAAGGTCTGCAAAAGATCATCGACCTGGGTGAGTTTTGGGACGGATTGATCCATGCGCCGATCCCCCTGGGTGGTATTGTTGTTAAACGATCCATAGACCATTCCTTACAAAAAACCATCGATGAGCTCATTCGCAAAAGTGTGGAATACGCCTTTGAAAACCCTGAAAGCTCCATGCCTTTTGTAAGGCAGCATGCCCAGGAAATGAGCGAAGAGGTTATGAAAAAACACATTGCCTTGTATGTGAATGAATTTTCGGTTGACCTTGGGATTACTGGTAAAAATGCCATTCAGTTGTTATTGGACAAAGCCCTGGAAACTAACTTAATTGATGGGCTGGCACCTCATATTTTTATTGCCTAGTTCCGCCTATCAAGCATAAGGGCGTTTCATCCCAAATATTGTTTCAACTCCATAAATTCCTTTTATATTTATAAAAAAATGTCATTATGCAAAAAATAGTATTTACAGCGGCTGCTCTTGTTATGGGGACAGTTGCCTTTTCTCAAACCCTTACACCGGGTATCAACCTGAGCTATATCGACTCGTCCTATAGCCCTAAAAATGATATATACAGGTTTGCCAACGGTAAATGGTTAAACACCCAAAAAATTCCGGCCAGCGATGGTGCCTGGGGAAGCTTTAACGAAATTAATGAGCGCAACATTGCCAATTTAAGCGCCCTGATGGCCGAAGTTTCCAAAGATACAAAAGCGGCCTTTGGTACCAATAATCAAAAAATCCGCGACTACTATTTAGTAGCAATGGATTCTGTTAAAGCTGATAAAGATGGTATTAAACCTATAACCGCTGACCTGGCCCTTATTGATGCCATAAAAACAAAAGAAGATCTGCTTAAAACAACTGCTACATTGAATAAAAAAGGTGTTGGTGGAATGATCGGCTTTTTTGTGTATGCCGATTTTAAAAACAGTACTGCCAATATTTGTTATTTAGCTCAAACCGGTTTGGGCTTACCTGACAAGGATTTTTATTTCGAGCCTCAGTACGAAGCGGTAAAAAAGGAATACACCGATCACATTGGACGTATGTTTGAATGTTTGGGAAATACTCCTGAATTATCGAAAACCCACGCCGCCACGATCATGAAAATTGAAACGGAGCTTGCTAAAAACTGTCAGAATGCGGTTGAGCAAAGAGATCCTCAAAAGCAATACAATCCTTATACAAAAGAAAGCCTTAAGGCAATGAGCCCTAATATTAACTGGGAGATTTACTTTGGAAGTATTGGCATTGCCACACCCGAAAAGATCATTGTAAATCAGCCCAAATTTTATGAAGGCTTAAATGGTTTAATCAATTCAATTTCTGTGGACGAATGGAAAACCTTCCTGAAATGGAACCTGTTGGAGTCATCAGCACCTTATTTGTCAAGCAAGTTCGTCAATGAAAGCTTTCGCTTCAATGGTACTGTATTATCGGGTAAAAAAGAAATGAAACCACGCTACAAGCGCTCGCAGGCATCGGTTGATGATGCGCTTGGAGAGGCATTGGGTAAATTATATGTCGACAAATATTTTGATGCTAATTCTAAAAAACGTGTCAACGACATGGTGGATAATTTAATTGCCGCTTACCGTGTTCGTATCGAGTCGCGCGACTGGATGAGCCCGGCTACCAAAAAACAGGCACAGTTAAAGTTGGACAAGCTCATTAAAAAATTAGGTTTCCCTGATAAATGGATCGACTATACTGCTTTATCCATTGATAAAGAATCTTTCTGGAAAAATGTGTCTGCAGCCCGCAAGTTCCAGTACGGACGTATGCTGGCCAAAATTGGCAAACCGGTTGACCGTATGGAGTGGGGCATGACGCCTCCAACAGTGAACGCGTATTACAATCCTTCATCAAACGAGATCGCTTTCCCTGCCGGTATTATGCAGGTGCCATTTTTTGATGTGAATGCCGATGATGCCTTTAACTATGGTGTCATGGGTTCCATCATTGGTCATGAGTTAACCCATGGCTTCGACGACCAGGGTTCGCAGTTTGATGCTGATGGTAACTTAAAAATGTGGTGGACCGAAGAAGATTACAAGAACTTTGAAGCCAAAACAAACCGCATCGTTCAGCAATTCAATGGTTACGTTGCTATTGATACCCTGCATGTAAAAGGTGAGTTGACACAAGGTGAGAACATTGCCGATTTAGGTGGTTTAACCATGGCTTATTATGCCTATAAAAAATCACTGAACGGACAAAAATCTCCGGTAATGGCTGGATTTACAGGTGAGCAACGTTTCTTTTTAGCCTGGGTACAAGGTTGGAAAAGCTTGTTTCGCGATGCCTATTTAAAGCAAATGATCGCTACAAACCCGCATTCGCCGGGTAATTTCAGGGCAATTGGGCCTTTAAGCAACATGCCTGAGTTTTATGAGGCATTTGGTGTGAAAGAAGGTGATAAAATGTTTATCCCTGCAGAAAAGCGCGTAGCTATCTGGTAAACATTAAAAACTAATGATCTAAAAAAAGCATCTGCCAATTGGCGGGTGCTTTTTTGTTAGGGTACTAACCCGTAACCGTTAATAAGTTTGAATTTATGGCTTAACAGTTTTGTGCTTTATAAATACATTAGTTAAGCAAAAACAAACAGGCTTATGAGCGACATACAACATTTTTTTAAACCTATTGACCTAACACCGGATGCTTATTCTGAAAACCAGATCGGAACTTATATTTCAGCATACACCAATGAATCTTATTTCCCCGAATTAAAAGATGTGGATATGGCCATTGTTGGTGTTTGCGAGGACCGTGGGGCAGAAAAAAATAAAGGTTGCGCCTTGGCGCCTGATAGCGTAAGGAATTATTTATACGCGTTGTACCCGGGCAGCTTTAAACCACGGATCGTTGACCTGGGCAATATACAGGCAGGTCATGAAGTGGACGATACTTATTATGCTCTTAAATCAACAGTAGATTACCTGATCCGCAATAATGTTATTCCCATTATCATTGGTGGAAGTCATGATTTGACCTATGCCCAATTCCTGGGATACGAAAAACTGGAACAAACCATTAATGTGGTAAGCATTGATGCGGGCTTTGACCTGGGTAACCCCGACGATGCCATTACAAACACCGCTTACCTGGGAAAGATCATTTTACACCAGCCTAATTTTTTGTTCAATTTCAGTAACGTAGGCTACCAGACTTATTTAGTGGACCAGGTATCATTGGCCATGATGAACCGTTTGTATTTTGATACGTACCGTTTGGGACAGGTGCGGGATGCCATTGAAGAATCAGAACCCATCATCCGCCACGCCGATATGCTGAGCTTCGATATTTCTTCCATTAAACATAGTGATGCGCCGGCCCATGCCACCGCTCAGCCGAATGGGTTTTATTCGGAAGAAGCCTGCCAAATGATGCGCTATGCAGGCATGAACGACAAGCTTTCTTCTATTGGTATTTATGAGATCAATCCCGAATTTGATGTGCAGGGAAAAACAGCCAACCTGGCCGCGCAAATGATCTGGTGTTTTATGGATGGTTTTTATGGCCGTAAGCATGATTTTCCGGCCCGTACAAACCCCGATTATGTGAAATTCCATGTGGTGTTGCAGGAAGAAAAATATGAGATCAACTTTTATAAAAGCAAAAAAAGCGACCGCTGGTGGATGGAAATTCCTTATCCGCCAACCAAAGGCTTAAAATTTGAACGGCACACCCTGTTGCCATGTTCCTACAAGGATTATGAGCTGGCCGTAAACAATGAAATTCCCGATCGCTGGTGGCAAACCTACCAAAAATTGGCATAAAAAAAGCCGTCATGAGAAATTATGACGGCTTTTTTGATAAACGTAAACAAACACAATTTTAATTAATAAGTTTTGCGTAACAAGGTTAGTAACCTTTTAACAGCAGAAACTTATCAAAAAACAAACCAAATACGATGACGTATTCAGTTTGTTAGAAGAATGGGGGGAATTTTACTTTATTCATAGGGAGCGTTTTTTTTATACAAAATTCTGCATAAAAAAGAGGGAAAGATAGGGGGCTACCCCCTAATTTTAGGTTGAGGGGTGTTTTTTATCAGATTATAGGTCAAAATAGTTAAAATATCTATTCACCGACAACTTTAGTGATCTCTATTTCTACTCTTCTATCCTGCTGATCACTCAGGCCGGTTGGAAAATCGTGTTTTAACCCTTTGTACTGCAATCTGTCAGCCGAAACGCCATTTACAACCAGGTAGTTGTATACTACTTCGGCCCTGGCAACCGATAAATTATAGAGCCCTGTATCAAAATCAAGCCCATCGTTTCCACTTTGTACACAACAAATATGGCCAAGGATCATAATGTGGTATTTCTTTTTTTCGAGAAGGGTGTTTTTCAATTTTTTAAGGGCATCGTACGATTCGGGTAACAATATATGCCGGCCGCCAACAAACAAAATATTCTCAAGGGTTATTTTATCGCCTACCTTTTGATTGTCGGATATGGGAATTTCGTTGTTCGGCTCTCTATTTTCTTCCGGTTTTTCTGTTGTTGCAACCTGGCTTGCTGAAATTTTTTCTTTTTCAGTTAGCTGTTCCTTTTGTTTTATAATGTAGGTTATTGTCACATGAGCCGTGCGGTTATTAGCCCGGGCTTGTTCTATGTTTTTATAATTCGTTAACGCAATTTCACCCTTTCCTTTTATGTCAATCATTTTTTCGGGAACAGATAGCGAGGTCAGAGCCTTTTTAACCCGCTCAGCTCTTTTGCGTGATAAGATTTCATTATAAGCAGTACTCCCTATATCGTCGCAATACGCCAAAACAGAAATGCTCATAATTTGAACCGTATCTGCCATTCTACTCATATGTTCCAGCTTTGCATATTCCACGGCCGAAGGCGTTGCACTATCTGTTTTAAAGAAAACATCAGCTGAAAAAGTATGTTTCTGTGAGGAACCCTTAACAGCAAAAAGACAAATACATAAAATAAGAAATAGCAGATGTTTTATAGTCATAACGTCAATTTACAGTTATAACATACATAATGCCCGGAAGTGACAATAATTACTCTAGTTTGCGCAATATTTTACAGCTTAACAAATTTCACTGTTTTCATGCCCTTATCGGTAGCTACATGAATAAAATAAGTGCCTTTTGCCAAAGAGCTCACATCAATATCGGTTTTTGTACTTTCCTGCACCACACCACGCAATATGGTACTTCCCAATATGCTTGATATTTCGTAGCCTTTTATTTTTTGTTCTGCCGAAACACTTAACTTGCTTTGTACCGGATTAGGATAAATTAAAACCTGCTCCTCTTTATAATTTTTTATGCCGGTTGTAAGGTTGGCTTTAAATTTAACCGGTACAGTAGCATTTGCAAAGGCAAGAGCGTATCCTGTTTTTGTAATAGCCTTTAAATTACTGATGGTAAAGTTAAATACGGAATCGTTCATTATTTGCTGATTACCTTTTAAATGAAGTGTAAATACATTACCATTCACTGCCAGGGCATCTTGCCCATCTGTTCTCACAGCCATAAGGTCAATGGTATTTCCCACAGGCTTAGCCAGTTTCATCAGGGTTGTTCCGTAAGTTCCCATAGTACTGGCGCTGCTGGATTGGTTGGTGTATGAAGGATCGACCAATTGATCGGGATACTGTAATGTAAAACCGATGCCATAAATGCTGTCAACTGGCATAGATGAGTTTCCGATGTTAAATGATAAGGCCAGGTTTTGACCATAATATACCGAATCGAGCGTTGAAGTAATCGAAATTGGATAGGTGCTTGATATGTTTTGTGCAACCAAATGCGTTGTGCTATTTTTAAAAGGATGCGTCATGCCGTAATTCAGGTTGATAGCTACGGAGTCAAGGCCATTAATGGTACCATCGCCATTGCAATCGGCATGTTTGGCATTTACCAGGTACAGGCTATTACTGCTCCAGTCTGTTGATGCAAAGGCGCTATAGGAATTGTCGACGGTAGCCCTTGGTATGCCTGTTAAATTGTAAGCTGCTCCTACATAAAACATATCGGCAAAATTTACGGTCAGGTCATAGTTTGCATCGCCCGGCCAGGTTTCAGGAACAGTGGTTCCGGCAGTATTGCATTCAAAATCAATGTACATGTATCCTCCGTGTCCTCCCTGAACGCAGTCGGATGCAATGAACTGGGCGGTTACCGTTTGCCCTGCATAAGCCGATAGGTCAATGCTTACAGGTGTCCATGGCTTGTAAAAATAATTTCCGGTAGTTGAAAAACCAGGATTGGCTCCGCTCGAATTAGCTACAATGTTTAATGAGGCTCCCGGTATGGCCATGTTGCTGCCATCGTACATAATGAAATTGATGTAGGGTTGTTCCTGTGCAGTATGCCCGGCATTCTCCAAAAAAGCAAAGTAAGAAAAGTTAACAAAAGGATTAGATGCTGATACAACTATTTGTCTTTCTAAGATGCCAGCATTCATTCCATTTCCAATGTGATTTACCCTGGCGATATGAGTGCCTGCATAAGGCGATGCTACGGACATTCCGTGGGGATCTGAAGCGTGCAGGTTGTCAACAATGGAATTAAAGGTAACAGAGTCATTGAGGCCCGTGGTGGTTGCTGTTGTATCTACAATTACATCGGTTGGTGTGCTGAGTGAGTTGAGGTTTGTTCCCTTAAAAACACTCCAGTTATTGTAATCTCCATCCTCAAGGTCAACGTTGTTGCAGGAAGAACTCGCCGTTCTGGCAGCCAGTTGCTGTTGTTTCAGTAAATAGGTATACGAGCCATGGTATGTTGTAACCGGTCGTTGCCCGTTATTTTCGGCCTTTTGTTTTTCACGGGCAATGAATGCTTCTTGTTCGGAAGTCGGAATGCCTTCACGCTGGGCCATTTTCAGGGCTTTTTTTCTTGAAAATTGCTGAGCATTAACTGTAGCGCAAAGAGAAAGCGCAAAAAACATGATTAAGGTTTTTTTCATGAGCGTATTTTTGATAAGAGCTAAATTAAGCAAATTTTGGTAATATCAAACTGATCCTTAATTATTTAGTGAGATGCTTCTTATTTTTTGTTTACCCATATAAACTGTACTTTTGCATGGTAAAATTTATTTAAAATGGATGTTCAATCACTTTTACAGCGCGCCCAAAAACTGGAGTTTTTGAGTATAGAAGAAGGCGTGTTTTTATATGAACAGGCAACAACTGCCGAGTTGATGTTTGTGGCCAATGAGATAAGGAATATAAAAAAGCATAATTCGAAAAAAGTAACCTGGCAAATCGATCGTAACTTAAATACCACTAATGTGTGTATTGCCAATTGCAAGTTCTGCAATTTCTACAGGATCCCCGGTCACAAGGAAGCTTATATTACAGATATTGAAACCTACAAGAAAAAGATAGCTGAGACCATTAAATATGGTGGCGATCAGTTGTTACTACAGGGCGGTCATCATCCCGACCTGGGTTTAAGTTTCTATGTGAACTTATTTAAAGAATTAAAATCACTATTTCCACAAATTAAATTACATTCCTTAGGTCCGCCTGAGATTGCCCACATTACCAAGCTCGAAAAATCAACTCACACCGAGGTATTGAAAGCATTGGTAGAAGCCGGATTGGATAGTTTGCCAGGCGCGGGTGCCGAGATATTGAATGACCGGGTTCGTCGTTTGATCTCAAAAGGCAAATGTACCGGCCGCGAATGGCTGGATGTAATGCGCGCCTGCCACCAGTTAAACATTACTACGTCTGCCACCATGATGTTTGGGCATGTGGAAACCATTTATGAACGGTTTGAACATCTGGTTTGGATTCGGGAAGTACAATCGGAAAAACCTGCTCATGCCAAAGGATTTTTAGCATTCATTCCATGGCCTTTCCAGGATGACGGGACTTTATTGAAACGTGTAAAAGGCGTTTCCAATACTGTGAGTGCCGATGAGTACATCCGCATGTTGGCGCTCAGTCGTATTATGCTACCAAACATTGAGAACATACAAGCCAGTTGGTTGACGGTTGGTAAACAAACCGCGCAGATTTGCCTGCATGGCGGCGCCAACGATTTTGGCAGTATTATGATTGAAGAAAATGTAGTAAGTGCTGCCGGCGCGCCTCATCGCTTTACCTATAAAACCATACAGGATGCTATTCGCGAAGCAGGGTTTGAACCACAGTTGAGGAACCAACAGTATGGCGAAAGAGTATTACCGGCAGAAATTATTGAACAGGTTGTAAATTATTAAACGCGTATGAATGTAATTATTACCGGCGCAAGCAGGGGCATTGGGTTTGAAGTGGCACAGCAGTTTTTAAATGCAGGTCATTCTGTTTTTTGTTTAACCCGAAATCTTGCTCCTTTACAGGCAATCAATCATCCCGGTTTAAAATTGCATTCAACCGACCTGTGTTCACAGGCAAGCATGGATGATGCCGTTGTTTTTATAAAGCAGCAGGTTGGTTCGGTAGATTACATTATTCATAATGCAGGTTCCCTGGTCAATAAACCATTTGATGCTATTTCCTATCATGAGCTTGAAAAAGTGTATAAGATCAATGTCTTTGCTCCTTATTATTTAACACAGCAATTACTAAATTTACTCGGAAAAGAACAACGATCGCACGTTGTTACCATTAGCAGCATGGGCGGTTTTCAAGGCAGCGCCAAATTTCCGGGCTTGTCGGCCTATAGTTCTTCCAAGGCAGCTGTTGCGGGATTAACCGAATGCCTGGCGGAAGAGCTGAAAGAAAAAAATATTTCGGTAAACTGCCTGGCCATTGGCGCGGTTCAAACCGAAATGCTTGCCGAAGCTTTTCCGGGTTATCAGGCGCCATTATCCCCTAAACAAATGGCCGAATACATTTTTGAGTTTACAACCAAAGGCCACCGCTACTACAACGGAAAAATACTGCCGGTATCGTCAAGCACACCTTAAATTTATTTATGAAGGCGCTGTATGTAAGTTTATTTTTAGTCATTGGTTTGACGGTATTTTCGCAGGTCAAAAAAGTACGCGTCAAAATGATTCAGTACTTGCCTTATTGCGACAAGGCCAACACAAACAAGGAACTTAAAAAAACACCCGACAAATCTGTATTGTACGCCAACAAAAAACTCATTGTCATTTCCGGCGATCATGTTGATACTATTACAACCGATAAAACGGGATACATTAAAGCATCATGGTCTTATGGGACCTATTTTCTGTTTGAACCCTGGAAGTATTACAAACAACCCCCAAAAGGCTTTTCGGCACTGCAACTGGATAAAAGCTGCCTTCAAAAGGAATGGGAGAAAGAAGATCTTAAAATTGTAGTATCCAAAAAAACAACGACGGTTGCCAATAACATCATCCTTTTAAAATGCCCCTCCGAGTATCCTTGTTTAAGTACTAAAAGCAATCAAAACCAACAATGAGGTGTTTTTTGTTCATACTCTGTTTTGCTTGTCTGTCATCCCTGTTCTCACAGGAGTTGACGCAAACCATTCGCGGTACCGTTATCGATAAGCAAACTCAAAGTCCTTTGCCAGGAGCAGTGGTTAGCATTTTAAACACCGACCCGGTTACAGCAACCACAACCGATGGTGATGGAAAATTCCGTTTTGATAATGTATTGCTGGGAAGAAAACAATTAAAGATTGCCCTGATCTCTTACAAAGAAAAATCACAAACCGTTGTATTAACTACCGGTAAGGAAACGGTGTTGAACATTGAGCTCGAAGAAAGCGCCGTACAGGGTGATGAAGTGGTGGTATCGGCAGAGATTGATAAAACAAAAACCAATAACAAAATGGCCACGGTGAGCTCACGTGTGTTTAGTACGGAAGAAGCAAGCCGTTATGCCGGGAGCAGAGGCGATCCTGCGCGTATGGCGGCCAACTTTGCCGGGGTTAGTGGCGCTAACGATAGTCGTAACGACATCATTATTCGCGGGAACTCGCCTTTGGGGATCTTGTGGCGGCTGAATGGATTGGATATTCCAAATCCCAATCACTTTGGCAGCATGGGTTCTTCGGGCGGACCCATAAGTATTTTAAACAACAATACATTGGATAATTCCGATTTTATGACAGGCGCTTTTCCGGCCGATTACGGGAACGCTACCGCGGGTGTGTTCGATCTGAAGATGCGTACCGGTAATAACGAAAAATACGAGTTTCTTGGAATGGTTGGTTTCAATGGTTTTGAATTGGGCGCCGAAGGGCCTTTCAGCAAAAAGAAAAAGAACGGCTCATTTATGATCAATTACCGGTACTCTACTTTATCGGTTTTTAAATACCTGGGGCTTGATTTTGGAACAGGCAGCGCTGTACCGCAGTACCAGGATTTGACGTTCAAGGTTGACCTGCCAACCAAAAAAGCCGGTAAGTTCTCGGTATGGGGCATTGGTGGTTTGAGTTATGCGGAGCTGTTGCAAAGCCAGCAATCAAAGGATAATAATTTGTATGGCTACAGTGGTCGCGATACCTATTTCCGTTCCAATGTTGGAGCAGGGGGCATTTCTCATACCTATTTAATCAATGGTACTTCTTACATTAAAACAAACCTTGGGGTATCGGGCCAGTACAATGGCATTAAAGCCGACAGGGTTGATACCAGTACTTCGCCGGTAAATATCAGGCCAGAGTACAGGAACACTTCTTATACAACCCGTTATTCAGGAAATTTCACCTACAACAAAAAATTCAATTCCCGCAACTTCGTCAATGCCGGCGTTTATGCCGATGTTTACAATACAACATTTGTAGATAGTATTGACAGTTACGGAACCGGTTTTGTAACCCTCAGGAACTATACAGGGCAAACCGCCTTAATGAGGGGCTTTATACAATGGAAGCACGCCTTTAATGATAAATTTTCAGTGAATACCGGTTTCACTTACCAATATTTGTTGTTAAATAATTCCCAGTCGCCCGAACCGCGTTTGGGAATGAAGTACGAATTCAATAAAAAGCAATCCATTAGTTTTGGGGCCGGTTTGCACAGCCAGGTTCAACCCCTGTATGTCTATTTTGCAACGGCTAATCTTGGGAACGGCCAGGTAGTGGAAACCAACCGGAATCTTGATTTTACAAAAGCCGCACATGCCGTGCTGGCGTATGATGTGAATTTATTTAACAGCGTTCGCATTAAAACAGAATTGTATTACCAGTATTTATACCGTGTGCCGGTTAAAACCCGTTCTGATTATTTCAGTACCGTAAATTTGGGTGCCGACTTTAACAGCCCTAACGTTGATAGTTTGGTGAATAATGGAACCGGGGAAAACTATGGGATTGAATTAACGCTTGAGAAATTTTACAGTAAAGGCTATTATTTTTTAGTGACGGCTTCCCTGTTTGAAAGTAAATACACGGGTAGTGATGGTGTGTACCGTAATACCGCTTTTAATGGCAATTACGTATTTAATGCCCTTGCGGGGAAAGAATTTAAGATCCGTGAAAAACACATTATCGCCCTTGATGTAAAATTCACCTATGCCGGTGGCAAGCGTTATGTGCCCATTGATATTGCGGCAAGTATTGCAGCGCAGGATGAAGTGAGGGATGGAAAAGTAGCGTATCAGCCTCAATACGACCCCTACTTCAGGATCGATGTAAAACCTTCCTATAAACTAAACACAAAACGTTTTACGCATGAGTTGAGTGTGGACATACAAAATGTAACCAAGCATAATAATATCTTTCAGCAGCAATACGATCTTAATACACAAACTATTAAAACAGATTACCAGCTGAAATTCTTTGTGATCCCGCAATACCGGTTGACGTTTTAATTTGGTAAATAATGTTGTAATTTTAACTTTATAAATAAAAAACGATGGTACAATTAAGCACAGATACAGATTTTGAATCGCTTTTAAAAAGCAAGGATAAAGTGGTTGTAAAATATTTTGCCGACTGGTGTGGTTCCTGCAAATTGTTTGCGCCTAAATATAAGCGTCATTCCAACGATGAAAATAATGGTGATATTTTATTCCTGGAAGTGAATGCCGAAGAAAATGAGAACGCCCGTAAATTGGGTGGGGTGGATAATTTGCCTTTCCTGGCCAGTTTTAAGAATGGTGTGTTACTTGAAGGAACTGCTACCAGCAAGGAAGAATACCTGCAAAAAATGATCGATGACCTGAGGAAATAATCTCACCACAGAGACACAAAGAACACAGAGTCTTTTTTCTCTGTGTCTCCGTGGTAAAAAAAAACTAAAGAAATGAAAGTACCCGCTATAAAAAAATTAGTTGAGAACTATTCCCTTCCACAATTACAGGAAGCAGAGAATGCCATACTGGAAGAACAACAACCTGCCATTGAGGTGGAAGGTGATGATGAAGGTGAAAAATTAACACATATTCTGGCATCCATTTACATTAAAGACAGGATGGAAAACCATGCAGTTCCTTTTACACAGGCCTTAAGGGATTTCAGCCAAAGGGTAAGAAACAGTATCAGTTAATGGTCTTTACCAGTTCCTGCACTTTGTCCATGTCCACGTCAACAGCCTTCAACACATCCTCTTTACCATAAAAAGTAGGGTAGTCGGGCATAATGCCATGTCCGTTATTTTCTACATCCAGGTGATGGTAGATATGGTAAATAGGAACCAGGATTTTCACCTTTGTGTTTGGTAGTAGTAAGTGTCCGTTAATAACCGCGTTGCTTCCCGCTACATTGCCTCCCGTTTCTTCACCAATAACCGTAGCGTGCGCTTTATACTTTAAATAAGCCGCGGCAATACAGCTCATGGAAAAGGATTTGCCGTTAATCAGCACATAGGTATTGCCCTTGTAGGCATTGCGGTGCTTGGGAAAAATAAATATATAATGCCTTAATCTGCCATGTTTTGGAAAGTCCTGGAAGCGGAAACAAAACAGTAAAGGGGTAATGCGGGTAAAAGGATCCATTTTAAACCGGAAACTCAGCGGCAACAGGTTAGGTTTTCGGTCGAAGGATAAGGTTGTTGGTTTATGGATAAGGTACGATAAAAAATTTGTGCCCAGGGCAATCTTTCCGCCCCCATTGTCCCTCACATCAATTACCAAGTTGGTGATGTTTTTCTTTTTAATGTCTTTGAAGGCCTTTCTCATAAAGCGCCTCCAGCGCCCGCCCGAAAAGCCATCAATGTCGATAACCGCGATTTGTTTGTCGCTGCCGGTAACATAATACCGGCACTTTTTTGTTTTAAGCAGGCAGTTTACCGAATCTTTTTTGGGCAGGATCAGGGTATCCTTCAACGAGGAAATGGCATTAACAGTGTGGTTTTTTACCCGGCCCGTTTCATCCTTTATGCCCACTTTATAAGGCGTGTGAAAACCATAACAAAAGGAGTAATAATATTTGAACCAGTCGTAACGAATCCCTCTTTTCTTATAAGTTTCGTTATAGCCATCAGTTGTATACGTTGAGTAAAGTCGTTTCAATACTTTAGGTACCGGGCGGTTATCAATGCTTACTATTTCATCTCCGGCCTTTATGGTAGAATCTTTCGATAAATTATTCAGCACAAACAAACGGTTGGTATCAACCGGAAACGTATTTAACGGAAAGATAGGTCTGTTTAATGTTTTAATGGTATTGGCATAGGCTTTGGAACTTGACACATCAGTATGTCCGCAGCCTATTTTTACCACAATTTGCTTAATGCAAAAACGCATCTGCATTTCGGTAAGCGGTGTGTCAATTTTTGCCTTTATACTTTGTACAAAAGCGTGTAAGGAGTCCTTACTGATGTAGCGAAAAGGATCGGGATGGAATTTTGTCAGGTATTTTTCAGTATAGTCAATGTCTTCCAAAACCTGCTTAACGGTGTATTTAGTAGCAATATCAAATGTCTTTTTCTGAGAGAAGCCGCTCAGGTAAATAATGCAACATAATACACCCAGGTATTTTCTCATCTTAATCGTTTACTAAAACACCCATCCGTTTTCCAAGCCCGCTCATGTATTCCCTTAGCTCTTTTACAGTAGCTTCGTCATTGGTGGCGCGCAAATAAGTATCGGTAAGGGTAACAATGTTTTGGTGAAAGAATTTTTTCATTTCATCAACCGTCATTTCTTTGGTCCATAGATCAATACGCATGGTATTATTTTCTTTTTCGTCCCATAAGGCCAGCATCATGCTTTTACAAACACTGTGTTCCCGGGCATCGGGCGCTTCCCATTCAATTTTATGTGGTAATTGATTCTCGTCAACGGTGATTTTTAGTTTTATTTCGGATGTAGTCATTAGTTATAATTGTTACGAACATCAAATTTAGTTAAAATATTTGCTTCCCATGCCCAATAAATTCAATAATAAGATACATTTGTGCTATGATAGAATACCCAAGATTGACCTTACATAACGGCAAAGAGCTTCCCGTATTGCGCTTTCACCCCTGGATCTTTTCAGGCGCTATAAAAACCACCGATTCGGGCATAGGAGACGGAGATATTGTGGAAATATACTCGGCAAAGCAGCAATTCCTGGGAATGGCCCAATACCAGAAAGGAAGTATTACCGCAAGGATCATTTCCTTTAGCAAGCAACAGATAACCGTTGATTTTTGGACGAAAAAAATTGAAAAAGCATTTGCTTACCGCCGGTTTTTAAACCTGGAAGGTAATCCGCATACCAATGTTTACCGTTTGGTATTTGGCGAAGGCGATGGCTGCCCGGGACTGATTATGGATCATTACAATGGCCATATCGTTTTTCAGGCACATAGCATTGGCATGCACCAGTGCAGGGCCGATATAACCGAGGCGCTTAAAAAAGTGTATGGTTCAGCACTGAAAAGTGTGTACGACAAAAGTTCTGAAACCCTGCCGGCCAATTATGCTTCAGGCCTTGTCAATGAGTATTTATACGGTTCCTGTAATGAGGAATTAGTGGTGATTGAGAACGATGTGAAGTTTTATATTGATTTTATCAACGGTCAGAAAACAGGATTTTTTATCGACCAGAGAGAGAACAGGGATTTACTTGGAAATTATAGCAAAGACAAACGCGTACTCAATACATTTTCATATACTGGCGGCTTCTCCATGTACGCGGCCAAGCATGGTTGTTCAGTAGTACATTCGGTCGACTCGAGTGCTAAGGCCATTGACCTGTGCAACAAAAACGCGGAGCTTAACGGCGTGAGCAATCATGAGGGATTTGCGGTTGACACCTTTGATTATTTAAAAGACCACGGAAAAGATTACGACATCATTATCCTTGATCCGCCGGCTTTTGCAAAAAGCAGGGATGTAAAGCACAATGCGGTTATTGGCTACAAGCGGCTAAACCAAATGGCTCTATCAAACATTAAAAAGGGTGGCCTGTTGTTTACATTTTCCTGTTCGGGTGTAGTTGACAAGAACCTGTTTTATAATACGGTAACGGCAGCGGCTATCGAGTCGCGTAGGCATATTAAATTGCTGCATACCTTATCGCAACCTGCCGATCACACGATTGTTCCAAACTTTCCTGAGGGCGAGTACTTAAAAGGCCTTGTTTTTTATGTGGAATAATACGAAGCACCTCGCCCTTTTAGTCATATTTAGCTTGACAACAGTTTTGTGTTTTTCGCAAACCGGTGAAGAAAAATTTATTCCCGAAAATTTTCTTCATGTTAAACTCGGTTCTACAATGAATTTGTATAATTCAAGTTTGTTTCAAAGCCTTAACGATATTGAAGATGGAAATGGACATTTCAGCCCTGCTCATCCAGTGAACTTTAACCCAATGGTGGAAGTTGGCTTTGAAAGGCAGTTCGCAAAACATTTTGGACTTATGTTGCACCTTGGTTTTATGCAAACCCGCAATGCTTATATTTACGATAACGACTATAGCGCCAGTGCAATTTCAGTTAATTTTCATAAGCAAGGTAAGGTTATAGCTAATATTCCCAACTTTGGTCTTGAGCCGGTTTTTTATCTTAAAAACACCAGGTTTATGATTGGGACAGGCTTTTATAAATATTATTATTCATTTAAGCCTATGGATGTAGGATACATTCATTTTGATCTGAACCTGGAGGGTATAGCAATCTATAACAGAGTTTCGGTGATGCAGACATTTAAACTAAGTTCCCGTAATGTATCCCTTACCGCAAGCTATTTTGGCTTTCTTCGAAAGTTCGACAACGGCTTTCAACTGGCACTTGGCATGGAACTTTAAGGGGCATGACCCTATCTGTTTTATTGATCAATAAAATGAATTTTATTCTTTAAATTCGTGTATTAAAATTTACCTATGAATCCCATTTTAGAAGTCAGGAACATTAATAAACAATATGCAACGCATACAGCCTTAAAGGATGTAAGTTTAGCCATTGAACCTCAAAAAATATTTGGTTTGCTGGGTCCTAATGGTGCCGGTAAAACCTCCCTGATCCGGATCATTAACCAGATTACAGGCCCCGACAGCGGGCAGGTGTTTTTTAACGGGGAGCACCTGGCGCCAAAGCATGTCGACATGATTGGTTACCTGCCCGAAGAAAGAGGTTTGTATAAAAAAATGTCGGTAGGCGAACAAGCTATGTACCTGGCCCAGCTAAAAGGCTTAAAAAAAGCAGTGGCGAAAGAAAAGCTAACACATTGGTTCAAAAAATTTGAAATAGAAACCTGGTGGAATAAAAAAATTGAAGAGCTAAGCAAGGGAATGCAGCAAAAAGTACAGTTCATCGTTACTGTGTTGCATGAGCCAAAATTACTCATCCTGGATGAACCCTTTAGCGGTTTTGATCCCATTAATGCGCAGATGATAAAAAATGAGATCTTAGAATTAAGGGATAAAGGAGCCACCATTATTTTTTCAACCCATAATATGGGAAGCGTGGAGGAATTGTGCGATAACATTGCCCTTATCAATAAAGCCGAAAAATTGCTGGATGGATCGGTGAAAGAGATCCGAAAAAATTACAAGAGCAATACCTATCACATTGTGTTTAAAGGCAGCTTAATAGGCTTTACCAACGACCTTTGGGCCGGCGCCGAACTACTGGATAAAAAATCGGATGGCGATACACATACGGTAACCGTTAAATTACTAAGGCAAACAACCCCAAACCAAATGCTGCAGGTTGTTCTCAACAATGCCGAGATCATTTCCTTCCAGGAACTAATTCCTTCCATGAACGATATTTTTATTTCGGTAGTGGAAAATAAACAAACACTCAACACGCAAAGTGCATTCACCGAATAATAGCTAAACATGAATAAATTAGTTTTAATTATCCAGCGCGAATATTTTTCGAGAGTAAAGAAAAAATCGTTTTTGATCATGACTATCCTCGGACCATTGCTAATGGCGGGCGTCATTACAACACCCATTTGGATGTCGATGAGAGATAAAGCCGAACACCACATCCTGGTGCTTGACCATAGTGGTTTATTTATTGACAGGATCCCGAACACCAAAGAACTTAGATTTTCTTACGGTGCCGAATCCATCGACTCAGCTAAAGCACGGTTGAAAAACGGCCCTTTTGACATGGTGATGGAGATTGACATTGACGCCATCAACAATCAAAAAACCACTCCGCATCTTTACTACAAAAAAGAGCCGGGCATTAATATCCAGCAATACATTGCCAATACCATGGAGAATATTTTGTACGATTTCCGTTTGCAGGGCGATAGTATTGATGTAGGGAAAATAGAAAGGGCAAGAAGGCCTGTGGAAGTAAAAACCATAAAAGTTGATGACTATGGAAATGAGAAAAAAACCAGCGCGGAAACAAACATGCTGGTTGGTTTCATGCTGGCCATTGCCATTTATGTGATGATATTTTTATATGGCGCACAGGTGATGCGTGGTGTTATTGAAGAAAAAACGAACCGCATTGTGGAGGTGATTATTTCTTCCGTAAAGCCTTTTCAGTTAATGCTGGGCAAGATCATAGGAGTGGCAATGGTTGGCTTAACCCAGTTTTTGTTGTGGATTATTTTAACGAGCGCTATCAGCACTTATGTTACAGGCGTTTTATTAAAGGACCAGATTGCCGATAAGCTAAAACAGGAAAAGCAAACGGAAAAAGTGATGAAGAATGACATTACCGCTGGTTCCGATAAAATGGAAAAAGTAAAAACGCCAAATGAAGCCATCGCTATTATGGATAACCTTGGGAAAATAGATAAGGCACACATTGTATTTTCATTTGCTTTTTATTTTTTATTCGGGTATTTATTGTATGCCGCTTTATTTGCCGCTATCGGTTCGGCGGTAGATAGTGAAACGGATACATCGCAGTTCATGATCCCTGTTACAGCGCCTCTTATCCTTAGCTTTGTTATTTCGCAGGTAGTTGCCATGGACCCTGATAGTGGTTTGGGACAGTTCTTTTCCATTTTCCCTTTAACCTCGCCCATTGTGATGATGGTGCGTTTGCCATTTGGTGTACCTATGTGGGAGCAGGCTGTATCCATGATCATATTAGTTCTGGGCTTCCTGTTCTTTACCTGGCTGGCTGCCAAGATTTACCGAACGGGAATTTTAATGTACGGCAAAAAAACCAGTTGGAAAGAGCTTGGAAAATGGCTGTTTTATAAAGGATAAATGCATTTAAAACACATACTTGCTTTAGCTTTAGTATGCTTATGTTCATTTTGGGGTTTAGCACATCGTAAGGATGTGGTTCGTATCCAAAACCCCTCAGTACCCTTATCCGAAAAAGAGGCTATTTTAATTTTGCCCGGCTTTGGTTCCAAGGTCCACGGTGTGAAAGACATTGAGAAATGGTTTTCCAATAAAGGTTATGATCTGTACATTCCGCATTATATTGGAAGGGATTCGCTGCAGCAATGTGTTTATAATGTGAATGCATTTATGGAAGAGCACAAGTTGCTGTCGTATAAAAAGCTTCACGTATTCAGTTACATTGCCGGTTCCTGGGTGTTTAATTTATGGTTGCAGCAACATCCGGTCAATAATATTGTTTCCATTGTTTATGACCGCAGCCCTTTCCAGGAAAGAGCTCCTTACGCGTTGGTGAAAGATAATCCCTTGCTCATTAAACTCATTGCCGGCAAAATCATGAAAAACTTTGCGGCGTTTCCTTACCCGGTTGTGGCTAATGACCAGAAGAGCCTGGGAATTATCATTGAAAATAAGGCAACCAAACTCATCCGCCGCCACAAGAAAACAGCTTTATCGTTGGGCCCGGTTAGTTTTAATAAGGATTCTCTGCGCCAGCCATGCGATGATTATATGTATGAATGCATTGACCATGATGAAATGTATTATAAGCTGGATGCTGTTGGTACCGAAATACTGTACTTTTTCAAGAACGGACATTTTTCCGCGGCGGCAAAAAAGGAGCCACGAACTTATGATTATTGGGACAAACGCCTGACAGATTGTGCTGATAAAGCCCTGAAATAAGCCATCGGCTCTTTGTCGCTATAATTTCGATAAAACCTTACTTTTTGCCTATTGAAACTATTTGTTTTAAGGGGTAATTTCCTATATTCGTCATACTATATGGCGCAAAAAGAGGTATTACTGGAAGTAAAGAACCTGGTAACAGAGTTCAAGTCCGATGGCGAATTATTGAAAGCAGTTAACGACGTGTCGTTTACCTTACATAAAGGTGAAACCGTTGGTATTGTTGGAGAAAGCGGCTCCGGTAAATCTGTTACCTCTTTATCCATCATGCAGCTTATTCCCAATCCTCCCGGTTATGTTTCGGGTGGTGAGATCCTATACCACTCCAAACACAAAGGCGTGGTAAACCTCAGAAACCTGGATGCCAAAGAAATGCGCTCCTTCCGCGGAAACGAGATCGCCATGATCTTCCAGGAACCAATGACCAGCCTTAACCCTGTGTATACCTGCGGTAACCAGGTAATGGAAGCCATTATGCTCCATCAGAAAATATCGAGCAAAGAGGCAAAAAAGAAAACATTAAAATTATTTGAACAGGTACAGCTACCCGACCCGGAGCGCATATTCAGCGTTTACCCGCACCAAATTTCAGGTGGACAAAAACAACGTGTGATGATTGCCATGGCCATGAGCTGTAACCCACGCGTGTTGATAGCCGATGAACCAACAACAGCCCTGGATGTAACGGTGCAAAAAACCATCCTCGACCTGATGCTTCAACTTCAGCGTGAACAGGATATGGGCATTATGTTCATTACGCACGACCTTGGCGTTATTGCCGAACTGGCCGATAAGGTGATGGTGATGTACAAGGGCAAGGTAGTGGAACAAGGCCCCGTTTTAGAAATATTCAGTAACCCAAAGCATCCTTACACAAAAAGCTTACTGGCTTGCCGCCCTCCATTGGATAAGCGCTTAAAGCGATTACCTGTACTTTCCGATTTTATGAAAACGGATGATCAGGGTAACATGATTGAGATCCCAAAAACAGTTAGCGAAGCTATTAATACGGTAATTATTACCAAAGAGCAGCGTGAGAAAGAACACCTTGACCTTTATAACCGCCCGAAGATTCTTGAGCTGAAAAATATTAAGACCTATTTTCCAAAACATAAAACCTTTTTTGGCCGCACAAAACAGTGGGTAAAAGCGGTTGATGATATTACACTGGATGTGTATGAAGGTGAAACCCTTGGCTTAGTGGGAGAAAGCGGCTGTGGAAAAACAACGCTGGGCCGCACTATTTTAAGGCTCAATGAACCTACAGAGGGCAGCATCCTTTTTCAGAGGAATGATTTGCTGCGTTTAAGTACTGAAGACATGAGGTATTTGCGAAAAGATATGCAGATCATCTTCCAGGATCCTTATTCGTCGTTAAATCCACGCATAACTGTTGGTGAAGCATTAATGGAACCAATGCAGGTGCATAATATCTTAAGCAACAATAACCAGCGCAAGGAAAAGGTGATGGAACTGCTTGCAAAAGTTAACCTTGAGGAAAAATATTTTAGCCGCTATCCGCATGAGTTTAGTGGCGGGCAGCGCCAGCGTATTTGCATTGCCCGTGCCCTGGCATTAAACCCTAAGTTCATCATCTGCGATGAGAGTGTGAGCGCGCTCGATGTGTCGGTGCAGGCACAGGTGCTTAATTTATTAAATGACCTTAAGCGTGAATTTAAATTCACCTATATCTTTATTTCCCATGACCTTTCGGTTGTAAAATTCATGAGCGACCGCATGGTGGTTATGAATAAAGGAAAGATAGAAGAGATTGGCGACGCGGATGATATTTATATGAACCCACAGAGGGACTATACCCGTAAATTAATTAGCTCAATTCCTAAAGGGCAATTGACAGATATAAAAGCCAGTATTGAGAAAAAAATGGTAGCGGATACAAAATTCGTTGCTTCCTGAATTCTGTTTTGGCTATTATCTTTATAATCATCATTAGTTTTCTTATTTCATCGGCCTGGCTCCATTATTTTAAGAAGATCGATCTTTTTGAGCAGGAAAAATTAAGCCATGTCGTTATCACGTTTATATTAGGAACCCTTTTTCCTTTAATCATATTTCCTACGTATTGGTTTGTGTTTGAACCTTTGGGAATTTCTGAAAGCTCCAATCCTGTTCTCAATTTTTTATTTTTTGTGTTTGGCGTAGGGATGTTGGAAGAGGTGGTGAAATTTATTCCCGTATTAATCATCATCTATGTGTTTAAAAAAGCGGTGAACGAGCCTTTGGATTATGTGAAGTACATCTGCATTTCGGCGCTTGGCTTTGCCTTTGGCGAAAATATTGAATACGCCGTTGACTATGGGGGACACGTGCTATTGGTGAGGTCTATTTTAGCGGTACCGGGTCATATGTTCTTTTCGGCCATATTTATTTATGGTTTAATTGAGCATAAATACCACAATAAAGGCCAGAGAGCGATCTTATTTTACATTTTAATGGCTTCGCTTGCTCACGGGATATATGATTTTATACTCGAACTGAATATTCCAATCCTTGGTGGCCTTATTCATATGCTGTTTTTTATGATCCTCATCAGTGTGTTTGTTACTATTTTAAATAACTGTTTAAACACCTCTCCGTTCTATTCCCCAAAACTGGTCATCGACCAGGAACTTGTGAGGAAATACCTGATCCGGTTTTACCTGGCCATATGCCTGACCATTTTAGTGTTTACGGCGGTTGTTGAAGGGACAAGGGTTGCCATTGGTACGTATTTGTGGCTCATGTTCTGGCAATCGTTTATTTTAATTGTGCTCATCACACGCCTGAGCAGGTTTAGCATTATTCCCAACCAAAAGAACAAGGTCCGAATTAAGCTTCCGTTTCATTTTAAGCGCGACCCTTCACGAAATCAAATGTCATTTTTTGGAGGATTTACCATCCGTGGCGAATCCTACAATGATGCAAAGATCTCGCGATTGTATAACGAAGAAATTAAAATCATACCTTTGAGCGCTAAGAAAAGTTTCCTCAATAAAATTCATGACGGGATCATTGAGAAAAAACTAAGTGAGAATGGCGTCATTTATTTTTTAGTGAGAGTTTACCTGGACCCGCGAAAGCTGATCTATCAGCATTTTGTTTTGATCCCTAAAACAGATGGATTGACACACAATGCAGATGGGCACCCAATAGCCGGTTTAAATACCATTAACAAAGACCATGGCACCCGTCTCGATTTTCATGAGTGGGTGATCCTTAAAAAGAAACAAAACGATGCTGGACTTTCTTAAAACATTAACCGACCCTCAAAGCATTATACATTATGGTGGGCTTTGGTTATTGTTATTTGTGGTGTTTGCCGAAACGGGCTTATTAGTGGGTTTTTTTCTGCCGGGAGATTCGCTCATTTTTATTTCGGGTCTGTTATGTGCTACCAAACCCGATTTACTGGGTGTACCTTTTATTACCCTGTTTTTTTTATTAGTATTGGCCGCCGTTACAGGAAATATAGTTGGGTACTGGTTTGGAAAAAAAGTAGGGGAGAACCTGTATTCTAAAAAAGATAGTTTTTTTTTCAAGCAAAAGCACCTGGTTACCACCAGGGCATTTTACGATAAATATGGTGGATACGCCCTTATCATGGGGAGATTTTTACCCATTATCAGGACCTTTGCACCTATCCTTGCAGGTGTTATAAAAATAGATTTTAAACTATTTATGTTGTACAATGTATCCGGAGCTCTTGCCTGGATCGGTTCAATTGCCGGAATTGCTTACTTTTTAGGCATACGTTACCCAACTATCGAAAACTATATTGGCTACATTGTCATAGTGCTTATAGTGGTAACCGCTATTCCTGTAGTACTTACTTATTTAAGCAACAGGAAAAGATCCTGATGGCAGGTATTGTATTTGACAGGTGAAAAATAAACTCCGGCCGGTCCGGGCAAATTATTTCACCATGAAAGCAACTTATCTTTTCGTTTTTTTGTTTGCACTTTTTATTTCAGGCTGTAAAAAAGATCCTAAAACGCTTTTTTATGCCGAAGAGAAACCTGGCAATTTCCTCTCGAACGACACCTATAAAAAACTGGTTGTGCAGATAGATTATGCGGCAGGCTATGAGCCAACCCAAACAGCGCTGAACCACCTCAAGACCTTCTTGGAGCAACGCCTGAATAAATCGGGAGGCATAGAGTTTAACGTCAGCAGCATTGCTTCGCCGGGCCAAAGTACTTTATCGTTTTCCGACATTCAAAAACTGGAAGGAAAAAACAGGCGCTTTTATACAAAGGGCGATGTGATTACCGCTTACCTATTTTTTGCAGATGGAGACTATGCGGAAAATACAAGTTCACGGCAGGTGTTAGGCCTGGCTTATGGAACTTCTTCGATGGTGGTATTTGAGAAAACGATCCGGAATGTGTCGGGAGGAATTACCCAACCCGCCGTTTCAACGGTTGAAGCGGTTGTGGCGGAACATGAATTTTCGCACATCCTTGGCCTGGTAAATAATGGTACAGGTATGGTAAGCAACCACCAGGACGAAGCAAACGGAAAGCATTGCAACAACTCCAATTGTTTAATGTACTACCAGGCTGAAACCAGCGACCTGATCGGCAATTTACTGGGAAATAATATACCGGGGCTCGATAGTCATTGCCTGGAGGATTTAAAAGCTAATGGTGGGAAGTAGTGTCAGGCTGAGCGGAGTCGAAGCCTGCTCAAAACTAACTCTATTGGGCTTCGACTCCGCTCAGCCTGACAAAAAATTATTTGCTGTTTTCCGATACAAACGTTTCTATCTTCTTCCACACTTCCTCATTACCCATAATGGAGTTGTGATCCTCGTCCACTTCAAGCGCCATGGTTTTTCCTTTCCACACGTTTATTAAATTATAAGCATGAACGGTTGGAATGATCACATCGTTTTTAGAAATGAGCGATAACATGGGAGAAGAAATGGCAGTTGCATATTCCTTTGAGTTGAAGGGATGTTTAATGAGTAAGGCAATGGGTACATAAGGATATTTTTCCTGTGCCACATCAATCATACTTTCATAAGGTGTAATTAAAACAGTGCCGCTTGTTTTTCGTTGCGATGATAAATAAGTAGCCACGCCGGTACCAATGCTTCTGCCAATCACAATAATGTGCATGGCATCAATCTTAGGATCGGAAACCAGCTTGTCATAAATTTCCAAAGCATCGCTAAACATGGTTTTTTCTGATATAGTACCTTTGCTTAGACCAAAGCCGCGGTAATTGACCATGACCATTTTTGAGCCCGGAAAATAGTTTTTCTTTTCTGCCAGATGAGACACTTCTTCGGCATTGCCACCGAAGTAAAGCACAAGGGGCAATTTTGTTGTTGTGGTGTCTTTGGAAATAAAACCATAGGTACGGTTACCGTCGCTCATCACAAAAGCAACCGTATCAAAACCCGGAGTTTCATTTAAAATTTCAGAAAGTTCCTGCATATTGGTTGGCTGCGGGTGAAATAATAAGGAATCCTGTTTGACATACAAAAAGGTGCAAATGCCAATATATATAACCACTATGGTAATGGCAATTGTTTTTAAAGCTTTGATGAGTTTTTTATTCATACTTAAAGATATTAAAAACATCATGTATTAGAATAATACATGTTTAAATTAACCTGTTTTTCTATTTCTTTTTTCTTAGTCAAAAAAGAAACAAAAAGACAAGTCAAAACGATTGCGGCCCGCTCTTTTAATTTTTAAGTTTCGCAACTGAAAAACACTGAAGGTTTTTCAGCTGCGAAACTTAAAAATTAAAAATAAGTTTTTTATTGTTTTTTAAAGGAATTTCAGAATACGCTTCGCTATTTCACATCTCGACGGCGCCGCGTTTTGACAGGCCTGCGCGCTGCTTTGTATAGGCTTATGTTTAATATAGGAGTATAAAACTAACAACTAAATTGCCGAAAAAGAGGAAATATCAGGCTTTACACCAGAAACAATTAGTTATACTGATAAAAGATGCCACTCTCAAAAGGCGTCCATAGGCAGGCTTTTTGCCCGCAACTTTTCAGGGCACTGTTTGTCCAGGTATTACAGGTTTTAAACAAATTGTAACTTCCCATAGCTTCGTAAAACGCATCGTGATTGCCATACACAGCATTGGTGGAAATGTGGATGCTGCCCTGTGCTTCGTTCAGTAAAAAACTTTGCTTAATATAATTGATGAGCTTTACATACTGCTCTTTGGTAATTTTGAGCTCTTTGCAATGGTCGCTTTCTTTTAGGCGCTTATAGTATGTAGCATGGATGGCCGATGAGCTTAGGCCAAAAGCGGCTTTAAATGCTGTTGAAAATGTAAGATCGTCCCAGGTGGGTGTTTCCAGGTAAAAGACCTTATCACCCCAGCCAAAGGCAAGTAATGAGGCAGTTGAATCCTGCGAGATCGTGTGTTCCGGTTTCACCAACTCATGCCAGTTACACAAGTCATTTTTGGCAGGCACAACAATATCGGTGTGAACGCCGTTCGATAAAATATAAATACTGATATTGGCGTTTGTTGTTTGTTCTTTGTCTACAGAGATTCGCGATAGCGTATAGGCAGACAGAAAGTAGAGTCCAATAAAAACAAGAATAGAAAGTAAAGTCTTTAAAAGGAGTTTAAATGCTCTTTTCATATCCGGGAGGTTTAACTACCTATTGATACCGGAAAGGAAATTTGGTAACCTATCAGGCAAAACACCTGGCAGGTTTTTAAAATCTGCCAGGTGTTTGTTCCAAATTACCTGCGAAACAGACTTAGATTTTAAAACCGAATAATTTTCCAATACCTGCCATGGCAGAGATTACAAAAGCGGGCGGAACCACCGATCTTACTTCTTCCTTATATTTTTTAAACGTCATTGCGAGGTAGATAATTGAGCTTAGGTCTTTCCCTTTTAGTTTTCCTTCGTTTTGCAATTTTTCAAACGACTGCATCATTTCCGAAAAATGCCGGTTAGGTGTAAGCTTATATTCAAAGATGCAATCTTCGGTGTGGCGTGACCGGTAAGTGTGGGCTGTTTGTTTTGGGATAAAAATTTCATCCCCTTCTTTCAGGGTATGCCATTTATCTTTTTTATACACTTCAAGCTGTCCGCTCACCACTTTAAAATGTTCTTCCTGCTCTGGGTGAGTATGAATGGGGGGTCCGTCGGCGCCCGCACCTATCAGGTTCATACCATTTTCTGAACCGCTGATGTCGTTAATGAGCATTACCTGTGAATTAAATGCTTTCATCAGGTTTACATTTGGTTTAAATTCTCTGTTCATGATCGTTTAAATTTTCGATAAAAGTAAAACTTTTTTACTAATTAGTAAAAAAGTTTTACTAAATTTGTTTTATGACTTGGATCGGAAACATGCCACACGTGGCACGGCTTGCCCGTGCGCCCTACACAGAAATGATGAGAAAGGTATATGAACGGCTCCAGGCAATGGGCTTTCCCGATGCCAATCCGTCTTACAGCATTGTTTACCAGTTAATAGGTAACGGGGCCCGCTTGACTGATATGGCCAAAGGAGCCAACCTGCCAAAGCAAAACATGAAATACCTGGTTGAGCAATTGGAAAAACTGGGTTATGTAAAACGCTTTGAAGACGAGACCGACCGCCGGGCGGTATTGTTCAGGCTCACTGAAAAAGGTATTTCGTTCCGCGATACAGCTTATACCGTGATTGCGCAAGTAGAACAGGAGTGGGCAAACGGAATGGGCAAACAAAAAATGATAGAACTGAAGAAATTGTTGATGCAATTAAATGAGGTGATTAATGAAGGGATTTAGTTGTCTTTCATAACAAAAATGGACTGCACGCCCCTTGTTGTTAATAGCGCTAACAAGAGCAGGGAATAAATGGCTTTACGATAACCACATCCGCCAAATTTTGCCATTGCCTCGTGTTAGTAACCTTTGCCCGTACACAGATTTTCCATAAGCTTAGTCACGGGCTATAGTTCAAAAAATTCTCTATATTTAAATCATGAATAAAATTGTCCCGGTATTTTTTCTGCTCTTTTTATTCTCGTGCAATAACGCTGAAAAAGAGCGGCGACAGCAAACGCCTGCGCCAAAAGTGGTTGAAGCCAAAGGCTACGTTGTTCCAAAAGACAGTATGGCTGAGCCCCAGGTTATTCCTGTGGACGAAAGCAAAATCAAAAAAATGCCGGTTGGCAAACCAATAGTACTCCCAGCTAATTTAAATGTACATAGTGTCGGAAATCCTGAAGTTGTAATGGTTGGAAACCCAAAAGTTATAACACCCGGTACCGACACTTTTTTATTACCCAAGGTTGTTCCCGCCATCGACAGCTCTTTTATTGCCAAACAGCCCAAACCTGTTCCTGCATTGCCATTGCGAATGAAAGATGGCGCAATTTGTAACCTACAGTATTTGGACGTTGATCAGGGTATGAATTCCTCTTACGTGGTGTCAATTTTAGAAGATAAAAACGGAAACCTGTGGTTCGGAACTGACGGCGGCGGAGTGAGTAAATACGATGGTAAGACCTTTACCCATTATACCGACAAGGAAGGCTTAAGCAACAATGTCGTCTATTCAATTTTAGAAGACAAAAGCGGCAACCTGTGGTTCGGTACATATGGCGGCGGGGTGAGTAAATACGATGGTAAAACATTCAGGCATTATACCGACAAAGAAGGTTTAAGCAATAATACTGTTTGGTCAATTATCGAAGATAAAAGCGGCAACCTGTGGTTCGGCACCAATGGCGGAGGAGTGAGTAAATACGATGGAAAAACCTTTACGCATTATACCAAAAAGGAAGGCTTAAGCAAAAATAACGTCAGGTCAATCATAGAAGATAAAAACGGCAACCTTTGGTTCGGTACCAATGGTGGAGGGGTAAATAAATACGATGGAAAAACCTTTACGCATTATACCGACAAGGAAGGTCTGAGTAGTAATTACGTCATGTCAATTTTGGAAGATAAAAGCGGCAATCTTTGGTTCGGTACCAATGGCGGAGGGGTAAATAAATACGATGGAAAAACCTTTACGCATTATACCGACAAGGAAGGTCTGAGTAATAATACCGTCAGGTCAATCATAGAAGATAAAAGCGGAAACCTTTGGTTCGGTACCACTGGCGGAGGAGTAAGTAAATACGATGGAAAAACCTTTACGCATTATACCGAGAAGGAAGGCCTGAGCGGGAATTACATCTTGTCAATTTCAGAAGATAAAAGCGGCAACCTGTGGTTTGGTATAGATGGTGGAGGCGTGAGTAAATACGATGGAAAATCCTTTATGCATTACACCGACAAGGAAGGCCTGAGCAGTAATTACATCCTGGCAATCATAGAAGATAAAAGCGGCAATCTTTGGTTCGGTACTAATGGTGGAGGAGTAAGTAAATACGATGATAAAACCTTTGCGCATTATACCGACAAGGAAGGTTTAAGCAGCAATAGTGTCTATTCCATTTTAGAAGATAAAAGCGGCAACCTTTGGTTCGGTACAGACGGCGGAGGGGTGAGTAAATACGATGGAAAAACCTTCAGGCATTTTACCGACAAGGAAGGCTTAAGCAAAAATACCGTTTCGGCAATCATAGAAGACAAAAGCGGCAACCTTTGGTTCGGCACATATGGCGGAGGTGTTAGTAAATACGATGGAAAATCCTTTACGAATTATACCAGGAAGGAAGGCTTAAGCAACAATACCGTCAGGTCAATCATAGAAGATAAAAGCGGCAACCTTTGGTTCGGTACTAATGGTGGAGGGGTGAGTAAATACGATGGAAAAACCTTTACGCATTATACCGACAAGGAAGGCTTAAGCAGCAATAGTGTCTATTCCATTTTAGAAGATAAAAGCGGCAACCTTTGGTTCGGTACCAATGGCGGCGGAGTGAGTAAATACGATGGAAAAACCTTTACGCATTATACCGACAAGGAAGGCTTAAGTAGTAATACCGTTTGGTCGATCGTGCAAGATAAAAGCGGCAACCTTTGGTTTGCTACAGAGAAAGGGCTTAGTTACTTTGTGGTTGGTAGTGCCGGATTTTCTACCACAAAAACTGTTCGGGGTGAAGCAGAAGGCTTACAAAATGGTAATGATAAAGGCAATCCTCGAATAGTGTTATTTCACAAAGAAGATGGTTTAAAGGCTGAAGATTTTTTTCCAAAAAGCGTGTTCCTCGATAGTAAGAACCGTATTTGGTGGGGCACTGGCAAAGCGCTGAGCATGCTTGATATGACTGCATTTGCGTTAAATGAAAAAGAGCCAGATATACAATTGGATAATATTTACCTGCAGGAAAATTTTGTAGATTATAGAAATATAAAAACGGAAATCAACGACAGCTTGAGTACTACTGAAAATGAAGAACTGGAAAAAGCTAAATTTACCGGCGTTACAGATTTTTATAATTACCCTAAGGACCTGGAATTACCTTATGATTTAAATCACTTAACGTTTAATTTCAGCGCTATTGATTGGTATGCACCTTATAAACTCAACTATCAATACAAACTCGAAGGACTTGATAAGAACTGGAACAATTTAACGACAGACAATAAAGCTGATTACAGAAACATACCCTTTGGCAACTATACTTTCAAGGTAAAGGCAATAGGTTCGGCAAATAAATGGAGTAGAACGTTTGAGTATTCTTTTGTAATTCAACCACCGGTTTGGAGAACGTGGTGGGCTTACACGCTGTACGGCGTGTTAGCAATTACCATAGTAATAGTAATAGTAAGGTGGAATGGAAGAAGATTAAGAGCCAGGGCAAAGGAGTTGAAGCTAAAAGTGGATGAAGCCACTTTAGAAATAAAAGAACAAAAGCATTTGATAGAAGAAAAACACAAAGAAATTACCGACAGTATCAACTATGCAGAACGTATTCAGCGCTCATTATTGGCAAGTGAAAAATTACTGGATGAAAACCTGAAAGACTACTTTATCTTTTTCAAACCAAAGGATGTAGTAAGCGGAGATTTTTATTGGGCAACGAAGGTTTCAGGTTCAAAGTTTCAGGTTCAAAGTTCTGGGCAAACAACCTTAAACCAGAAACCAGAAACAGATAACTTCATATTGGTAACAGCCGATAGCACGGGGCATGGTGTGCCGGGTGCAATTATGAGCATTGTAAACATTTCAAGTTTAAGAGAAGCATCGTTGCAGGGAATTAGTAGCCCCGAATTATTATTAAATGAAACAAGAAGATTGGTCATTGAAAACTTAAAAAACGATGGAAGTGCGGAAGGTGGGAAAGACGGCATGGACGGAAGTTTATTGAGCTTTGATTTTACCAGAAATGTTTTACAATGTGCTTGTGCCAATAATCCGGTTTGGATTATCAGGGGAAAAGAATTAATAGAAATTAAAGCCGACCGTTATCCTATTGGAAAACACGACAGGGATAAAGAGTCATTTTCACTGCATCATGTGGAATTGCAAAAAGGTGATGTTGTGTATGCCATAACCGATGGGTTTCCCGATCAGTTCGGAGGTCCTGCAGGAAAGAAATACAAGAATAAGCAATTGCAGGAATTGTTATTGACGATAGCCCATGAACCGATGTCAACCCAAAAGAAAAAGTTGAACGATGCCTTTGAAAATTGGAAAGGAAATTTAGAGCAGGTGGATGATGTGACGATTGTCGGTATCCGTGTTTAAACTGACTACATGTAAACGGAGATTTTTTGGAGGCAGGGTTTAAAAAAGCCGCACCATCTGATGCAGCTTTATTTAAACACCTGTCAGGTTTCAAAAACCTGACAGGTGTTTATATCAATATTATTTCGCGTAAGCCGTAGCCCTTACTTCCCGTATCACGGTTACTTTTACCTGACCCGGGTAGGTCATTTCGGTTTGTATTTTTTGGGAGATGTCGAACGCCAGTTGTTCCGATTTTTTATCATCTACTTTATCTGCTGAAACTAACACACGCACTTCGCGTCCTGCCTGGATGGCGTAGGTTTTTTCTACTCCATCGTACGATAAAGCCAATGCTTCCAGATCTTTTAAACGTTTCATGTACTGTTCCGCTACCTCACGGCGTGCACCCGGACGGGCACCACTAATGGCATCGCACACCTGGATAATTGGTGAATACAATGTAGTCATTTCAATCTCATCGTGGTGAGCGCCAATGGCGTTGCATACTTCCGGTTTCTCCTTGTATTTCTCGGCCAGTTTCATACCCAAAATAGCATGTGGCAATTCTGGTTCCTCATCAGGCACTTTTCCAATATCGTGTAATAAGCCGGCGCGTTTGGCAATTTTAGGGTTTAATCCCATTTCGCTGGCCATAATAGCGCAAAGGTTGGCTACCTCGCGGCTATGTTGCAATAAGTTTTGTCCGTAAGAGGAACGGTATTTCATACGACCCACCATGCGAATTAACTCAGGATGTAAACCATGAATGCCAAGGTCGATGCAGGTACGTTTCCCTGTTTCTACAATTTCCTCGTCAATCATTTTTTTGGTCTTCTCCACAATTTCTTCGATACGTGCCGGGTGAATACGGCCATCGGTTACCAATTGGTGCAACGATAAGCGGCAAATCTCACGACGAATAGAGTCGAAGCAGGACAGGGTAATGGCATCCGGTGTATCATCCACAATTACCTCTACGCCGGTGGCAGCTTCCAGGGCACGGATGTTACGTCCTTCACGCCCAATGATGCGTCCTTTAATTTCGTCATTCTCAATATGGAAAACCGTTACCGAGTTCTCAATGGCTGTCTCTGTTGCCAAACGCTGTATGGATTGGATGATGATCTTTTTTGCTTCTTTGTTCGCGTTGATCTTTGCCTCATCCATGGTGTCCTTAATAAACGCCATGGCCTCTGTTTTGGCTTCGGCTTTCACGCTTTCAATCAATTGCGATTTTGCTTCCTCAGCACTAAGGCCCGATACTTTTTCCAATAACTCCACTTGTTTGCGGTGCGATTTCTCAATTTCCTCGCTTTTCTTTTTATACAACTCAACCTGCGAGTTTAAATTGTTGCGTTGGTTTTCGAGTTCCTTATCCTTTTTAGAAGCTTCCTCTACTTTTTTGGCCAGTTCGCTTTCGCGTTGTTTGGCTTTATTTTCAAGGGCCGATAGTTGCTGGTTTCGTTCGTTAACGGTTTTGTCGTGCTCCGCTTTTAACTGGAGGAACTTTTCTTTGGCTTGCAGGATTTTTTCCTGCTTTAGGGTTTCGGCCTTTACTTCGGCTTCTTTTATAAGGTTTTGTTTTTCCTGAACGCTGCTTTTATTCAGCTTCGAATTCGCAATAATAAAGCCGGCGACTACGCCTCCTATTAATGCTACTGCTATACATATTATTAATACAATCATAATTTTTTGCCGCACATTGTTTATATTACTTAACCTTTACCCGGGGCAGCTATCCGGATACGGGTTAATAAAAAACGCACAAACTCAGGATCTCTCCGGTGTTTGTGCGTTAAAAATGGTCTTTTTAAAAGACGTTATATGTTTATTCTTCTGTTTTTTTGATGTTATCCTTATGTTGAGCCAACATTTGCTCTACATCTTCCAACACTAATTTCAGAGTGCTTAACTCCTGTTCGGCCTGGTTCTTTTGTTTTTCCAACTGACTTACCAATTGCAGGGTAACCATTGCCAACACATCCTTTTTATCTTTTATCCCGTAATTCCGTTCAAATTCCGAGATTTTCTGATTTATTAGTTCAACTGCCTGTTTAACGTTGCTTTCGTCCTCGCTTTTTACCTTTAGGGTATACAACCCATTCGCAATTTCTACTTTAACACTTACATCGCTCATTAAACAAAGCTTTCATTCTATTAAGCACTCAACAGAGCTATACATTTATCAATTTCACGCACCAACTCACTTATTTGTTTTTTCATAACCGTTTTGTCAGAAGGGCTATTACTTGAACTTCCTGCTAAAATAACATTTTTTCTGTGATTATCCAATTCTGTAATGTCAATATTGTGAGAATCAACATGTTGCGAAATGGTGGCCACGGTCTCGTTCATTTTTAACAATTGATTGGCCATTTCTTCTTTTTCGTTCAATAAGCTCATGCGCTCATCGCTCAATACATCAATTTGTTTGAATAAACGATCAATAAAAGCATCCTGCTCATCGGCTTTGGTGCTCGATTTCAGGTTCGCGATCTCAGTTTCATGAGCTGAAATAGAAGCACTTAGCTCCGAAACCTGGGAGTTTAGTCCCTCAATAGAAGTTTTGTAAGCTGCCAGCTCATTTTCCAGTTCCATTTTTGCGGCCACCAGGTTATCGTACTCGTTTTGCAGTGATGAACTGCCTTCATTTAATGAAACGGCCGATTTTAGTTCAGATCTGACAGAATCCAGTTCGGCTTTTAATAATTCCAGCTCTGTTTGTAAAGCTGTATTGTTAGCCGACAGGGTTGTGATCTCGTAATTTTTGCTGTTCAGTGTTTCTCTCAGGTCAGTTGCTTTTCCTTCTGAAACGGTTTTCAGTTCAGATAGTTCCGCTTTAATAAGGTTCAGTTCCTCTTCGGTGGCTTCCAGCTTGTCCGACGTGGCGTCAATTTCAGTGATTAAGGAAGTATTTTCGGCCAGTAATTTGGCAAATTCCACTTCTTTGGCTTGTAATTGTTGTGAGTGGCTTACCTCCAGCTCATTTTTAAAACTCTCAAAACTCTCTTTTTCACTTTCAAAGGTATTGGTTAAAGAAGAGAACTGCTCTTGTAAGGAAACATGAGAGCTATTTAAAATACTGTATTGGTTGGTTTGTTCTTCAATGGTTGAGTTCAATTCGGCAATCACCAGGTCTTTTAAGGTAAGGCCCGATTCCAATTCTGCGATTTTAGAATTTAAATTGCTTACCTGTTCATCAATGCCCGATAGTTGAGCCTCTTTGTAACCATCAAAGTCAGCACTCAGTAAGTTATAGCGGTCAATTTGTTTGTTGATCTCTTCCGCTTTAATTTCAATATCTTTTACAAGCGCTTCCAACTGCGTGTTCTGTGAATCGATATGGTATACCATTTCACGGATCTTCTCTTTATAATGCTCGTTCTCAATGACCAGCTTGTTCAGGTCTTCCGATAATTTGGTGTTTTGAGACGTAGAATGAATAACGGTATTGCTTAACTGGCTTTCGTACTCGGCACGGATTGCATTTTCTTTTTCAATGAACGAGTTGGTCAATGAGTCGATGCTTTCGCTCAGCCGTGTTTCAAACTCAGCTTGTTTGCTTGATAGTTCGCCATTCAGTTCAGTAATCCTGGATTCATAGGAAGAAATTAATCCCGTTTTTTCGTTCGAGAAATTTTCTGTCAGGGCCGACATCTGGTTTTCAAAAGAAGTGGTCAGGCCTTCTTTCTCTGAGTTCCACTGGTAAGTTAAGCCGCTTATTTTTAATTCGTACTCATTGGTAAGGTTGCTGATGCTTTCAGAGCTGGAGCCTGTTAAAGAAGCCACGCGGTTTTCCGCTTCTTCTTTCAGGTTTTCTATCTGTGAAGAGAAGTCTGCTTTCAGTTGCTCAATTTGTGATTCGTAAGAGGAAACGGTTTCCTGGTACGTAAGGTTGTAAGTAGCGGTAAGATCGTTAATTTTTGTTTCTAACTCATTACGAATGCCGCTTTGCTGGTAAGTGGTGTTTGATTTTAGTTCGGCCAGCTGCGCTTCGTGCCCTGCTTTTAAAGTTTCAATTTCTTCCTGTGAAGACGATTGCAGGTCGGAGATCTTTGATTCGTACTCGGATGAAATAGTTGACAACTGGCTGTTTAAACCATCGATCTTCGCTAAAAGATCGTTTATTTCATTTTGTTTTTCCTGTAATTGCTCACGAATGGTATTACGTAAATCTTTAAAAGAGGCAACTTCACCCTTGTAATTGGTGTTATCGCGTTCCATCACCACCAGCTTGGTGTTTAGTACGTCAATGGAAACCTGCAGGCGTTTGCAGTCCTCATCGCGTTGGATCAATTGGTTGCGGTAATCGCTTAATGAGCGTTTCACTTCATTGTACTCCTTGCGCAGCGCGACATCGCTATCCAAAACCTGCTGTAATTCTGATTTTATACTTTCTACATTCATGCTGATAAATAAACAGTTTGTTGTTCGTTAAAAATAGAGCTTAGATAACCTCGTTTTACCCAACACTTTAACTTTGCATCAACAACTCGTTGTTAATTAACTTCATACAAAATAACCTTGCCGTAATGATAAATTTCAGAACACTGTTTACCTTTTTTTTTGCTCTGAATGTTGCAGGGTTATTTTCACAAACTAACGGTTTAGGCTTTATCTATCCATTGGATAGAGATGTTGTAGTTACTGGCAATTACGGCGAAATAAGACCTAACCATTTTCATGCTGGTTTGGATTTCAGTACCGATCCGCTTGCTAATTTAGCCATAAAGGCAGTGGCCGATGGTTATGTAAGCCGCATTAAAATAAGTAATGGGGGTTATGGACACGTATTGTACATAACACATCCCGGCGGTTATGTTACTGTGTATGCGCACCAGAGAAGATACGCCGATAAGATAAATGCTTATGTGAAAAAAATACAGATTGAACAGCATAAGAACGAATTGGAACTTTATCCAACAGCTGAAGAACTGCCTGTAAAAAAAGGAGAAGTAATTGGTTATACCGGCAACACCGGCAGCTCAACCGGACCGCACCTGCACTTTGAGATCCGCGATGAGAAAACAGAAATTCCATTGAACCCTTTATTGGTGTATGCTGTAAAGGATGAGGTAAAACCTGTGTTAACACACATTGCGGTGTATAACACACAGGATACGAATACCATTTACCAACAGCTTGTATCGGCTATGAATGTGAAGACCGGAAAATTTCCACTGCAGAATAACACTATTGTTTTAAAGCAAAATACTTTTGGCCTTGCCTTTGCGGGCTACGACCAGGCAAATGCGTCGAAGAATAAAAATAATATTTATGAGGCAAAGCTCAAACTCGACGGGCAATTGATCTATCATCACCAGCTCAATAACATTAGTTTTGACAACGGGCGGTATGTAAATTATTTTAGCGAAAAGACCGGTAACACTAAATTCCAGAAATGCTTTTCGCCGGGCTGTTACGATATTGCCATTTATAAAACATTGGTAAACGGAGGTAAGATCGAACTAAAAGACACGCTGCCACATGTTGTAGAACTAATCCTGGCCGATGAAAAAGGAAATACAAATCAAACAACGTTTAATGTAAAAGCCAATACCATAACCGGTTATAAAACGGCTTCACCCCTTTATAATGCCTGGTGTTTTAAAGACTGCAACATAAAAAAAGAGGACATTGAATGCAACATCAAAGCCAATTCGCTGGTGCGATCAACTTTTGTAGCGGCATATATTAATAAACTTGGAAAGGCTTGTGTGGGAAACAAAAGCGATATGCTTTTAAAACCAATTGCCTTGTCCATTAAAGTTCCTAAGCCGCTTGGGGGTAAGGAAAGTAAAATGGTAGCCATGAACGAGGACAATTGCCTGATCGGGACCTTTGAAAATGGTTGGTTTAAAACCGAAAGTAAATCCTTCGGGCAGTTCAGTATTTCATACGATACTGTAGCGCCAACTATTTCCTACAATGCACCCAAAACCAAAAGCGCAAAAGTTGGCAATGCCATCCGTTTTAAAGTATCGGATCATTTAAGTGGCATTGCCGATTACCATTTGTATGTAAATGATGTATGGCAAATTGCGGAGTACGATGCCAAATCGGCTACCATTGCCTGCTATTTTGATGAGACGGTTCCAACAGGTGAACTTACCATAAAACTTGAAGTGATTGACAGGGTTGGGAATAAGGGAACGATTGAGGTAAAAGTACTGCGCTAACGTCATTGCGAGGGCTTTGCCCGAAGCAATCTCATACTTAGTTTTTCTGACAAGCTATGTGTGAGATTGTTTCGCTACACTCGCAATGACGAGGCGCTAAAAAACTGTTTTTTAATTCACTATTTTCTCAAAAGCCTTTCGTGGCGAACCTCTGAAATACACTTCACCGCAGTAAGTGTAGTTTAATTTTTCCATAATGCGGAGCATAGGGCCATTATCGAAATTGGTGTCCACCTTTATACTGTTCACTTTTTTATCCCGGCACAGGTCTTCTACCATCTCAAATAACGTGGTAGCAACTCTTTTTCCCTTTGCCAGCGGCGATGCCGCTACGCGATGCAATACTACATAATCGCCATTTGTGAGCCATTTCCCTTCAATGGCCTCATAGGCAGGTTCTTTTTCAAATAAGATGGCGGCATATAATAAAACGGTACCATTATCTTCTATTACATACCCGTATCCTTTTTCCAGGTCTTGTTGTATGGTAGTTGGGTTTGGGTAACCATCCTGCCATTGCTGGCTGCCATCTTTCCTACGTTGCTCTATGGCATATTGCAAAATTTCCCAGATCACCGGGGCATCAGCTGGGGTTGCGGTTCTTAATGTCATCATGTATTTAATCTTCAAGCAGCCATAAAGCTTCATTTAATTCGCCCAAAGCCTTTTTATTACCTTGTTTAGTAGCAAGCTCAACGCCTTGCTTGTAAAAACCAATTGCTTTTTGGTTGTCGCTCAGTTTTTCATAAAGTTGTCCTAACTGGTAATAACAGGGTAAATAAGCGGCATTAAGACTGAGTGTTTTCAAAAATTGCTCCTCAGCCTCTGTATAATTTTCGGTAGCCATATGCTCCAGTGCCAAGGCATAATTTAAGAACAGATCGTTGGGTTCTTTCAACAACATGTCGTAAATCATCTCTTTCCTTGGAAGTCGTTCCATTTATTGCCCGGTAAATTGTTTCAGGAAACGCACGTCGTTCTCAAAGAACAAACGCAGGTCCTTTACCCTGTATTTTAGCATGGTAATGCGCTCAATGCCCATACCAAAAGCAAAACCCGTATATTTTTTACTATCAATACCGCAGTTATCCAACACCTGTGGGTCAACCATGCCACAGCCCAATATTTCCACCCAGCCGGTGTATTTGCATACGTTGCAGCCTTCGCCTTTGCAAATGGTGCAGCTAATGTCCACTTCGGCACTTGGTTCGGTAAACGGGAAATAGCTTGGGCGCATACGTATTTTTGTCTCGGTGCCAAACAATTCCTTGGCAAAGAAATTAAGTGTTTGTTTTAAATCGGCAAACGAAACGTTTTCATCAATATACAAGCCTTCTACCTGGTGAAACTGGCAATGCGCGCGAGCGCTGATGGCTTCGTTACGGTAAACCCTTCCCGGCGAAATGGTACGGATAGGCGGCTTTTGATTTTCCATGATATGTACCTGTACCGATGAGGTTTGTGTGCGCAATACCATTTCAGGGTCAAGGTTCACATAAAAGGTGTCCTGCATGTCGCGGGCCGGATGGTTTTCGGGTGTATTTAAAGCGGTAAAATTATGCCAGTCGTCCTCAATTTCCCGGCCATCGCTTACTGTAAACCCAATACGGGCAAACACGTCAATGATCTGGTTCTTAACCAATGATAAGGGATGGCGGGAACCCAGCTGGACGCTTGGGTCGGATGGGATGGTAAGGTCCAAATGGATAGCGGCACCTTTATCCGATTCATTTTCGTATTTTTCCTTCAGCTCATTGATCTTTTCCTGGGCCTTATTTTTTAGCTCATTCAGCTTTTGTCCAACTTCACGTTTTATTTCAGGAGCTACTGTTTTAAAATCATCAAATAAGGAAGTTACCTGGCCTTTTTTGCTCAGCCATTTAATTCTGTACTCTTCCACCTGTTCTTTACTTTGTGCAGCAAACTCTTCCACTTCTGCCAACAAACTGTTTATTCTTTCTAGCATAATAATTTGATAATTAAGGCAAATTTAAGCAATTTTAGGGTATTGAAAAACCATTCACTTATACTTATCACCTTTATTTATTGCATGCTCTTGGGGCACCTGTCAAAGGCCCAATCCATAATTAGTTATAAGGTATATGAAAAGGATACCATTAACATTATTGATAAGGACAGTCTTAAACAAGGCGTATGGAAAGAATTTTGGGCTAATGGCGATTTAAAAAGCGAAGTTATTTATACTAACAATAAAAAACAGGGCCTCGAAATTAAATGGTTTGATGAGCCGGATTGTGTGGAACAGGAAGCGTATTATAAGGACGGGATGCTTGATGGACCATCGATCTACTATTCTAAAAAGTGTAAAAAAGATTTTTTTGAGACCTTTAAAAATGGGGTTAAGGATGGGCTGGAACTTTCCTATTATCCCAATGGCAATATTAAAGCCGAAGGCAATTACAAAAAAGGCAACCTCAATGGCTATTACAAAGTGTACGATAAAAAAGGCGTATTCTCCTTTGAAAGCCGGAGCACGGAAACCGAGACCAATTTGCAGCCAAACATAGCCGATACCGCTAATAATGTGATATTTAATGTGCTCAAACGAAATAAAACCTGGAAGAACAAGTTGATTGTAGCCGATTTAACCGGTAGCATGTACCCATACGGGCAGCAGGTAAGTACCTGGCTAAAACTCCATTTTTTAAAAGACACCACCAGCCAGCATTTTGTATTCTTTAACGACGGCGACAAAAAGAAAGATGATGAAAAAAAAATAGGCGCAACAGGCGGTGTGTACCATTGCAGGGCCAAAACAGTTGATGAACTGATCTCTACTATGGAACTGACCATACGAAAAGGACAGGGTGGCGATGCACCCGAAAATCCTATTGAGGCTATTATATACGGATTAAATAAAAGCGGCAAGGTGGATGATGTTGTTCTTATTGCCGATAACTGGGCCAAAGCCCGTGATATAAAAATGCTGGCCCGTATTAAAGTGCCGGTGCGGGTTATTTTATGCGGTGTGGTGGAAGGCATGGAAATTAATGAAGATTACCTGAATATTGCATATAAAACAAAGGGTTCGGTGCATACCATTGAGCAGGATATTACTGACCTGATGCAACAAAGCGCCGGAAAAAAATTCAGTATCAATGGCGTGGATTATATCATCAAAAACGGTAGCGTAAAAGTGTTTTGATCTCTGAAGATGCCCCCCTTGAAAAAACAAAATAGTACGATAAACAAAACCGCTGTATGTTGCATGATAATTGGCATACTGTGCTTTTTTAGTTTTGCTCAGGCCCAGGTTGACAGTGTTAACATAAAGCAAATAGATTCGCTTATAAAAGTTGGATTTGCAGTTGCCAATAAGGGCGACATACATAAAGCGGTAGATCTTTTCAATAAAACGTCCCAGAGATCGGCTGAAATAAATTATAAGAAAGGAATTGCGGCATCAAACAGGGGAATTGCTAAAACCAATTACGCAATGAATAATTTAGCTGAAGCAATAAAATGTTGTGAGTTAAGCCTGAAATTGTACGAGGAGCTAAAGGATTCGATTAACATTTCGGCTACTCTTATGACCATTGGCGTTTGTTACAGGGATCTGGGTGATTTATCGAAGGCATTACAAATTCAGCAAAAAGCATTACAGCTAAACGAACGGTTAAAGGATAAAAGCAGCCTGGCTTATTCTTTTAGCAACATTGGGATTCTGTATACCAAACAACAAAAATGGGAATTGGCAGAGCAGTATACCAAAAAGGCTATTTTAATCAGGGAGCAAATTAACGATAAAGCAGGATTAAGTACTTCTTATGCCATTATGGGTGAGATTTATTTCAATAATAAAGCCTATTCAAAATCGTTGGAATACTTAAACAAAGGCCTGAAACTTAGCCGTGAAATTGGTTTTCCCGAAAAGATTAAAGATGCGGCGCTAATCCTGTACAATGTATATCTAAAACAAGGCAATGGAAATTTGGCCCTCGAAAATTACAAACTATACATACAAATGCGCGATAGTTTGCAGAGCCTGGAAAATGCCAAAGCCAATGTAAAACAGCAAATGCAGTATGAATTTGATAAACAACAAACAGCCGATAGCCTGAAGGTGGAAGAAGAACGAAAGTTAAATGCCCTTAAGTTTGAGCAGGAAAAAAAACAGCGCTGGTTTTTATATGGAGGCCTGGCTCTGGTCCTGGTGTTTGCGGGCTTTATGTTTAACCGCTTTCGTGTTACACAAAAACAAAGTAAAATTATTGCTTTGCAAAAAAAGGAAGTAGAGGAAAAGCACAGGGAAATTACAGACAGTATTAACTACGCTGAGCGCATACAACGTAGCTTTTTGGCAAGCAAAGAATTGCTGGACCGGCATTTGCGTAAAGGTTATATGCCAGGTAATGCCGGTTTACAAGGAACCGAAAATTACAGTGAAAAAGAAGTTGGCGTTGGCGCTTCAGATTATTTCATTTTATTTAAACCCAAAGATGTTGTAAGTGGCGATTTTTATTGGGCTGCAGAGGTTTCAGGTTCAGGGTTCAAAGTTCCTGGTTTACAAAATCATGAACCAGAAACCAGAAACAAGGAATTATTTTATTTAGCTACCGCAGATAGTACAGGCCATGGTGTGCCGGGTGCCATTATGAGTTTATTGAACATTTCAAGTCTCGAAAAAGCCATAGAGCATTACTCCAATCCGGCAGAAATTTTAAACGCTACACGCGAAAAAATTATTGAACGCCTGAAGAAAGACGGTAGTGAAGAGGGCGGTAAAGATGGAATGGATTGTAGTTTGTTGGCATTTGATTTTAAGAACATGAAATTATTTGCAGCTGCAGCAAATAATCCGGTGTGGCTTGTAAGAACTGGTTTCGACTCCGCTCACTCACCGGAGCTCATAGAAATTAAGCCCGACAAAATGCCAGTGGGGAAACATGATAAACAACATGTTCCTTTTACATTATCTGTCATGGATTTACAAAAAGGCGATGTTGTTTATACACTCACGGATGGTTTCCCAGATCAGTTTGGTGGAGAAAAGGGCAAAAAGTTCATGATAAAAAACCTGCGGGCACAGATAATAGCCAATGCTCATTTGCCAATGGATGAGCAAAAGCAGTTATTAGAAACTGCATTCAATCATTGGGTGGGTAACCTGGAGCAGATAGATGATGTAACCGTAATAGGGATAAGGGTATAGAAAATATAAACAGTTTGTTATCTTTGCGGCATAAGCTATGAATGTTTTCCATCATATATCAGAACTAACAAGCCTTAAACACTCTATTGTCACTATAGGAACATTTGATGGGGTGCACCTGGGGCATCAAAAAATCATTAAGCGTTTGGTGGAGCTAAAAAAGAGGCAAGGCGGCGAAACTGTTTTGTTTACCTTTGACCCGCATCCCCGCAAGGTGTTGTTTCCCGACCAAACCGACCTGAAATTAATTACCACTACACAGGAGAAATGTGAGCTGCTTCAGCAATTTGGCATCGACCATGTGCTGGTTTTTCCTTTTACAAAGGAATTTGCCCAAATGCAGGCGGCCGATTACGTATCGGAAATTATTGCCAAAGGCTTAAAAACAGAGACCCTGGTCATTGGTTACGATCACCGCTTTGGCAGCAACCGTGAGGGAAACATCGAAACGCTTAAACAACTGTCATCAACCTATAACTTTAAAGTGGAGGAAATTCCCGCCCAGGAAATTAACCAGTTGAATGTAAGCAGTACGCGTATTCGTCGGGCCATTGATGAGGGCGATGTGGTAACGGCTAATGAGTTTTTGGGCTACCCGTTTTTTGTAAGCGGTATTGTGGTAAAGGGCAAGCAACTGGGCCGCACCATAGGCTACCCAACAGCTAACATTTTTGTGGAAGATAAGGACAAGCTCATCCCTAAAATTGGGGTTTACGCCGTAAATGTGATAGTTGAGAACAAACGCTACAAAGGCATGTTGAATGTGGGGCTTAATCCTACAACCGATACCGATAATACCATCAAGATTGAAGTGAATATCTTTGATTTTGATAAAGAGATCTATGGTGAGGCCATAAGGGTGGAATTTATAAAATGGATCAGGAATGAAGAAAAATTTGCTAACTTAGAGGAACTGAAACATGCTTTAGCGAATGATAAAATTGCCTGTAGTAATGTATAAACATAGTTTTAAAATAACGTTTGGTTTACTGCTTTTACTCGGTTCTTTCTGGGTAAGTGCGCAGATACCGGCTTCAAAAAAAATGGAGTGCGCGTTGGCCTTGCAAAAAAAGCCCGCTGAATTGTTGGATTCTTTGACCCTGGATACTTTAACAGGCCATACCAATTTACAGGAAGCCTTAAAAAATCCCGACGCGGTGATTAAGCTGGTATTAAGAAAACAGCATCTTAAATCCTTCCCGAAGGATATTCTGAAATTTAAACATTTACAATACCTCGATATCAGCAAGAATTCCATTGCAGAACTTCCTGATAGTATTGGCACATTGACCGACCTGCAGTATTTTGCCTGCAGCAAAACCGGGTTGCAACGATTGCCCAAAGAAATTGGTAAGCTGACTAATTTAACCTATCTTAACCTGAACCAGAATGATCTTGAATACCTGCCGCTGCAAATAGGAAATTTAGAAAAGCTGGAGTACCTCGACCTTTGGAGCAATAATTTTAATGAGTATCCATCAAGTTTTGCAAGTTTAAAATCATTACGTGTGCTCGACCTGCGTAATATCCTCATTAGTGATGAGGTTCAAACATCCATACAAAATATGCTCCCTAAGGCTAAAGTGTATATGTCGCCAAGCTGCAAATGCAAGTGGTGATTGAGACTCCCCAATTCGGTGGCTGAGGCTCTCGAAGCCACATGATCTTAAACACCCATTTTTTTCAACTGCTCTTCCAGGAACCTGATCCCTTCCGTAAAACTGTGAGGATCATAACCCAGGTCGCGTTTTGCTTTATCAATAATAAAACCTGTAATTGGCGGACGTTTGGCAGGTTGTTTAATGTCAGCCGATTTGGATGGTTTAATAAGCGATTTATCCAGTTTATAATAATCGGCTACTAAATGCGCCACTTCCAAAATATTTAAAAAGTCCTTTCCTGAAATATTATAAATGCCACTTGCTTTTTTCTCAGCAATCAAAATACATCCATCCGCCAGGTCCTCGGCCAATGTCGGGGTACGATACTGATCGTCGACTACGTTGATCGTTTTTCCCTGTTCCAGGTTTTGTTTTACCCAAAGCACAATATTGCTGCGGCTCATGTTATCCACAATGCCATACACTAATACGGTGCGAGCCATTGCCCAGTGCAGCGACGAAGCCTGAACTATTTTTTCGGCAGCCAGTTTACTTTCGGCATAATAGCTCAAGGGGTTTGGTGTTTCATTTTCATCCAGGGGTCCGTGTGTACCGTCAAAAATAAAATCGGTAGAGAGATGAATGAAATGCGGTTTATAGGCAGGATTTTTTCCTGACAAGGTTTCCAAAACCCGCACCTGGTTCTCAACAGCCGTTACATTCATCAGCCAGCAATTTTCCTTATCGGTTTCACAAGCGTCTACATTGGTCATTGCCGCGGTATTAATAATCACATCGGGCAGGTACTTTGTAAAAACTGATTCTACAGTATCATAATTAGTAATATCAAGTGCCGCATATTCATACCCTTCTTTATTCACCAAGCGGTTCTCGCCCCTGGCAGTTGCAATACACTGAACGTTAGCTTTGTCTTTTAACTTGTAAACCAGTTTTTGCCCCAGGAGCCCGTTTGATCCGGTGATTAAAATTTTTTGCATGGAAATTATTTTAAATATGTGCTTGTAAATTTATTATAATTTTTAATTTTTTTATCAGAATATTAAGTAGGATGTGCACAAAATTCCTCAAAATGGGTAGCTGCATTGCCTGAATACCGCTAATTCTGTTGGAAATTTGTATTGGCATGGCATTCTCATTATCATGATGAACTAATAAAAATCATTATGAAAAAAATAGTACTCTTATGCGCTGGCTTGCTAATGGCCTGCATAACAAACGCACAAACAGAAGACCGAAAGTGGAACATAGGATTACACGGAGGCATTACACAATATAACGGCGACCGCGGACAGGGGTTTTATAATGAAGGCCAGGCAGCTTATGGCTTTGCCAGCGTTTCAGCATCGCGTTATTTAAGTAAACATTTCGACGTGTCTTTATTTTTAACGCGCGGTGAAGTAGGAAATATTGAACCAACAAGCCCATGGAGCATGCCGGGCGACCAAAACCGTTTTTTAACGCGCCTTAATACGGCAAACCTGGTATTGCGTTATAATATTTTAAGCTCACGTTATGTATTACGTCCGTATCTGTATGCAGGTGTTGGCGGTATCATGCATGAAGATTACCAAACGGTAGACGATGAACGTTATGATTATGCGTTACCGTCTTTTGGCGGTGGTTTAAACATTCGTTTAACGCCTGTTATTTCCCTGCAGCTCCAGGAATCGTTTATGTACACTACGGCCGATGACATTGATTTTGAAACGGGAGATGCTAACGATGGCTATCTGTATCATACAGCAGGTTTAACGTTTAATATCGGTAAAAAGAAAGATGCGGATAAGGATGGTGTGTCTGATAAAGATGACCAATGCCCAAATACGCCAACCGGTGTGATGGTAGACAAAAAAGGTTGCCCTATTGATAAGGACGGTGATGGTGTGGCAGATTATGTGGATGATTGTCCTGAACTGGCCGGTGTCTCCTCTTTAAAAGGTTGTCCTGATAAAGACATGGATGGCATAGCCGATAAGGATGACCGTTGCCCTGATGTGTTTGGCCCGACAGAATTTAAAGGTTGTCCCGATTCAGATAAGGATGGCGTAGCCGATATTGATGATAAATGCCCTGGTACTAAAGCAAACTACAAAGTAGATGCAACCGGTTGCGAACTGGATAATGATAAGGATGGTATTGTAAACGAAGAAGATCTTTGTCCTGACCTTGCCGGACCAATAGCCCTGAAAGGTTGCCCTGATACCGATGGCGATGGTGTATCAGACTTAACCGACCGTTGCCCTACCGTAAAAGGAACCATTGAAAATAAAGGTTGCCCTGAAATGGCGAAAGAAGATGTGAGAAGAATTACATTGATCGCGAGCAAAATCTTCTTTGAAACCAACAGTGCTAAATTAAAATTAAGCTCACATGCTCAGCTCGATGACCTTGCTACCATCTTACAACGTTATGAAGCGGCTAACCTTACCATTGAAGGGCATACCGATAATGTTGGCGAGGATGCTTACAACATGGAGTTGTCACAAAGAAGAACGGAATCGGTTAGAGAATACCTGATCTCGAAAGGTGTTTCCGCTGCACGCTTAACGGCTATTGGTTATGGCGAAACCCGCCCGGTGGCTGATAATAAAAAAGCTTCAGGCCGCGCCCAAAACAGAAGGGTAGAACTTAAAACAGCTTACTAGGATAAAACATAAAAAGTAAAAAGCCTTCCGCCAGCTGGCGGAAGGCTTTTTTATTGAATAACCCTTTTGAAATACTAATTGATGGTTTTAGTATAGCCCAGCACAACAGGGGTGGTTCTTAAGTGCGATGGGGTTGCGCCGTTGTAACGTTTGACGTTTTTGAGGAGTGTGACGGCTTCGGCTAATTTATTAAGGGAAAGGGTTTCTTTTTCTTCGGCATTACTTAAAGTCCCTAAGCGGGCGGCATTATTGGTCCACGAATAAGCTTCTTCCCTCATTTCTTTTGCTATTTTTTGTTCGCGGTCCGCATTTATCATTAAGCTGTTAATCTGATCTTTGCTATTTAGGCTTGAATTTTGGTATAGCGAGTCGGCACGCTCTTTATTAAGTACAAATTGTGTATGGTTTATTTTGCCGTTAATTTCTGACGCGATTATTTTTTTAACAAGCGCTTGTTGTTCCAGTTTTGCGGCTTCTTCGCGTAGTGCTTTTGCTTTAGCGCTCAACTCATCTGCCTGTTTCAGTATTTCATCTGTGTTTTCGGCTTTTTGCCATTGCGTTTGTTCGTCGGCGCTAAGTGATAATTTTTGAAGATTGCCGGCAAAAAATGTTTCGTAGTTTTTAATTGCCAGGTTGGCGGGAGTTTGGCCTTGTGCCATTACCTGAATGGTAAGTGCCAATAATGCGGTTAATAGTACCTTGGTTTTCATAGTCGCTGAGTTTTAAATAAGTTAAAATATGTTTCATGTTAATTGAATTTTATTGTTTTAAAAATTGAATGGGCTCGGGTTCTTCTTTTTCGACCAGCCTTTCCTGTAATTAGGATCAGAAAAGGTTTCAGGTATGTTTAGTTTTGTTGCCTGTGTTTACGATGCTGTTTTTAAAAAGTTAGCTTTTTTACCAATTAAGTTTAAAACAATTCTTTGTTTAAGAATTCATGTAACCAAAAAAAATTACTTACGTTAAAAAGCCCCTGTCTGAAAATATCAACAGAAAAAGCTACATTTAGACCGGTATGCAAAAAGAAAAAGTGATCTTTAACTGGAGTGGCGGCAAAGACTCGGCGCTGTGTTTGTATAAGCTGCAGGAAGCAGGGCAGCATGATATTACCGGCTTGCTCACCACTGTAAATGCCGAATACAACCGGATCTCAATGCATGGTGTAAGAGTTGAACTGCTGGATAAACAAGCGGCATCGCTGGGATTGCCTTCCATAAAAATACTCATGCCCGAATCGCCTACCATGGAATCCTATGAACAGGTGATGAATGACGCATTACTAAAATTGAAAAAGGAGGGTGTAAACATTTCGGTATTCGGCGATATTTTTTTAGAAGACCTCAGGGCATACAGAGAGAATAAGTTAGCACAACTGGAAATGAAGGGGATTTTTCCGTTATGGAAAAAATCAACAACAGAATTGATCCGTGAATTTATAGATCTTGGCTTTAAAACCATTACAACGTGTGTTAACGAAAAATACCTCGATCAAAGTTTTGTAGGGAGGGTCATTGATCATGATTTTTTAAATGACCTGCCGGCAAATGTCGATCCTTGTGGTGAGCATGGTGAGTTTCACACGTTTGTTTTTGATGGACCAAATTTTAAACAACCCATTGCCTTTAATAGAGGAGAAATTGTTTACCGTACCTATCCGGCTCCAAAACAACCACAAAGCACAACGTATGATTGTGTGGCTGATGAGGCTGAAAAGCCAGCCAATTATGGGTTTTGGTACTGTGATCTGCTATAATTTTTCAATTTTAATTATTTAATTTCCAGCTAGTTACACTGGCATGAAATTTTAGTAAGGGTTTTCCCTTTCAACAATATTTAATGGAATTGGTTATATTAGAATTTTAAATATAATTATCACAGGGTCCGGTTACCCTTTAGCTCCATGATATTAATAGTTGACGACAAGCCTGAAAACATTATTTCTCTTAAAGGTTTGCTCACGCTTCATAACTTTTCGGTTGATACAGCGGCTTCGGGTGAAGAAGCTTTAAAAAAAATCCTTAATCATACCTATTCCTTAATTATTCTTGATGTTCAAATGCCCGGCATGGATGGTTTTGAAGTTGCCGAGGCTCTTTTGGGCTTTAATAAAGCAAAGGATATTCCTATCATATTTCTTTCGGCGGTAAGTACCGATAAAAAGTTCATTACCCAGGGTTATGCTTCGGGTGGCATTGATTATGTCACAAAACCCGTTGATCCTGATATCATGCTCCTGAAAGTAAAAACATTCTATAAGCTTTCGGAACAAAACAGGGAACTTAAACGAATGCAGGATTCTTTAAAACAGGAGATCGAGATCAGGAAACGTACAGAGGACAGGCTCGATGCAAGGGTAAAAGAATTACATTCTGTCATGGAATCGCTGCCCATCATTACATTTGCCATTAATGCCGAAGGAAAAACGGAATATGTCAATCAGCATTGGTATGAGTATTCTCCTGATAAAGATATTTTTCCAACCGTTCATCCGGATGATGAAAATTCTTGTAAAGACTGGACGTCGAGCTTTGAACGGGGAGAAGAATACATCCGTGAGATCAGGATAAAACAGCTATCCACACATAAATTCCGTTACATGATCTTAAGGATCATCCCTGTTATACAAAATGAACATATTATTAAATGGGTTGGGACCTTTACGGATATTGACGAACAAAAATCCATTAATCATTTACTGGAAGTAAAAGTTGAAGAACGCACCAGGAAGCTGAAGGAAAAAAACGAATTGCTTGAAACTTCCAATCACGAACTGCAACAATTCTCCTGGGTGGTTTCACACGATTTGAAAGAGCCTTTAAGAAAGATACAAACCTTTAATAACCTGGTAAAGGACAAATACCTTACCGACGACCCTGAAGGCATAAAGTTCCTTGAAAAAAGCATTCATTCATCGGAGCGCATGTCCGACCTTATAAACGATCTTCTCGATTATTCCAGGCTATCGGTTTCTTCGTTGTTTAAGCCAACCGACCTCACGGTGTTATTGAAAGAAGTGATATCGGACTTTGAATACATCATTTCCGAAAAAAAAGCGAGCATCAACTACGGCCCTTTGCCGGTAATTGACGCTGTGCCCAGCCAGATGCGACAAATCTTCCAGAACCTGATAAGCAACGCCTTAAAATTCTCAAAAGCAACCATGCTGCCGGTCATCTCCGTTTCTGCCGAGCGGGTCATGGATAAAGAGTTTGACAGCCCCCTTTCGGAAACAGGGAATTATTACCGGATCATTTTTTCGGATAACGGAATAGGGTTCAATGAAAAGTACCTCGATAAATTATTTGTCATTTTTCAGCGGCTGCATTCCCGAACAGATTATGAAGGGACGGGGATAGGCCTGGCCATTGCCAGGAAGATCGTAGAAAAACATAACGGTATCATCACTGCAAGGAGCAAAGAAAATGAAGGCGCCAGCTTTATACTGGTATTGCCAATCACTCATCATTAAGCAAATAACATATGCCAAACCAAACAACCAACTCTGTTATCAGGAACCTGCAAATTGTATTTTTAGTTTCCACAGTACTGCTCATCATTAGCCTTGTAAGCTCTTTATACAGCACAAAGGAACTTGTTGACAGCTCCGTGATGGTGAACCATACCAACGAAGTATTGATTGAAGCCGAGAACCTGATTTCCTATATGAAAGATGCCGAAACGGGACAGCGAGGTTACATGATTACCCTAAACCCCGTTTTTTTAGAGCCATATAATGCGGCACATGAAAAAGTAGAGGCGGTTTACAACAACGTAAAATCAATGACCCTTGATAACCCCGTGCAGCAAAAAAATGTTGATGCTGCTAAAGTGTTTATTGATGACCGCTTTGAGCAAATGGAGAAAGTGATTAGGATCAATGCTAAATACAGAACCGGTATTCTTGATACGGCAACCAGGTACGATGAAATGATGAGAGGGAAGAAGATCATGGATAGCCTGAGGCAGGTGGTTGAGAGGATAAAAGGAGAGGAAAAGCGTTTGCTAAGCATAAGAACAGAACAACAGGATACTTATGTGGTTTACACGCCCATACTGGTTGTTTCGGCTGCTTTGTTATCCATACTCATTACGGTGTTTTCCTATATTAAGATTAAACGCGATATGGAAGAACGGCTCAGGAAACAAAAAGAAGATGAGGAAAAATACATCGAAACCTCCAATCGCATTACGGTTATGGAAGGAGTAACGCAAAAAGTAGCGGAGGGAGATTATAATGCAAGAAGTACGGATAGCAAGGACGATGACCTTGGACGGATATCAAAAGCGCTCAATAAAATGGCCATATCCCTCGGTACTAATTTTACGACCCTTGAAAATAAGGCCTGGTTGCAGGAAGGTTCGGTAAAAATAGCTGATGCCATAAGAGGGGAACGTGATATTAAACAGCTCACTGAAAATTTGTTGTCCTGCATTACCACTTACCTCCATGCACCTATTGCCACATTTTACATTAACAATACAGGACTGTTCGCACTTTCGTCTTCCTATTCCATTTCCAATGCGCCAAAACAATTTATGCTGGGAGATGGTTTGATGGGACAGGCAGCAAAAAATAAAAAAATAAGTGTGGTGACAGAGCTTCCTTCCGATTTTCTCATCAGCTCATCTGTGGGAAATACATTACCGGTATCAGTTATTATCGTGCCTTTGGTGTTCGAAAATGAGACCATTGGCGTAATGGAACTTGGCTTCCTGCATAAACCTGAGGAAATTGCTGTTGAGCTGCTTGAAAACAATACAGAGTCCATTGCTATTGGTATTAATGCGGCTTTAAGCTATGCCAAGCTCCAGGAGCTGCTTGAAGAAACCCAGGCCCAGGCCGAAGAATTGCAAACTCAGCATTCGGAGCTGGAGAACCTGAACAGTGAATTGGAAGCGCAATCGCAGCAGCTACAGGCTTCGGAAGAAGAATTGAAAGTGCAGCAGGAAGAACTGCAGCAAACCAATGAAGAGCTGGAAGAGCGTACCATCTTACTGGAAGAACGTAATACCGACATCCGAAAAAAAGCGGATGAGCTGGAACTTTCCACAAAATATAAATCCGAGTTCCTGGCAAACATGTCGCATGAGCTGCGTACACCGTTGAACTCCATTTTATTGCTGAGCCGTTTATTATCCGAGAATAATGAAAAGAACTTAAGTGACGATCAGATCGAATACGCCAAAGTGATCCAGAGTAGCGGTAATGGCTTACTTGGTCTCATTGACGAAATCCTTGACCTGTCGAAAATAGAAGCCGGTAAAATGCAGCTCGAATACCTGGACGTGCCTGTTGCAGAAATTGTGGAAGATATGAATGCCTTGTTTGTACCGGTTGCAAAAAATAAAAACCTTGAATTTCAGGTAACCGTTGATCCGCAGGTACCCGAAGTACTTGAAACCGATAAGGTAAGGTTGGAACAGATCATTAAAAACCTGCTATCCAATGCACTTAAATTTACCAATAGCGGTAGCGTAGCCCTTGACATTAAAGTATGCCCGTCAAATGATGCCTTGCTTTGCTTTATTGTAAAAGACACAGGAATTGGTATTCCTAAAGAAAAACAACAACTCATTTTTGAAGCCTTTCAGCAGGCCGACGGATCAACCAAGCGTAAATTCGGAGGTACGGGTCTTGGTTTGTCCATTAGCCGTGAGCTTACCAAGCTGCTTGGCGGCGATATGCACTTAACCAGTAGTGTGAACCAGGGCAGCGAATTTATTTTAAGAGTGCCATTAAAAAGAAGTATTGATATTGCAGGATTTGAGCCTGAAGCTTCTTCTATGGCGGATCTGGAAAGCGAGTATGAGCAAGCCCCTATTCAAGACAAAGATGCCGATAGCAAGTACATTGCCAATATCATTCCTGCAAGCATTAAGGATGACAGGAACTCCCTAAAGCCTAAAGACAAGGTCATACTGATTATAGAGGATGACACAAATTTTGCGAAATCATTACTACAGTTTGCCAATACAAAAGGCTACAAAGCCATTGTTGCTGTGCGTGGTGATGAAGGCCTGATCTATGCCCGTAAATACATGCCGATAGGGATTCTGCTGGATGTGCAGCTTCCGGTAAAAAGTGGCTGGGAAGTGATGGACGAATTGAAAGCAGACCGTTTCACGCGCCATATTCCTGTACACATGATGTCGTCGTACATGGTGAAAAAAGAAAGTCTTTTGAAAGGCGCGGTCGATTTCATCAACAAGCCTTTTGCGCACGAGCAAATGCAGGAAGTGTTTAAAAAGATAGAGTATGTGTTAAATAACGAATCCAAAAAAGTGCTCATTGTGGAAGATAATGCCAAACATGCCAAAGCACTGGCTTATTTCCTCGAAACCTTCGACATTACTTCGGAAGTAAAAAATACGATAAACGATGGCATGGAGGCGCTTAAAAAAGAAGGAATAAACTGTGTGATCCTTGACATGGGTATTCCCGATCAAAAATCGTATCAACTGCTTGAGGAAGCAAAGAAAAATCGGGGCTTTGAGAATTTGCCGATCATCATTTTCACTGGTAAAAGCTTATCACAGGCCGAAGAACAACGCATAAAACAATACGCCGATTCGATTGTTGTGAAAACGGCCCATTCATACCAACGGATGCTGGATGAAGTGTCGTTGTTTTTGCATGTAGTGGAAGAAAAGAAAAAAACAACTCCTGGCGACGCTAAACATAAAAAAATGGGCGCGTTGAATGATGTGTTAAATAATAAAACGGTGTTGGTGGTAGACGATGATGTGAGGAACATCTTCTCACTTTCCAAAGCCCTGGAATCTTTGAAAATGAATATTGTGACGGCAGTTGACGGTAAAGAAGCATTGCATAAATTAAAAACAAACCCGCAAATAGATGTTGTGCTGCTGGATATGATGATGCCCGAAATGGATGGTTATGAAACTGCCAGGCAGATTCGCGCCAATGCTGTATGGAAAAAATTACCCGTTATTGCTGTTACCGCAAAAGCCATGACTGGCGACAGGGAAAAATGCATCAACGCGGGCGCATCCGATTATATTACAAAACCGGTAGATGTTGACCAGCTGTTGTCGTTGTTAAGGGTTTGGTTGTACGAAAAAAATTAGAGAACCATGAGTCACAAAATATTAATTATAGATGACGATCCGAGAAATATTTTTGCCCTTGCTGCAACCCTCAAGGCAAAAGGATTTCAGTGCATCTCTACCTTGTCGGCAAGAGAAGGAATTGAACTGCTGAAACGGGACGAGGGCATTAAAATTGTATTATTGGATATGATGTTGCCCGATATGGATGGTTATGAAGCCCTGGGACTTATCAGGAATAATTCCGCTATAGCCTCTAAACCCGTTATTGCGGTTACGGCACAGGCCATGGTTGGCGATAAGGAAAAATGCATTGAGGCCGGGGCAAATGCTTACATTGCGAAACCAATAGATGTGGATAAGTTATTGTCCGCCATGAATGAGTATTTAACAAATGATTGAAAACGATAATATAGATATCCTGGTAAACGATGTGTTTGAAGTTTATGGGTATGATTTTACCGGTTATTCAAGAGCTTCATTAAAAAGACGTCTTGACAGAATTTATAGTCTTGATAAATTTCCCAGCTTTGCCGAGTTTCGCTATAAAATTAAGAACGATGAGGTTTATTTCAAGCGTTTTGTAGAGGAAATTACCGTGAATGTCACAGAGATGTTTCGTGACCCTTCCTTTTACCTTTCTTTGCGGCAGGAGATCCTGCCAAAGCTTGGTACTTATCCTCACATCAGGATTTGGCACGCCGGCTGTTCAACGGGAGAAGAAGTATATTCCATGGCTATTTTGCTGAAAGAAGCTAATTTGCTGTCGCGTTCCATTATTTATGCCACAGACATAAACCCGGATGTGTTGGAAAAAGCCCGCGCCGGAATCTTTCCCCTGGCAAATATGAAACAGTATTCGGAAAATTACATTGCTTCCGGTGGCCGGGCCGACTTTTCTTCCTATTACAGTGCCAATCATAATGGGGCTAAGTTCGATGAAGAGCTCACAAAGCAAATGGTGTTCTCGGCTCATAATCTTGTTTCCGATAGTTCCTTCAATGAGTTTCATTTAGTGGTATGCCGTAATGTGCTCATTTATTTTGATAAGCAATTACAGGATAGGGTTTTTTTATTGTTCGATAAAAGCATGGGCTTTCTGTCATACCTGGCGCTTGGTTCGAAAGAAACCATTAAATTTTCCGCTATCCATTCAAACTATAAACAGGTTGGCAAAGAAAAAATATGGAAGAAGATAAAATAACAGCTCATTTAAAACTGCTTGTTATTGGTGGTTCTGCAGGAAGCCTGAATGTGCTTCTTAAATTGTTTCCATATATTAAAAGCGATCTGGATTTTGCGATTGTCATTGTTCTGCACCGTAAAAACACCAGCGATTCTATTTTGTCCGATTTGCTTGCTACCCGCACCACATTAGCGGTATGTGAAATTGAAGATAAGCAAGCCTTAAAACCATCAGTCGTATACATTGCGCCACCCGATTACCATATTCTTTTTGAAACCGATGGGACTATTTCTCTCGACTATTCCGAAAAAGTAAATTACAGCCGGCCTAGCCTCGACGTGGCCTTTGAATCGGCAGCACAGGTTTATGGAAAGAATTTAACCTGTATTGTCTTGTCAGGAGCCAGTTCGGATGGTTCAAAAGGTTTGGAAGAAGTAAAAAGGACTAATGGCAAAATAGCGATCCAAAAACCCGATACTGCCGACTCGCCTTATATGCCGCAACAGGCTCTTAATAAGCTGCAGCACGAAACCGTGATCTCGCCGGAAGAAATGATCGGGTTCATTAATGGGTTGTGAAAAATTTCTTGTCAGTTCGCACGACACGTCGTGACGAACTGACAAATAAAAAAAGCATCCGTCAGCTGGCGGATGCTTTTTTAGTTTATGCATTGAAAATTACTTTTCAATATCCCTTAGGGCTTTTACCTTATCGTGGCTTTTTTGAATTTCAGCTTTGTGTTTTGTCATGACATCCCATGCGCCTAAAGGCAGTTCTTCGGGATGTTGTAAAGCTTCATGGTAAGTTTTTAAAGCGTGGTCTTCACCAAACTCGCAGGATGATAATACAACCTTGCGTTCGTTGCCTGTAACCGCTGCCTTCATGTCCATCCACAAACGGTGCAGCTTGCCGGTATTTTTAGTTTCATCCCTTTCAGGTTCTTCCGAATTTGGTACAAACCTTCTTAATTCTTCAGCAAATCGTGCACTTTGTTCACTAAAGTGGGCAAATAATTGTTTCAGCTCTTCGTCTTTGGTATCCTCGCTGGCCCTTTTGTAGCCTTCATGACGATCGTGATTAATGACGATCACCGAATTAATGGCATCTATTTTTTCAGTTTCCATGATGTATAGTTTTAAATGGTTATATCCTAATCCTGCAAATTCAATACCTGTTATTTTGATTCCTTAATGGCTTTGAGCGCTTCGTCCACTGTTCCGTTGGCGGTAATTAAAAGCTTTGTATTCCTCAGGATGTCGGTTTCTGTATTTAACATAGCTGTGAATACCACATTAAAATGCGTGTTCTTTTTATTAAATACCAGTTTCCAGATGGCCTTACCCAGTTTGTTGGTTTTAAGATCGAAATGTACCGGTACGGTTTGCCTGTTGTTTGCCCCAATTTCAATATCCTCTATCTTTGCATCCAAGTCGATGCTCTCATCCAACTTTACCTTTACATTTCCATCTTTTAATTTTATGGGAAAGCGGTTTGGATTTTCAATAATGAATGACATGTCGATCCCTGATTCTTTGAAGCCAAGCTTTTTAAAATCGGTATCCGCTAATTTAAGTTCAGGAAGCAGGATGGCGGGGAACCGTTTTACAATATTCACATCAAATTTTTGTTCGCCTGCTACAGGAACATTCACGTATACCTGCGCTATGATTTTATAATCGGCGCTGTCGGTATGCTGCTTTTTAAATTCCTTAAAAATGCCGATCATTCGTTTCAGCGAAGCTTCCATGGGAATGTCAAAGGCAATACTGTCGGATGATTTGACCTCAAGCGGCTGCTCATAAGAACTTTCAGCGATCATGGCCGTATCAATGTACACCTGGTATTGAATGCGCTTGGTACTTAAATTAACGGGAAAGGTATTGGCAATGGAAGCCTTTATTAAAAATTTGATGTGCTCGCCGTCAATATCGGTAATTTCAATGTTGGCTACATTGATATGAGGAATGATGTTTTCAACATGCTCCTCTTTTTCGGGCGAGCGGAAAAAATAATACCATGCACCTGTTCCTATCACAGCAAGCAGCAGTATAACAATAACTACAGGGATCCATCCGCGTTTTGATTTATGAGTTGTTTCTGCCATGGTTATTTTTTATTGATTGATTAAAAGAATAATTCCCCAGATCCCAAAAACATACTCAGTGATACCAAGCACCCAGGTAATCTTAGAGATGTTACCGTAGGCAATGGCTGAAATTGGCCTTAGGATCATTAAGCCTCCGTAAATGGAAACGCAAAACAACAAGCCAGCCATTTCATAAACCGGGTACAATGCACATAAGGCCAAGAAAACAGTAAAGCCCAGTTCGAGCCCGGTATAAACACTTAAAAATTCAACCCTGCCGCTGTTGTTTGAAAAACTGTATCCTAACGATTGGGCAGTGGCAGCCGGTTTAAACAGGCACCATACGCTAAATAGCAGGTAGGAGATGGTATTGATGATTAAATAGATTTGGATCATAATGCTGTAGTTATAAAAACGTACACACATTTATGCCACCCGATCTGAAAAAAACAAAAATTTAAGTGCTAAAAAAATGAGTAAATATTTACTCATTAAATTGCGTTTTAAAATTTATAGTTCTTTGAGAGTTTCATAAAAAAACCCTTAAAATCAGTCGATTTAAGGGTTTAATGTGATCCCGGTTGGATTCGAACCAACGGCCCACAGCTTAGAAGGCTGTTGCTCTATCCAGCTGAGCTACGGGACCAGTTTTATTTCATTTCCCGGTTGCTTTATCCTCACGACGCGTCGTGAGAGCTACGGGACCAGTACCCGGAAAAATCCGGATTGGGATGCGAATTTACTACTTTTTTTTGATCTGTTAATTGACTTTTTAAAATACTTCATTTATTGTATTATTTTGTTATTTTTAGGGCTTTATAGCTTGTGACTAAACTATCCGTTGTTATTGTAAACTACAATGTAAAGCACTTTATTGAGCAGTGCTTGTTCTCTGTATTAAAGGCTTCCGAAAGCTTTGAATGCGAGGTGTTTGTTGTGGATAACAACTCCGTGGATGGCTCGGTTACCCTCATCAAGGAGAAGTTTCCGCAAATCAACCTCATCGTCAATAAAACCAATACAGGTTTTTCGGTGGCTAATAACCAGGCGCTAAGGATTGCGAAAGGCGAATATGTACTCCTGCTAAACCCCGATACAGTGGTGCAGGAAGATACTTTTACCAAAATCCTTGCCTTTATGGACGCGCATCCTGAAGCAGGAGGCCTGGGCGTAAAAATGCTCGACGGGCAGGGGAATTTTGCCCCGGAATCGAAAAGAGGCTTGCCAACCCCGAGGGTGGCATTTTACAAGATGTTTGGCTTTTCAAGGTTCTTCCCAAAATCAAGGCGTTTCGGGCGTTATCATTTATCCTATTTGTCCGAAGATGAGTTATGCGAGATCGACGTGATGAGTGGCGCTTTTATGCTCATCCGCAAATCGGTTTTAGATAAGATTGGTCTGCTGGATGAAACCTTTTTTATGTACGGCGAAGACATTGATCTTTCCTACCGTATTACCCAGGCAGGCTATAAAAACTACTATTTTCCGCAAACGCAGATCATTCATTATAAAGGAGAGAGCACCAAGCGGAGCAGCCTTAACTATGTGGTGATCTTTTACAAGGCCATGGCCATTTTTTCGAAAAAGCATTTCAGCGGCTCAAATGCTTTTTGGTTCAACGCGCTCATTCACCTGGCCATTTTTTTAAAGGCCGGCCTGGCCTTGTTGTCACGCTTTTTTAAGGCCTTCACAGTTCCTATTATCGATTTCAGCCTCATTACGCTTGGCTTATTCATTATCAAAAATATCTATCAGCAAAACACCGGTTTTGACGTAGAGATCTATTCGCATAAACTATTAAGTGTGGCATTCCCGCTTTATAGCCTGGTATGGATCATCATGGTGTATTTTAACGGTGGTTACGATAAGCCCGTCAGGTTATTAAGAATCATTCGGGGAACTTTGGTAGGTACCGTTTTTATCTTAATGGGGTATTCGCTTTTGCCCGAATCGTTACGATTTTCAAGGGCTTTAATTCTTTTGGGAACCGTATGGGCCATGGTTTGTTTCACTGTCATGCGCTTGTTATACCATATGCTGAAATTAAAATCATACACCTTGAGCTCGGCTAAAACAAAGCGCATTGCCATTATTGGTGAGGAAAAGGAGTTCGACAGGGTGTCGGTCCTTTTAAAACAAACACAGGCAAACCCTTCGTTTGTGGGTTTTGTGAGTGCAGAGATCAATGGCGTGCACAACCCAAGTTACATTGGAAAGATAAACCAGATCGATGAGATCATAAAAGTGCACCAGATCAACGAGATCATTTTTTGCGCCAAGGATATCAGCTCTCAGTTCATCATTAACAACATGCTCACACTGGTATCAAGCGGTGTTGATTTTAAAATTGCGCCTCCAGAAAGTCTTTCCATTATTGGCAGCAATAACATTGATACGGCAGGTGACCTGTACATGATTGATGTGAACAGTATTTCCAAATCAAACAACAAGCGCAACAAGCGCCTGCTTGATATAGCAGTAAGCATCCTGGCCATCTTATTTAGCCCCGTGCTGTTTTTCATGCAGGAAAACAAAGGCAATTATTTTTTAAATTGCTTTAGTGTATTGTTTGGTTTTTCCTCCTGGGTTGGTTACGGAAAGATCACTGATAAATCACTTCCTGAGATCAAGCGTTCGGTACTATCGCCTTCCATGCTGCTGAGCGGCGATCTTGAAAGCGATAAGATCAAACTGGCAAACCTGCGCTATGCCAAGGATTACAAGATCGAAAAGGATGTCATCATCATCTGGAAATGCCGTAAAAAATTAGGCACTTAAGCAACATTAAAAAGGACGGTTCTTCGCTTTTCGTTCGGCAATGCGCCGTTGGTTTTCCTGGCGACGCTTACCACCAAGATTTACCTTTTTATTCTTCTCTTTTTTCTCATGAAAAGCTCCGGTTGGAACTACCAGTTTTGGTATTTTTTTCAGGTTTTTATCCCTGGTTACCGGTTTTTCGTCCTGCGTTAAATTATCGGTAATTTCAACCGCATCGGGCATATCAAGCATCTCCAATTTTTTCTTCATCAATGCTTCAACCTGCTTTTGCATAGCCTGTTCGGCTTTGGTAATGAAACTAAGGGCAATACCGGTCTTGTCGGCACGCCCGGTTCTTCCTATGCGGTGAATATAGGCAGCGGGATCTTTTACCGGCATGTCAAAATTAATGACATGGCTTACGTCTTTCAGGTCAAGCCCCCGCGCAATCACATCTGTAGCAATGAGTAAACGGTGAGTGCCTTCGTCAAAACGCTTTACCGCGTTAAAACGCTGTGGTTGCGATTTGTTCGAGTGGATCACGCCAATGTCTTCGGAAAATTCGCCTTCGAGCTCTTTGTAAATCTCGTCGGCAATTTTTTTATTCTTTACAAACAGTAGCACCTTATTGAAGTTCTTTTCCGTTTGCAGCAAATATTCCAGCAAATTTACTTTTGTATAAAAGTTGGGTACATGGTAAGCTTGCTGTATAATTTTGGCCAATGGGGTGCCACGTGTAATGAGTTCAATGTATTCAGGGTTATAAAAGTAATCATCGATCATTTTTTCCACGTCCTCATTTAAGGTGGCCGAAAACATCAGGTTCTGGCGTTTTTCCGGCAGGATCTCCAGGATCTTCATTAACTGTGGTCTGAAACCGAGGTTCAGCATTTCATCCACTTCATCAATCACTAATTTCTGGATGGCATTAAATTGCAGGGTTCGGCTTAATGTCAGGTCAACCAATCTGCCAGGAGTAGCTACTAAAATATCCACACCGTTATATACTTCCTGTTTTTGGGTGTTAATGTTACCACCACCGTATACACCAACGCAGCGCATGGTCATATAAGCCGACAGTTTTTTTATTTCATCCATCACCTGCGTTACTAACTCACGGGTAGGTACTACAATGAGCACACGTGGGTGACGTTGTTGTGAAAAGGTGAGCTGGCGTAAAATGGGCAAGAGGTAGGCAAAGGTTTTACCGGTTCCTGTTTGGGCAATACCAACCGCGTCGCGCCCCGACATGATAATGGGGAATGCTTTTTCCTGGATAGGAGTAGGGTTTTGAAAGCCAATATCATCCAGTGCCCTTAAGAGCTGCTTTGATAAATTAAGATCGCTGAAAGTTGCCATGCCAGGTATTTTTTGGCAAAGATACATTAAATATGCTCAGCATTTAATATGGCTAGCTAGCCTTTTTAGCAGGTTTCTTTTCTTTATCCTTACGCTTTTTCCAGTAATTGTAGCCAATTGCAAGGAGTATGAGGATCGCCACCGGAATTTTCCATGAAACAAGCCCGTCTTCGCCTACATAACACATAAAACGTTCCCAACGGAATTTTCCGTCATGCGAATTTTTGGTTAATGAGCCTAAAGCGGATTTACCACTGATAGGGTTTTTGGTCGGGTCCTTCATGCTGAACCATACAAACACGGGCCTACCAACAACGTGATCGAAGGGTACAACACCCCAGCTGCGGCTATCGGCCGAATTGTGACGGTTATCACCCATCATCCAGTAATAACCTTGTTTAAAGGTGTAGGACGTAATTGGCCTGCCATCGTACAATACCTGCCCGCCTTCTTTTTTTACCTGGTGAATGCCATCATCGTAAGTGGTGAGCATTTTTTCGTAAATGGAAATATTGCCGGTATCTATCTTCACCGTCATGCCCTCGCTTGGCAAGGTAATAGGCCCAAAATTATCGTTATTCCATTTGTATTTTGGATTATGAGGGAAAATAGAATAGTCGTAGTAATCCTTTGGTTTGTTCTCTTTTGTTACAGAAACCACGCCTTGCATTGTTTTAACCTTCTCGGCTTTTTCCTTGGTAAGGTTAATGTTGTATAAGATGGTATCGCCCCTTAACAAGGTATTAAAATAAGTTCTGACAAACGCTTTATCAGCATTTATAGGTGTCCCATCTACGGTCGAATATAAAAGTAGGGTATCACCATAATCGCCTTTAAAATTAGTTACAATGTGTGCTTCGTCCACGTAAATATCCATATCGTCGAGCACCGCGTCATTGAATATCTGTTGTGTGGCCTTTACAAAATAATGGTGCTGCGCATGCTCAGGTGTTTCCTGCATTTTATCATTAATGTATAAAATGCCATCTTTGATCTCCAACTTATCACCGGCAATACCTACGCAGCGTTTTACATAATGATCCCTTTTGTCAATAGGGCGGCTTACCACAGAGCCAAACGGTTTGGACGGCCCATTAAATTCATCCCATACCTTATGGTGGTAGTAATCATAGCCCCTGTCTGTTTTATTGATCTTGATGTCCTGTTCGCGTTCCTGCTCGATTTGGCCACGCATAATATTGTAGTAGCTGTGGCTGGCATATTTAGTCACAATGGTATCGCCATCGGGATAATTGAATACGACAATTTCACCGTTTTTTGGTTTGGAATATCCCGGTAAGCGCATATGCGGAATTTTGATCCATTCCAGGTACGATTTGGTGCTTTCGGTAAAGGGCAAGGTATTATGCGCAAACGGAAACGATAAAGGGGTTTCGGGAACCTTGGCGCCATAGCACAGTTTATTAACGAATAAAAAATCGCCTACCATTAACGATTTTTCTAAAGAGGAAGTTGGAATGGTAAAGGCTTCAAAAAAGAAACCGCGGATAATGGAAGCGGCTACGACTGCAAAAATAATAGGATCGGCCCAGTTCTTAATAAAAGACGATTCCGATTTAATATCCGCTACGCCAAAGTATTTAATGTCTTTATTAAAACCTAAATAGGCAAAGTACAGGTAAGGCATGAGTGAAGCCAGCAACAGGTCTTTGTCCATACGCTTTTTGAACGCGCGTGCCAGGTGAAAGCCATATACACCATACATTATCAGGTTTACACCCGGAACGATCATAATGAGTCCCCACCATTTCGGGCGGTTAATAATAGTGCCAAGCACCCAGAAGTTATAAATGGGAATTAAGGCTTTCCAGGCTGGCAATCCGGCTTTTTCAAATATTTTGTAGAGGCCTGCAAATGATATTAAGACAAGTATAAGGAAGATAATATTACCCATATGTTTGTTTAAAGTTTAAAGTTTTTTGTTTCAGGTTATGTTTGATGAAAGATACATGATTCAGAATTAAAGGCAGATGTCTTTTTGTCCTGTATCTTTTATCTTTAATCAGTTCTTAAATTAAATCTTTCATGGTAAATATACCTTTTTTACCGTTAATATACTCAGCGGCAATAACAGCGCCCAGCGCAAAGCCTTTTCGGTTATGGGCCTTGTGCATGATCTCAATATCATCTACCGGTGAGGTGTATTTAATGATGTGTGTCCCTGGAACTTCACCTTCCCTCACATCTTTAATGAAAAGTGTTTCAGGATCTTTAGCGGTAATGCTCCAGTTTGTTTTACGGTCGTTTTTTTCAATGATCTGGTTTGCCAGCGAAATAGCGGTACCACTGGGTTTATCCAGTTTATGAATATGGTGAACCTCTTCCATTTCCACATTATAGGAATCGTACTTATTCATTAGCTCTGCTAAATACGTATTGAGCTTAAAGAATAAATTGACGCCCAGGCTGAAGTTTGTAGCATGGAACATGGATGCATTTTTTTGCAGGCAAAGCTCCTGCACCATTTCAAACTCATCGTACCAGCCTGTTGTACCAATAACTACCGGAACCTGCGCCTCAAAGCATGTTTTAATATTGCTGATAACGGTGTGAGGTGTGCTAAATTCAATGGCAACATCAGCCTTTTTAAGGTCATTGGCATAAGTACCGGCATTATCTCTACCCACTTTTAAAACAATAGTATGGCCTCTCTGTAAAGCAATAGCTTCTATTTCTTTACCCATTTTACCGTATCCTAATAATGCTATATTCATATTCCATTTTTTCAACACAGAGAAAAAAGAGTTTTTGAGTTCACAGAATTCAAATTTCTTTGTGCATTCTGATTGCTCCGAAACGGTGTGTTTAAAATTATTTAAAGTTTAGTTTTATACTTATGCCGGTTAATAGTTTGTTATTATAGTCAAAGCCTGTGTATGGCTTAAATTGCAGGCTCAGGTCATCGGATACGTCAAATTTTTTCAAATGGGCATCTACGTTGGCGTCGATGATATTGATGATGTAAACCAGTGAGCCCAGCATAATGGCCATGTCGCGGTATTTTTTGTAATAATTTTTTTGGGTAATAAGCTGGCTGGCATCATATGGCGTGGAGTTTACCGTCGATTCGTCCTCATCGTAAATGTATTTCAGGTTGTCGCTGTAGTATTTATACCTTACCTGGTTGGTAATTCCCCAATAGCCAATACCGCCAAGCGCGGCATAAATAACAGGTACTTTCCAAAGAGATCGTTTGCCATTATATACCTGACCCAAGCCCGGAACAATGGCGCTCATGATGGTCGCTTTTCGGGCATTGCCATAAATAGCATGCCTTACCGCACGCTTTGTTCGGATGGAATCTTTGCGGATCTCATTTCTTAAAGAGTCGCTTTCCTGGGCATGAAGGGCACCACCGGCTAAAGTAAAACACAGTAAAATATAAAATAAAGTAGTTTTCACTTTAGCAAATGTAGTCACGAAGCTAATAATAGCGTATGAGCTGTGACCACTGGTTAGTTAATTTATGTCAAAAAAAGATAGAATGTGTTCCAGTTCTTTATCGTTACTAAAGCTTAAATTGATAGAGCCAGCGCCTTTTGCGTTGCGTTTAAAGTCGAACGATTTATTGAAGATTTTTTCCAGTTTTTTAGCGATCTGCTTATCTTCTATTGTTAACGGTTTTTCTACACGGCTGGTTTTTGGCTTGAACTGTAATTTTTCGCCGCGTGCCAGCTCTTCCACCTGGCGTACGGATAATTCGTTTTCAACTGCCATGGCATAAATGGCCAGCTGCTTATCTTCATTTTCAATGCTTAACAGGGCACGGGCATGGCCCATGGAAATGTCCTTATCGCGTACCGCTTTTTGAATGACAGCCGGTAATTTTAACAGGCGCAAAAAGTTAGTAACTGTGCTGCGTTGTTTGTTTACTTTTTCGCCAAGCTGCTCCTGTGTAATATTACATTCTTCAATAAGGCGTTTGTAGCTTAAGGAAATTTCAATTGGATCAAGGTCTTCGCGTTGAATGTTCTCTATCAATCCCATTTCAAGCATGGCCTGATCGTTTGCTACACGAATGTAGGCAGGAATTTCTTCCAGGTTTGCCATTTGAGTTGCCCTGAAACGGCGCTCACCCGAAATAAGCTGGTATTTATCATAACCCAGTTTTCTTACGGTAATGGGTTGTATAATGCCATGTTGCTTAATGGAATCAGATAGTTCCTGCAGGGCAATCTCTTCAAAATTGGTGCGGGGCTGAAACGGGTTGGTTTCAATATCCTTTACTTTAATCACAGCGATAGAGCCTACTACAGGTGAAGCCTCGCCGGTTTGCTTGGTGGTAATATCGGTTTTGGCATTTTCCAGTAATGCACTTAATCCTCTTCCTAATGCCGGTTTTTTGTTGGTACTCATTTTTGTAAGTTTTTAGTTTCTTGTTTCTTGTTTCAGGTTTGTTCAACATGAAACTTTAAACCTGAAACTGTTTTCTATCCTTCGTTAAATTCTGTTTCTTCTTCTGTGAACGACATGGTGCGGTCGCCATCGCTTATTTTGGTGAGGCCGTTGCGTTGTAAAATTTCGCGGGCAAGGTTCAGGTAGTTCAATGATCCTTTTCCAACGGCATCGTGCATAATGATGGTTTTTCCGTGACTAGGCGCTTCGGCCAATTTGGTATTACGCTGAACAATGGTATTGAAAACCATGTTCTGGAAATGCATTTTTACCTCTTCCACTACCTGGTTGGCTAGTTTTAAGCGTGGGTCGTACATGGTCAATAATACGCCTTCAATATCCAGGTTAGTATTAATGTGCGCCTGGATGAGCTTAATGGTTTGCAATAATTTACCCATGCCTTCCAGAGCAAAGTACTCGCATTGTACCGGAATGATGACACTATCGGCGGCGGCTAAAGAGTTAATAACCGTTAATCCCAACGAAGGGCAGCAATCAATAATGATGAAGTCGTAAGCGTCTTTTATTTTATCCAAAGCCGCCTTCATCATGTAGTCCCTGTTATCGAGGTTTACAATTTCGAGCTCAATGGCTACCAGGTCGGTATTGGTTGGCAACAGGTACAGGTTTGGTGTTTCTGTTTCAATAATCAGTTCCTTTGGATGGGTGCCGTTGATGATGCATTCGTACAAGCCCGCTTTCACATCCTTTGGTTCAATACCAACACCCGATGTTGAGTTAGCCTGGGGATCAGCATCTACCAATAAGGTTTTATATTCTAAAACAGCTAAAGAAGCTGCCAGGTTAATAGCAGAGGTTGTTTTTCCAACTCCACCTTTCTGATTTGCGATTGCTATTATTTTTCCCATGTTTTCTAGTTGTTGAATTATTGAATGGTTGATTTAATGAATTTAGGACCTGATTCTATAACTCATTAATTCTCTATCTCTCTATCTATTTAGTTAGTGTTTCACCTATTTCCATAAGCGTTAATTTTTTTCCCGACCTGTTAAAGCGGTTAATGGCTTCGGGTTTGTCAATTTGTATAAGGCCAAAGGTATCGTAATGCATGCCAATAATATCCCTGCAATTAATAAATTCAGTAGCAATAATGGCATTATCAACGCCCATGGTAAAATTATCGCCTATGGGCAAAAAGGCAAAATCAATCTGGCGGTAATCACCAATCAGCTTCATATCCCTGGTCAGGGCTGTATCGCCGGCATAATAAAAGTTCTTGTCGTTGCTTTCAATTACAAATCCCATGGGGTTCCCGCCATAAGAGCCATCGGGCAAACTGCTGCTGTGAATGGCGTTGACACATTTCACAGAACCAAAATCAAATAATTTTTTACCCCCGATATTCATTGGATGAACATTTTCGATGCCTTGTTTTTTTAGCCAATAGGAAATTTCTGCATTGCAAATTACCAATGCCCCGGTACGTTTGGCAATAGACACAGCATCCGCAATATGATCGTCGTGCCCATGGGTAACAAGAATATAATCTGCTTTAACCGTTTCGGCGTTAATATTTTTTGCTAATTCGTTTGGGGTGATGAACGGGTCGAACAATAAATGTTTTCCATTAATTTCAACCCCAAAACATGAATGCCCGTAATAAGTAATGTCCATTGTAGAAATCCAGTAAAAAGGTATTAATTGTATCTCGTAAATATAAAGTATTTGGGCTTTTCATCCGTTTTTAGTTTTTAACAGTAAAATTCATAACTTCGCCAAAATGTTAATAATATAATGCACTCAATCACAATTATTTCGGCAACAAACAGGCCTGATAGCAATACCGAAAAAGTGGCTAATTACTATTTCTCTGTTTTAAAAAGCAAGGGTGTTGAGGCTGAGGTATTTAGTTTGAAAACGCTACCGGGATCATTTTTGCACACCGATATGTACGGGAAACGTTCGCCCGAAGTGCAGTCCATTATTGAGGCCCATGTGGAACACCAGGCTAAATTTATTTTTGTGTTGCCTGAGTATAACGGTAGTTTTGCGGGCATTTTAAAGGTTTTCCTGGATGCCATTCCGCCACGTTTTTGGATGGATAATAAGGCTTGTTTGGTAGGTGTATCAACCGGAAGGGCCGGAAACCTGCGTGGCATGGAGCATTTGACCAATATTTTGAACTACCTCAAAGTGAATGTATACCATAACAAATTACCCATCAGCAGGGTTGATACCTTGTTGGATTCTTCGGGAAACCTTGCCGATGCTGATACACAGAAAGTGATCGATTTGCAGGTGGAGGGCTTTTTGAAATTTTAAAAATGCTTAAATTCCTGATAGAAATAGACGCTTATCTCTATTTTCTCATTCCTGTTATCTGGCTTATTATTGTCATTATTAATCACAAGCTCTACTGGTTTTATCATACTGAGGTTGTTACCAGATCGGGTTTTTTGCCTAACTGGGAAGGGAATATCCTGGTGTTTTTTACTTTTTACTGGACGAAATAAGAGGGCGATCCGAACCTGATCCTGAGATTAAAGAAGACCTTAAATTATACAAGTATTTTTCTTGCTTTATACCTGATTTTCTGTACTTGTATTTGGCTTTATATAAAAAATAATAACCCGCTTCATTTGTGGCAGGGATACTAATTTAAATTCTTAGCCACCTCATAACCCTCATCAATCAAACGATTGGGGTTTTTGCTGGCGGCAACGGCCAGTTCGTCGCAACGGTTATTTTCGGCATTGGAGGCATGGCCTTTTACCCAGATAAATTTTACACGGTGTTTTTTATAGATCAGTAAAAAGCGTTTCCATAAATCGGGATTGGCCTTGTCTTTAAAACCTTTTTTTACCCAGCCATGTACCCAACCAAGGTTTATGGAATCAACCACATATTTGCTGTCGGAGTATACAATAACATCGGAACCTTCTTTTTTTAAACACTCCAGGGCCACAATAATGGCAAGCAATTCCATGCGGTTATTAGTGGTGCGGATATAGCCCTGCGATAATTCTTTTCGCTGGTCCTTATACTTCATCACGATGCCAAAGCCACCGGGGCCGGGGTTTCCGCTACAGGCGCCATCGGTATAAATTTCTATCACAGAATTTGCCATCATTTTGTAAATATAGTTTTTTTGTCGGAAATAGCTCCGTTTCAATGGGTTTCATTTGGGCGAAAAATGATGAAAAGCAGCGCTTAATTCCTTAATATTTTATATATTTAAAGCTTATATAAACGAACTGTATGGCAAAGAAAGCAACTAAAAAAGATAAGAGCATTTTCACTGAAAATTCTTTAACGTTTTTAAAAAATTATATCAACAATCCTTCACCAACCGGCTTTGAAAGTGAAGGACAAAAGCTATGGCTGAATTACATTAAGCCCTATATCGATTCTCATTTTGTAGATACTTACGGCACCGTAGTTGGTGTGGTAAATCCTGATGCTCCCTACAAGGTAGTGATTGAAGCCCATGCCGATGAGATCTCATGGTTTGTGCATTACATTACCAAGGACGGGTTTATTTACCTGCGTAAAAATGGTGGAAGCGATCACCAGATCGCTCCTTCAAAGCGTGTCAACATTCATACCGACAAGGGCATTGTAAAGGGTGTGTTCGGCTGGCCGGCCATTCATGTGCGCGATGCGGCACGTGAAGAAACACCAACTCTTAAGAACATATTTTTGGACCTGGGTTGCAAAAGCGATAAGGAAGTAGAAGCCCTGGGTGTTCATGTAGGTTGTGTAGTAACTTACGATGATGAATTTATGGTGTTGAACGACCGTTATTTTGTTGGCCGGGCATTGGATAACAGGGTAGGTGGTTTTATGATTGCTGAAGTAGCCCGCCTGTTAAAAGAAAGCAAAACGAAATTGCCTTTTGGGTTATACATTGTAAATGCCGTTCAGGAAGAAATTGGCTTGCGTGGCGCTGAAATGATCGCGCATAAAATAAAACCTAACGCCGCTATTATTACCGATGTGTGTCACGATACGCAAACGCCCATGATGAATAAGATTGTGAGTGGCGACCTGTCGTGCGGTAAAGGACCTGTAGTTTCCTACGGACCTGCAGTGCAAAATAACTTATTGAAACTGGTAATTGACGCCGCCAATAAAAACAAGATCGAATTCCAGCGCCAGGCAGCAAGCAGGAGCACCGGTACCGATACCGATGCGTTTGCTTATAGTAACGATGGAGTGGCCTCGGTATTGATCTCGTTGCCGTTGCGCTACATGCATACCACAGTTGAGAGCGTTCATAAAGATGATGTAGAGAACGTGATTAAACTGATCCTGGCCTCCTTAAAAAATATTAAAAACAACCACGATTTCAGGTATTTGAAATAATGTGACAATGAGATAATGTGACGATGCGACAATGAAGATTGAATCAGAAATGATTGTACAATTGTCTAATTAACTCATTGCCTAATCAAGTAATTAAAAATGGCCCTATTCGATTCTATATTAAAAGGCGCGGTTAAGCTTGGAAACAGGATTCCCAAGCGCACTAACTATTATGCCAAGCAAACCAAGGTGCTTAAGAAACTATTGGCTAAAGCTGAGCATACCGCTTTTGGAGAACATTTTCATTTCACAAAGTTATTGCAGCAAAAAAATCCCATTGAAGGATTTCAGTCTACCGTAAAAATGTATGACTACAGCAGCATTTATAAAGAATGGTGGTACAGGGCTATTAAGGGCGAACCTTATGTTTGCTGGCCAGGTCACATCAAATATTTTGCGTTAAGCTCCGGAACTTCGGAAGCTGCCAGTAAGTATATTCCCGTTACTAAAGAAATGCTCAGGTCTTTTAAGAAAGGAAGTGTGAGGCAAATTGTGGCACAAGCCAATTACGATCTGCCAAAAGAACATTTCTCGAAAGGGATGTTGATGATTGGCGGCAGCACGCTTTTGGATTTTAACGGCAGCCATTATTCAGGCGATTTAAGTGGAATTACAGCTGCCAACATTCCGGTGTGGTTCCAGCATTTTTACAAGCCCGGAAAAAAGATCTCGCGCTACAAAGACTGGGAAACCAAGTTAGCGGAGATTGTAAAAAGCGCTAAGGACTGGGATATTGGTGTGATTGTTGGCGTGCCGGCCTGGGTACAAATTTTAATGGAACGGGTCATTGAGCATTACCAGGTAGAAACCATTCATGATATTTGGCCAAACCTCAGGGCTTATGTTCACGCGGGTGTTTCCATTGAACCGTACCGGAAAAGTATTGCCAAACTCACAAAATTTCCTTTGATCTTTTCCGATACGTACCTGGCATCGGAAGGATTGATTGCTTACCAGGAAAGGCCCAATCCTGACCAGGGCATGCGCATGCTGCTGGATAGCGGCATCTTTTATGAGTTTGTGCCTTTCACCGAAGAAAACTTTGATTCGGATGGGAACATGAAACCTAACGCTTCGGCCCTTACCATTAAGGACGTGGAGTTGGGAAAAGATTATGCCTTATTGCTTTCATCATGCGCCGGAGCATGGCGTTATTTGATTGGAGACACCATTCGCTTTACCGACCTTGAACATGCCGAAATTGTTATTACAGGCCGTACCAAGCATTACCTAAGCTTGTGTGGCGAACACTTGTCGGTTGAAAACATGAGCCGTGCTATAAAATTAACCGCCGACGATCTTAAAATAGAGATCAATGAGTTTGCCGTAGCCGGTATTCCTCATGGCTCCCTGTTTGCACACCAGTGGTATGTCGGTTCCAACATCAGCGTATCGGAGGAAGAGATCAAGCAGCGTTTGGATTTTCATTTGAAAGAAATAAACGACGATTACCGCACCGAACGTATTGCAGCCTTAAAGGACGTATATGTAAAGGTATTACCTGATAACGCGTTCATTGATTTTATGGCGAGCAAAGGCAAACTAGGATCGGCACATAAATTCCCAAGGGTACTGAAAGGAAAATTATTAGAGGATTGGGAAACCTTCATTAAAAAATATAAAACTACATTTTGATCTTAAGTTTAATATACCAGGCTGTCATCATTATTATCCTCCTTACCTTTTCGTTTGGACCGGCCTTCTTTGCCCTTATCAATACAGGGATCAAATTCGGTTACCGCACCGGTTCATTTTTGGCAACAGGCGTGGTCATGAGCGATTTGTTCCTTTGCATTCTCGTTTGTTTGCTGGTGCATTTCGGAATGGCAAACCTATTGCATTCCGAGAGTACACAAACTCTTTTTGCTACTATAGGCGGAGGCATATTAATTGTTTTTGGCGCCTTCTTTTTTAAAAAGCACCCGGTAAAAACCGATGAAACCATTGAGATTGAACGAAACGAATTACCGAGTCCCAAATTGATGTTGCTGAAAGGTTTCTTTTTAAACCTGTTTAACCCAACTGTTTGGTTATTGTGGCTGGCAAATGTGACGGCAATCAGTAAAACGCTGGATTATTCCATGCTTAAAATGATGCTGTTTTTCAGCGTTATTTTAGCGGCTGTATTGGCAGTGGAACTTTTTAAGGTAAAACTGGCGGCTAAGATCAAGCATATCCTTACCGATAAGATCATGACGGTAGTTAACTACATAACAGGTATTGCCCTGATTATTTTCGGGATCATTTTAATTTACAATCATTACTTTTCATAATGGATAAAACTACATTTGACGAATTACGAAAAAAGCTTGAGGAGAGCATTACCTCTTTTCCATATATCTATATGTTTAAGTTTATTATCAAATCCGATAATAAAACCATGGCCCTTGTGGAAGTGATATTTGACGACGACGCGGATATTATTCAAAAACAATCCACTAAAGGAAACTATATCAGCATTACCGTAAAACAGGTAGTGATGAGTGTGGATGAAATTATTACCATTTATGAAAAAGCCGCGGAAATTGAAGGTGTAATGTCGTTATAATGGCGGTTTATCAATTACAAAATACATCCTTATCTGTTAAAGTAAACTCAATGGGCGCTGAACTGTGCTCTGTTGTTGCAGCTGATACCACTATCGAATACATCTGGCAGGCCGACCCCTCTGTTTGGGCACGGCATGCGCCAAACCTTTTTCCGGTTGTTGGTAAATTAAAGAATGATTTGTATCAGTACCAATCGCAGTCGTATCAATTACCGCAGCATGGTTTTGCCAGGGACAGTGAGTTTGTATGCATTGAAGAAGCAAGCGATACACTGGTATTTGAACTGGCAGCCAATGCCAATACATTGACCCGTTTTCCATTTCATTTTAATTTTCAGGTGAGCTACAGGCTTATCGATAATTTATTACAGGTAACTTATTCCGTATTCAACCCCGATAATGATGACCTGTACTTTTCGGTAGGAGCTCATCCCGCATTTAATTGCCCCTTAACCACTGATGAGGCATTTGGCGATTACGAACTTGTTTTTCCCGGGAAAGATCAACTCACAATTACGAAACTGAACAACGGACTTATTTCGAAGAACACCCGCCAAATTTCGCTGGATAAACATTCTTTGACTGTTAATACATCAGTGTTCGAAAACGATGCCTTGGTATTGATGAATAGCCAGGTTGACGAAGTGAAATTAATATCCCGAAAAACAGAACATGGGGTTTCGGTAAAAGCGGTTAACTGGCCTTTTTTTGGTATCTGGACAAAGAAAGATACCGAACGTTTTGTGTGCCTGGAACCCTGGCATGGTATTGCCGATATGGACGACAGTAACGGGGAGTTGCAACATAAAACAGGCATTATTAAATTAAAAGCGGAAGAAAACTTTCAATGTTCTTTTGACATTTCTTTTTTTTAGCATGAAACAAAATTTTGGTAAAACATTGTTTATTCTAAAACTGCTGGGTATTTGCTTACTGTTCCTTGTCACGCACCGTATTATTTTCCTGGTGGCTTTTTATTCAGGATTCAGTGATGTGCCTGCCATTGAATTTGTAAAGGCTTTTTTAATAGGCGCTTTAACCGACGCGGTGGCCAGTTGTTATTTCCTGTTACCAACCTGGTTAATTTTACTGCTGTTTAATATTGAGCATAAAATTACAAGAGCAGCTGCGCTCAGCTGGTTTGTGCTTGGGTTTACATTATTGTGTGTGTTAAACCTTGCCGATATTGGTTATTTCCCGATCACAAAAAAACGAATGGGTTCTGAGCTTCTGGACATACTCTCGGAGGTGCCGGCTTTACTCACCGCCTACATGAAAGATTACTGGTACCTGTTTGTGTTACTGATCGCTTTTGTATGGCTTGCTTTTTACATTTTTAAAAAACAGTTGCAGCGCTATAAGAATGGCAAACCTGAAATGAAATTTAAAATAGCGAATGTGCTTTTGACTGTATTTATTATGGCCAGCATTATGAGGGGAGGTTATGGCGAAAGGCCCTTTATCCCTTTCGATATTCCTTCCATGGTCAATCCAAAATTGCAGTGGCTGGCAAGCAATACGCCTTTTCAGTTTATCCATACACTGGAAAACAAGAATGTGAAGATTGAAACCTATTTTGAAGAGCAGGAAGCTGAACGACTCATTGAATTCAACAAGCAATTTCATGCAAAGGAGTTTAAGAAAAAGAACATTCTCTTCATTATCCTTGAAAGTTTTTGTTCGGAAAGGCTGGGAATTTATAACCCCGCCATGAAGCCTTACACGCCTTTTATGGATTCGCTGCTTTCGCACGCGCGGAGCTATACATACGGAACCGCTAATGGAAGAATGACCATCGATGCCTTGCCTTCGGTACTTTCGGGAATGCCATCCTTTATGGAAAAAAATTATTGTTACTCTAATTACAATAACAACACGATTAACGGAATTTCACCTTTGCTGGAGAAAGAAGGCTATAGTAACGCGTTTTTTTATGGTGGTTTAAAGACAACCTTTGGCTTTGAGAATTTTATGAATATTAATTTCTCTAAAAGTTACTACGACCAGGAAAATTATGAAAGCCATTATTCGAACAGCGGCTGGGGAGTAGATGACCATTTGTACCTTCCGTTTGTAGCACAAAAGCTCACTACATTAAAACAGCCTTTCTGCGCCTCATTGCTTACCCTATCCCTGCATCACCCTTTTCCTGTACCCGAACCGTATAAAACATTGCTGGATACCATAAAAGATCCCATTCGTAAAAGCATTAAGTATACCGATCTTTCCCTGCAGGCTTTTTTTAACCAGGTAAGGAATGAAGCCTGGTACCAAAATTCAATAATAGCTATTTGCGCCGACCATAGCGCGGGTGGCATCGATCAGCTACAAAATAACGCCATCAATGAATTTGCCATCCCTATTTCATTTATCGCTGTGGGCGATACCGCGTTTAATAAACCCATTAACCAATGTATCTCACAAATCGATATGTTTCCCACGGTGCTGGATTATTTGGGATATGATAAACCTTTTATAAGTCTGGGCAATTCGGCTATCTCCAGGCAACACCCCACTGTGCAATACGGAGGAAATGGTATTTACCAGGTATTTGATTATCCTTACGGGATCTTTTATGATAACAGCCAGCAAAAGGTAGTTCGCTTTTTTCAGTATAATACCGATAGAACTGTCATAGACCTGCGACTCGCTGAAGAAAACGCGCAAAAGATCAACGAGCTTGAACGCCAGGCCAAAGCCTATATACAGGTGTTTAGTTATCGCCTCAACAAAAATCAGTTCTGATAGTTCCATGTCTGAAAATGATATGTTAAGTTAATGATTGGGGAAATTACAATTTCCACAATTTTATTTCACAAACAGGTAATATCCGCTTAATTACACCATAAACCCCGGGTATGTAAATTGCATGTTATTGATCTAATTTCAAACAATATGCTGCTACGCCTGAACTCTGAGCTGAAACTATTCAAGAATGTAAAACTGTATTCAGGTAAAGAGATCTTACGATCCTTATTGTTTTTTATGCTATTTGCCTACATCGCCATTGAAAGCACCGGCGAAGGCGATTTTCATATTTACTGTTCGGCCTCGGCCAGGGTTTTTGGAAATGAATCCATTTATCAAATGCCCTTTGGCGATGGGTTTCATTATTTGTATTCCCTCTTTTTTTCCCTTTGTCTTTATCCATTCACCTTTTTGCCATTTTATATCTCCAAATTTTTGTGGCTGGTACTAAACCTGGTTTTGCTGTATAGATCTTTAAAAATTGTATTTTCTTTTTTTGAGGCGGATGCAAAGCTATCCAATTGGTTCTATGCCCTGGTGGTATTATTCTCTTTTCGGTTTATCCATGAGAATTTTCATTCAGCGCAAATAACCATCGTTATCCTGTATGTATGTTTGGAATCCATTGACCTGATCTTTAACAAAAACAAGCCTTTACCAGGAGCGGCGCTTTTGGCATTGGGTATCAACATTAAATTAATGCCACTTGTTTTGCTGCCTTATTTAGTGTATCGCCGAAAGTTTAAAGAAACCGCCTATGTGCTTGTGGCCTGTGTCATTTTGTGGGCCCTGCCGTTTCTTTTCCTGGGTTTTGATAAAACTATTTCATGGACACAGGACTGGTGGATGCTGATGAACCCTAACAGCCACAAAAATGTGCTGGATGTAGAGGAGACCAGCTTTCATAGTTTAACCACATTATTTGCTACTTTGTTTGTTTCCAATCCCGGCGATATTCATGCACTGTCATACAAGCGAAACATCATGCACCTGAATTTTGAGCAATTATTCTGGATCTTAAACATAGCAAGGCTTTTACTGGTAGCTCTTACCCTTTATTTCCTGAGCACATTACCATTTAAACATGTTCAATCCAAAAAGCGGCAGTTATATGAGCTTTCTTATATTCTTGCCTTAGTGCCTTTAATATTCCCACATCAGCAACATTATGCTTTCCTGTTTTTTATGCCAGCGGTAAGCGTTATACTTTATTACATGTTTTCTAATTATGCCAACTTTCATAAATTACAAAAGCGTGTGTTGATTGTTCTTCTGTCGCTTATATTCCTGGCCTTTAACTTAAAAGTATTGTTGGGTGAGTTTAACCCAATATATGAGCATTACAAGATCCTGACCTATGGTGGCCTCCTGGTCATTTTTTTACTCTTTTACAGGCCCATCAAGCTTAGTTTTAAGTAGTTTTTGCTAAATTTATACTCTGTAAATTAGTATAAATGATACAACTATTAAAATCACGCATCCAGGCCTCTATCGATCTAAAGACCTCTTTATTATCCAACGATCAGTTGTTAAATACGGTTCAATCCATCGTTACAGAGATTGTTGCCTGTTATAAGAACGATGGCAAAGTATTATGGGCTGGTAATGGTGGCTCGGCAGCCGATTCGCAACACCTGGCAGCCGAATTAAGCGGACGTTTTTATTACGACAGACCGCCGCTGTTTAGCGAAGCCTTGCATGTTAATACCAGCTACATAACAGCAGTGGCTAATGACTATAGTTACGACGTGATATATAGCCGTTTAACAAAAGCCATGGGCCGTAAAGGTGATGTACTGATAGGTTTATCAACCAGCGGTAATTCAGGGAATGTGATCAAAGCCCTGGAAGTGGCTAATGAACTTGGAATGGTAACCGTGGCGTTTACAGGTGAAACCGGTGGTAAAATGAAAGACTGTGCCAAATACCTGGTTAATATCCCTTCAAAAGATACACCGCGTATCCAGGAATGCCATATGATCCTTGGCCACACGATTTGTGAATTAGTTGAAACCGCTTTATTTCCTAAATAACCTTGCTGAAAGAAGCTGTCATACTAGCCGGTGGATTTGGAACGCGCCTGCAATCGGTTGTGAGCGATGTGCCAAAGCCAATGGCTCCAGTGAACGATGAACCTTTTTTAAATTATATTTTTGATTACCTGAAATTTTACGGTATTGAGCATGTTGTTTTATCGACAGGTTATTTGGCTGAAAAAATTTCGGGATATTATAAGGACGAATACAAAGGAATAAAGGTATCGTATACCAAAGAAGAAATTCCTTTGGGTACAGGTGGCGGTATACGCCTGGCCCTGGAAAAATGCCGTACGACCGAAGTACTGGTTTTAAATGGCGATTCTTTTTTTGATGTTGATGTAAATGCTCATGATGAAAATCATGTTTCCAGCCAGGCCGATTGCACCCTTGCTCTACGAAAGGTAACTAACGCGGCCCGTTATGGCACTATTAAACTTGAGCAGTCGGCTATCAAAGAATTTAAGGAAAAAGACAATGTTGAACAGCCGGGTTTAATTAATGGCGGTGTTTATATTATAAACAGGGAACTGTTTTTAAGTAAAACAAAAGCGGGCGAAGCTTTCTCTATTGAAAAGGATTTTTTTGAACGTAGGATCAATGAACTGAAATTAGTTGGTTTTGAATACAATGGTTATTTTATAGATATTGGAATACCCGAAGATTATAAAAAAGCGCAAACTGATTTTTTGGATTTTAAATACAAATTAAAATAACCACATAAGAAACATAGGAAAGCAGGTTGAGGAGTAAAAGATAAAAGGTGTAGCGTTTCAACCATTTTTTCGAACCGAACCTATCTGCCTATGTGGTAAAATATAAAATGACCATAAAAGAATTGAATATCGATAATACCTGGACCTTGTTTTTAGACAGGGACGGGGTAATTAATAAAAAGTTGGAGAACGATTATGTGAAACATACCACAGAGTTCGAATTTTTGGATGGCTCGTTAAATGCACTCAGAATTTTAAACCCAATCTTTGGAAGGATCGTTATTGTTACCAACCAGCAATGCATTGGCAAAAAAATTATTTTTCCCGAAGACCTGGAGCTCATTCACCAGAACATGATGTACGAGATCAACTACCTGAAAGGCCGTATCGATAAAATATATTATTCGCCTTACCTGGCAGCTGAAAATCACCCGACCCGTAAACCAGAAATAGGAATGGCGCTGGAAGCGAAAAAGGATTTTCCCGAAATTGATTTTTCAAAATCCATTATCGTAGGCGATAGCATGAGCGATATGGAGTTTGGAAGAAAAGCAGGTATGAAAACGGTATATATTGGTAACGAAGCAAAGACAGATGACAGGATCGATTTCAATTTTAAAGGATTGATCTATTTCGCTCACACACTAACACAACATAAATGATTACGAATTTAATACGAATAGGTAATATGCAAGGTAAGCACAGATTCGTATATATTCGTAATCATAAATGAAAAAGGAATACATTCTTGAAAGTAAGCATCATAACCATTACCTATAACAGCGAGTCAACCCTTATTGATACGATTGATTCGGTGTTGAGTCAAACCTATAAGGATATTGAGTATATTATTGTAGATGGTGGTTCAACAGACAGTACCTTATCGATAGTACATTCCTATAAAGACAAGATCGCGAAGTTTGTTTCTGAAAAAGATAATGGTTTATATGACGCCTTGAATAAAGGCATTGCTATGGCCAGTGGCGATGTGGTAGGCATTATTCACAGCGACGATTTTTACACAAGCCATCATACTATTGAAAATGTTGTTCATGCCTTTAAAGCCGAACATGCCGATGCCGTTTATGCCGACTTGTTTTATGTGGATAAGCATGATACCAATAAAATTCACCGCCGCTGGAAATCGGGCCGCTATAAGCATGGCATGTTCCTGAACGGCTGGATGCCACCACATCCCACCTTTTTTGTGAAACGAACGGTATATGAAAAATTCGGAAGTTTTAACCTGGATTTGGTTTCGGCAGCCGATTATGAACTCATGCTGCGTTTCATTCACAAGCACAAAATAAAACTGGCTTACCTGCCTGAGTTCATTATAAAAATGAGGGTAGGCGGCAAAAGTAATGTGAGTCTTAAGAACAGGATCAGGGCAAATAGCGAGGACCGGAAGGCCTGGAAAATAAATGGCTTGAAACCATATTTTTATACCTTATATGCAAAGCCTTTGCGAAAAATAATACAGTTATTTAAAAAGTAAAATGAGTCTTGAGAATAAAATAACATTGAGAATTGATTGGAGCGAGATCGATGCCTTCGGCCATGTGAATAATGTCATGTTTATGAAATATGTGCAGGCTGCCCGGTTGAATTATGTAGATAGCATTGGTTTAATGAAGCTTCATCGCACACAGAACATAGGGTTTATGGTAGCCGAAACAAATTGCCAGTTTAAAAAGGAATTGCATTTCCCCGGTTACATCAACGTGCACACAAAAATTGCTTTTGTAAAGAACACCAGCTTCTCGCTGGAACATACCATGACCAATGCCGACGACGAAGTGGTGGCTATAGCCAAAGACGTGCTAGTGGTATTTGATTTTACAAAAAAGGAAAAATGTTTGATTCCTGAAGAGATCAGGGAAAAGATAGTGTAATGGCATTGAAATTTGTCACTTCGAGCGGAGTCGAGAACTCAAAAATTAAAGCTTTGGAAGACTTCTCGACTTCGCTCGAACTGACAAGAGCTTATGCTTTCGCTAACTGATTACTCAATAATTATTTTCTGAGTACCTTCGTTCTCCCTGCCTTTTAATTTAATAAAGTACATACCTTTGGCCAGGCCATCCAACCTGAGTTTTTCGTTGTACATTCCCGGTGCCTGGTTTCCTAAAGAATAGGATTTTACAATTTGTCCAACCGGGTTTAAAACCGAAACTTCATAGTTCTCAGGATTTGCGATCACATAAAACAGCGATACTTCGGCGGTGTTGGTTGGATTAGGATAAATACTAAAGTTCGCTTCTTTTTTGTGTTCGTCAATTCCAACAATGGTGATGCTGTTCACATCCACGGTCCTTTCTTTTGAAACAGTAGTTGACGTAAAGGTAGTAGTGGTTGTTTTATTGGAAATAGAGAGTAGAGCATTTTTGGAAGCAGAGGAGATAAACACATAGGTGTCCGATACTTCGGTTGAAGTATAGTTAATGGCGCTGATAACATCAACGGTGGTTTGCTGTAATTTTATCTTTAATACATTACTGTAGTTTTGACTGTGAGGCATCATCAGCGTGCCGTAACCCTCGCCTACGGTGGTTACACTTCCGTTCCTGGTAGCCGGGTACCCGGAGATAGTGAATGTTCCTGCAAAATTATCATTGCTTGTAAAACCATAAGTAAACGGAATGGTGTACAAGGTTTCAGGATTTGAATAAACAACGGTTAATGATGGTGTGGTAAAACCATAAAGGTAACCGCCGGAGGTAGTATATTGCCACATGCTATAAGCGCCGGAACCATCCGTTTGAGCAATATTGGTGCCCGGAAACGCCGTGTAATTAGGTGCGGCTGAAGTAGCGACATAAGAGCTGTTTACAGCAGTGGCTGTTGTTTGCACCACGATGCCTGTAAAATCCCAGGTTTGATTAGCGCCCGTAGAACCTGGTAAAACATGGGCAGTGTCGGCACGGTATACGGTGCCTGTTTCGCCAATGACGGGATTGTTGCTTGCGGCGGTAATGGTGTATTGCGCCTTAGCGCTTAAAGATAAAAGGCCAGAAAGAAATAACAGGTAGATTTTTTTCATAGTCTGAATTTTAAGTTTAAATGAAGGTAATGAAAAAAAACGGGAACTAAAAATATCCCAAACCTGTATTAATTTAGCTTTTAAATTGAAAAACCATTTTGGTTTAAGATGGCAACTGTTAAAGCAATCAGGATGGTAAAGAATAGTAATGCATATTTTACATAACGTATTTTTACCATATTTGCTTTGATACGTTTTAATTCAGGCGTTTCATTATCCATTGCAACAGGGCTTACCTGGAAGAGTTTAAGCTGTTCATCGAGCGTATTCCATATGCCTTGTCTTTTAACGGGATTGTCCAATATACCTTTCAAAAGCGAACCTTTGGGTTTACCATTTTTCAGGTTCATATACTGGTAGATATAGGCTTTTTTTAACTCTATTAATAGTATAAAGGCTAGTATTATTATAACAGCTAAAATGGTTATGAAAGCTTTGACCATATTACACTCTGCGAAGCTCTTACTTCTTTACTTCGAAGGTTTCAAAATTCTTCAGGGCATTTTCTTCGGCATTCACTTCTTTTACCTGCGATAAAGGCGAACCTACATAACACCAGTCAATGAGCTTGTTGATGTCTTCTTCTTCCCCTTCGGCCTCAATATATACATCTCCGTTGTGAAGGTTTTTTACATAACCCGTGAGATTGTATTTCATGGCTTGTGCATGTGTGCAGAAACGGTAAGATACACGCTGCACTTTGCCTTTAACGGTTATGTTATAATGCCGGATCAACTTATCGGTTCAGGGTTTCCAGGTTCCTGTGCTCGGTTTTATTCAGCTCTTCCTTACTTAAGGTTTTAAAGTAGCTGTAAGTGATCTTTAATCCTTCGGCACGGCTCACTTTTGGTTCCCATTTCAAAATTTCTTTTGCCTTGGTAATATCCGGGCGACGTTGTTTTGGATCGTCTTTAGGCAAAGGCAGGGAAATAAGTTTTTGATTCGATCCGGTTAATTTTAAGATCTCGTCGGCAAAATCCTTAATGCTGATCTCATCGGGATTGCCAATGTTTACCGGTAAATGGTAGTCACTCATTAATAAACGGTAAATGCCTTCCACTAAATCATCTACGTAGCAGAAACTGCGTGTCTGGCTTCCATCGCCAAACATGGTGAGGTCTTCGCCGCGTAATGCCTGGCCAATGAATGCCGGTAATACACGTCCGTCGTTAAGACGCATACGTGGACCATAAGTATTGAAGATCCGGATGATGCGTGTTTCCAAACCATGCGTTTCATGATAAGCCATGGTGATGGCTTCCATAAAACGTTTGGCTTCATCATAACAACCGCGCGGACCAACAGGGTTTACATTACCCCAGTACTCTTCGGTTTGCGGATGCACATGTGGATCGCCATACACCTCGCTGGTGGAGGCAACCAGTACGCGTGCTTTTTTAACACGGGCAAGACCCAATACGTTATGTGTTCCCAAAGAAGAAACTTTGAGTGTCTGGATGGGAATTTTTAAATAATCGATAGGGCTTGCCGGAGAGGCAAAGTGCAAAATGTAATCAATGTTACCGGGCACATGAATGAACTTGCTCACGTCGTGGTGATAAAATTCAAATTGCTCCAGCTTAAATAAATGTTCAATGTTTTTCAGGTCGCCGGTCACCAGGTTATCCATGGCCACGACTTGCATTCCTTCTTTAATAAAACGGTCGCACAAATGCGAACCTAAAAATCCGGCAGCTCCTGTAATTAAAATTCTTTTTTGACTCATATTTTAATTAGTTAATTTGATAATTTGACAATAAGTCAATTAGCAAAATTAGTTTAAGTTTATTTTCTTTTCATTGGCAAATTGTCTCATTGCCGAATTGCCTAATTTGTCTTTATTCCAATACAGTAATAGCTGTAACCCAGTTTCTTCATATCCTGCGGATCAAAAATATTTCTTCCGTCAAACAGTGCTTTTTGTTTCAAGCGCTTGCTCACTTCATCAAAATCAGGAACCCTGAACTCAGGCCACTCGGTAACAATCAACAAGGCGTCGGCACCATTTAAGGTATCGTACATGTCGGTAGCGTACTCAATGGTATCTTTCAAGGTATGTTTTGCTTCGTGCATGGCTACCGGATCGTAAGCAACAATGCTGGCGCCTTCTTTCAACAGTTTTTCAATAATAACCAACGATGGTGCTTCACGCATATCATCTGTTTTAGGTTTAAAGGATAAGCCCCACAGTGCAAACTTTTTGCCTTTCAGGTCGCCATTAAAATGAGCTTTTACTTTATTAAATAAAACTTCTTTCTGGTTCTCATTCACTTCTTCCACCGCATTTAAAATACGCATGTTGTATTTATTTTCCTTGGCTGTTTTAATCAAGGCTTTCACATCTTTAGGGAAACAGCTGCCGCCGTAACCAACACCAGGGTATATAAATTTGGTGCCAATACGCGTGTCGCTTCCAATGCCTTTACGCACCATGTTCACATCAGCACCCATGATCTCGCATAAATTGGCAATGTCATTCATGAAGCTAATTTTAGTTGCCAACATGGCGTTGGCGGCATACTTGGTCATTTCGGCTGAAGGGATGTCCATGAAATAAATGGGGTGTCCGTTCATTAAGAATGGTTTGTATAATTTACGCATCAGGTCTTCGGCTTCAGGTCGATCAATCCCAACCACGATCCTGTCAGGCTTCATGAAATCTTCAATCGCCGCTCCTTCTTTCAAAAATTCAGGATTTGAGGCCACGTAAAAATCAATATCAGAATTGCGTTTTACCAATTGATCTTTCAAGGCCTTCCTTACTTTTTCGGCTGTGCTTACCGGTACTGTACTTTTTGTAACAACTACCAGCGGGTGCTGCATGTGCTCGCCAATGCTGGCCGCCACACCCAATACATATTTTAAGTCGGCAGAGCCATCTTCATCGGGTGGCGTACCAACAGCAATAAAAACGACTTCAGCACCCTGTATGCTGTCTTTTAACGAAGTGGAAAAATGCAAACGTTTTTTCTCAACATTGCGCTTTACCATTTCATCCAGGCCCGGCTCATAAATAGGGAGGATGCCTTTATGTAAATTATCAATTTTTCGTTGATCGATGTCAATACAGGTTACATCCATACCCACTTCGCTAAAGCATGTACCTGTTACTAAACCTACGTATCCTGTTCCTACAATTGCTATTTTCATATATTCAATTAGTTGATTAGTCTATGTGACAATGAGTCAATGAGGTAATGCTCACTGAGCTGAAATTGCCAATTTATTCTTTAAATTTATTTTTGTTGATGCTATTATTTTGGATAGAACTTTTATAATAATTTGAAGTTTTTCTTTTTTCTTCCAGTTTTTCGACAAAGGAAATTACCTCAATAGAAAAGTCTATCGTTAAATTCAGTATGGCATTATCCTTTCTTTCCATTGTCTAATAGTCACATTGACTAATTAACTAATTCTAAAACATTATCTGTAATGTACTTCAAAGTATCTTCATCCATCTCGGTATGCATTGGTAAGGAGAGGACCGTTGCACATAATTTTTCAGTTACCGGGAAATCGCCTTTTTTAAACCGGTCGCTTTTAAACGCGTTTTGTTCGTGCAATGGAATAGGGTAGTAGATCATTGCAGGAATTCCTCTTTCCGATAAGTGTTGCCTTAATTTCGTTCTGTCAATACCATTGAGTTGCAAAGTATATTGGTGGAACACGTGATTTGAATTTTTTGTTCGTACCGGTGTTTTTAATTTCGGGTGATTGGCAAAGGCTTTATCATAGTAGGCTGCTACTTTATTTCTTGCGGCGGCATACTCGTCAAGGTGTTTTAATTTTGCTTTCAGTACAACGGCCTGTATGGTATCCAAACGCGAATTTACACCCAACACATCGTGTACGTATTGTACACTTTGTCCATGATGCGCCACCATGCGCAGTTGTTTTGCAAGCGCATCGTCGTTGGTATACATGGCACCGCCATCGCCATAGCAGCCTAAATTTTTGCTGGGAAAAAATGAGGTACAGCCTATAGTACCTATGGTTCCGGCTTTTGCTGTTTTGCCATCGCTAAAAGTATAATCAGCGCCAATAGCCTGGGCCACATCTTCAACGACATACAGGTTATGTTTTTTTGCCACAGCCATAATGCGTTCCATATCGGCACACTGGCCAAACAGGTGAACAGGCACAATGGCTTTTGTTTTTGGTGTAATGGCTTTTTCAATAGCTTCTACATCAATATCGAAAGTATCGGGGTATACATCCACCAGTACAGGCGTTAATCCCAATAAACCAATAACTTCGGCCGTAGCTACATAAGTAAAACTGGCGGTAATGACTTCATCACCCGGTTTTAAGCCCAGCGCCATCATGGCAATCTGCAGGGCATCGGTGCCATTGGCACAGGGAATAACATGTTTTACGTTCAGGTATTTTTCAAGGTCGGCCTGGAATTCTTTTACGGCTGGGCCATTAATAAAGGCGGTTGAATTAATCACTTCCTGTATTCCCGCGTCCACCTCCGCTTTTATTTTTTCGTACTGACCTTTCAGGTCAACCATCTGAATTTTCTTTGTCAAAGTCGCCATTCTGAACTGCAAATTTTATCATGCGAATATAATCAATTTGCCTTTATTCCTGAGCAATTATTTGGAGCTTTTTAAGACCTGTCGGGTTTTAAAAACCTGGCAGGTCTTAAAAAAAGTCATCCGAAAAATTCATGAGGTAAACCTTTTCGCTGGCGCGTGTAAAGGCTGTATACAACCAGCGAATGTATTCAACATTCAGCATTTCCTTGGTTAAATAACCCTGGTCGATAAACACACAAGGCCATTGGCCGCCCTGGGCTTTATGACAAGTAACGGCGTAGTTGAATTTTACCTGCAGGGCATTGAAATACGGGCTGTTTTTCAGGTAAAGCATTCGCGCGCTTTTGGTAGGCTGGTCGGCTACATCTTCCATCACAGCTTCAAATAGGTGTTGCTGCTGCTCTTTGGTCAATGCCGATGTGTCGGTGCTGATGGAGTCAAGTAACAAATTGAGTGTGATCTCGGGAGCGTGTGGATAATCGCACAATTCAACAATGCATTCGGCAAAATGAAAGCCGTACAATTCCCTTCGTCCCATAATTTTTCGTACCTGCAAGCTATCGCCGTTGGCAATAAAACCCGCTTCCGATTTATCATCGAGCCAGAAATAATTATTCTTCACCACCATCATCAGGTCGCCTCCGCACAGGTCATCGTCCATGTAACGGATGCGGTTTCTCACAGATTGGTTGAACAGGTTAGCGCGCTTGTTACTGCGTGTGACGATTAATACATCATTAAAACCATAATTGCTGTAAGCATTGTTCAGCGCGTCTTCCACTTCATCACCGTTGAGGCGAATGACATCCGGAAATGTTTGCAGTTTTGGAAATTCGGTACTTTCGGCGGCAATGCATTCTCTTAAATGGGTTGCATTGAGCAAAATACCACTGGCATCCTGCTGCCGGGCCACCTGCTTTAGTTCAATGTGTTTAATGTTTAAATGGTAAGAGGCTTTTAAGAAAGCGATATCCAGGGCGGGGCTTTCATTACTTCCAACCGGTGGTAATTGCGCGGTATCGCCTACCAGTAATAATTTGCAGTTATCGCCCGAATACACATATTCAAAAAGGCTCTCGAGCAAGCTGCCATAAACAGATCCCGAGTCGGGATTATCCATGCCAATCATCGAAGCTTCGTCCACAATAAACACTGTATTGCGGTGCAGGTTCTCTCCCAGGGTAAACATCACACCGCCATCGTGTGTGGGCGATTTGCGGAATATTTTTTTGTGAATGGTTTGTGCCGGTTTTTGCGAGTAGGCCGACAGGACTTTAGCGGCTCTCCCGGTTGGCGCCAGTAAAACGCTTCGCCATTTAAAGGTAGGTAGGGTTTTTGACAGGGCGGCTACCATGTTTGTTTTTCCGGTACCGGCGTAACCCTTAATTACCATAATTTCCCGCTCATGATGGTTGGTAATGAAATCGCTCAAAAGGTCAATGAGCTGTGATTGATCGCTGGTAGGAGCGAAGTTCAAATAGCTTAAAAAAACAGATCTGAAAGAGTTTTTATTTGATGAATAAGACAACAGAGTAGCGTTTAATCAAAAATCAAAGTTCGGACATTTGGCAACATTGTGTGTTCCTTTTTTGTCGACCAAAGAAGCAAACATGGGTGTAACTCCAATCATAAACTCAAGGGTATTGGCATAGGCTGAATTGAATTTACTGATGGTGTAATCATAGGCAAAACCGGCCGTCATGTTTTTAAACATTCTCACCTGCAAAATGGCGCAGGCTGTATTGGCGCTCCTGATCGTTGCTCCGAGCCCGATCCTTGATTTGTAATAAACCATAAGGTTTATCTCTGCACTTGGTATGCCCGTAAAGGTGCCATGGATGTTTACCGCGGGTACAGCTGTAAAGGCATTGTCGAAATTGAATTTTCTTCCTAAGGACAGGTAAGCATGTGGGGTTAATATGGATTTATTCCCGATCTGTTTATCTCCCTGGGATTGTGTGTTCTTGTAAATCTGTCTCACCGAAGCGTCGAAGAACATTTTTTTATTATACAGCCTGATGCCTGGAATAAAATCAGGGTATGCGTACACAGCAGCATCCGAACTTGCCGCATACACCGGATCAAATTCGGAGATAGAGCCTTTTGCCATTGCAAAGCGCCTTACTCCGGCAAATATGCCGGCAGACATGAAGAGCTTATTGGTTAAAGGCAGGTGAAGTGTATACGATGCATAAAAACTAAAATTTTGAAAAATCCCTGATTTGTCATTATCAAGGTAAACACCCACATTGTGCCAGCGTTTATAACTTCTTTCGGGTTTAAAGGTATAATTGGCACTAATGAAACTGTTTGCCGGCGCGTTCGGAAACCCGATCCACTGTTTTTTGGCGCCGGTTATTACTTCCAGCTTGCCGTTGATATTGGTTCCGGCAGCAGCGGGATTATAGCCATACTTATTAAACGTAAATTGCGTGAATTGCATGGTCTGTTGCGCCATGCACGTCGCACCCAAAAATAAGAGTATGTAAATAATTACTTTCATTATCTGATGATGCTCACCGCGCCTTTAATGAATTTGTTTTGGTCTGCTGCATCAAAAAACAGGATATAATAATAAGTGCCATCGGGCAGTGCGAGGCCAAGTGTGGTGCCGTTCCATGGAATGTAGTTTTTAAATTGCCGGTGTACCTGCTGTCCCCAGCGGTTATAAACGATCAGTTCAAAGTCAGGAAAGTTTTCAATCTTTGCAATGCTCCAGGTATCATTATAGCCGTCAAAATTTGGTGTAAAATGGCTTTCTGCTACCGGTTCACACACACTTTCTTCAATGGTGAAGTTAACAGTTGTATCCTGTGCCTGGTCATCGGTTACTTTCACCCAATAATCGCCGCCGGCTAGATCGTTCAGGTGTTCGCCCATTGAACCATCGCTCCACAAAAACTGGTAGGGTGGATGTCCTTGCACAACATGCACACTGGCTTTGCCTAACTCGCATTCTCTATCGGTTTTGCTGAATGTAACTTTAAGGTCCTGCGCGTTTACGTTCAGTAAGCTCATTAAACAAATATAGGCGAGGATAATTCTCATTATTTGCAAAAGGTTTGTATTAGGTCGTTAGCAGCTTCAAGTCCTTCTTTTTGTGCCCTGTGCAGGGTTTCACAAGCGTTTACGGGATCGCCGTTTTGCGCATAGGCATAAGCCAGGGCAAAATAGGCCTCCCTGTAATTCGGGTCCAGGTTCACAGCTTGAGCATAATCTTTAATGGCGCTGTCATAATTTTCCAACAGTTCATGCCAATAGCCCCTGTTATAAAATGCCAGCGCATAATTTGGGTTTAGTTGAATGCATTTATCGAGGTCTTTAATGGCGCCGGTATAATCTTCGAGCAAACCTTTGGACAAGGCAATATTGTATAAAGCTTTTTCATGTTTTGGATTAACAGCCAGAACTTTATTGAAATTAGCGATCGCGTCGGGATACTTTTCTTTCATGGCAAACAGCAATCCTTTTAAAAAAAAGCACTCGTAATAATTGGGATTGATTTGCTGAAGTTGTGAAATGGTAATGTTGGCGTCTTTTACCTGGTTGAGTTTTATTTGCGAATAGGCTTTCAGGTAAAGGATGCTGTCGAAATGAATTTCGGATGCCGAAATAGAACTGATCTCGTCGAGTGTGAGCTGGTAATTTTTAGCATTAAAGGTTTCTTTTACTTTTTGGGTGTTGCTTTGCGCTACACCAAGTAAACAACTTAAGGCAAAAACCAGGATTAAATATGCTCTTTTAAAACTCAAACTAAACGCTCTCTCTATTCTAATATTTATTGTTTAACTGCTTACTGCCAACTGTCAACTATTCCCTGCCAACTGCTTTCTTCCCTGATTCGTACATTCGTATAAATTCGTAATTATTTTTCTTTCTCCACCCAATCGCCATGCTCTCTTATTAAACCTATCAGTTCATCTACAGCATTCTCGCTGGGTACATTTTTTTTCACCACTTCTTTGCCTTTGTATAAGGATATTTTTCCTACGCCAACACCTACATAACCATAATCGGCATCGGCCATTTCGCCCGGACCATTTACAATGCAGCCCATGATGCCAATTTTTATTCCTTTCAAATGATCGGTGCGTTCGCGTATTTTTTGTGTGGTTTCCTGCAGGTCGAACAAGGTTCTTCCGCAACTTGGACACGAAATATATTCTGTTTTACTAATGCGTGTGCGGGTTGCCTGTAAAATGCCAAACACGGTTGAATTACAAGTTTGTGGCGAAGTACAGTTGTGTTGTTTTATCCACACGCCATCGCCTAATCCGTCGAGTAATAAAGCGCCAATTTCGGTTGATGAGGCCAGCTGAAATTCCTGCTCCGAAATATCCTGGTAATTTCGTTTAATCATCACCGGTAAGTTAATGCCGTATTCTGCCAATGACACAAACAAGCGTCGCAACTCGGGCATGGCATAAGGGTTGAAAGTGTCTACAATGAGAACCACCTTCCTTTTGTCTTTTATTTTTTCGGCGAAGTCTTTGGTCAATACCTCTTTTGTAATGGCTACAAAATTCAATTCAGGATGCGTTTTGTCGCTTGCTGAAAATTCTTCTCCGCAAAATAAAGGATATTGTCTTACAGGCTTGCTGATCGCTTTCCAGGTTTCCGAATTGTAAATAATACCAAGGGTCCCGGGTATTTCAAAATCAATGGCATTGTTCCCTGCATACACGTAATCACAAGCCAGGTCGTTAATGTTCCATTTATCCAATGGTACCGAATAATTATAACCCACCGGAAAAAAGGTTGCCGGATTTATAGCATCCCTGCTGCTGAAATCAGCGATGACACGCGGAACATTATGCCCGCCAATGTTCAGTACAGTAATGGTTTCACGCCTTTTGTAATCGTAAGGATCGTAGGATAAATATACTTTTTTGGAATTACCATTCTCTGAACCTTGGCCGCTGAGGCTCTCGAAGCGCAAAGGTTCAATTGACTGATGTTGTTTTATTTTTTCTTCGCTGTAACGGTCGGCCAGGGCTTTGGCAACAGGGATCTCAAATTCAGGATCTTCTGTTAAGGAAACACGAATGGTATCACCCAATCCGTCTTCCAGTAAAGTACCAATACCCACCGCCGATTTGATCCTTCCATCCTCACCGTCGCCCGCTTCGGTTACGCCTAAATGCAATGGGTAATTGCGATCAGTTTCTAGCATTTTTTGAACCAGTAAACGATAAGCTTGCACCATCACTTGCGTGTTACTCGCTTTCATGGAGATCACAATGTTGTAATAGTTCAGGTCCTCGCAAATGCGTAAAAACTCAAAAGCCGATTCCACCATGCCTAAAGGCGTATCGCCATAACGGCTTAAAATACGGTCGCTCAGCGAGCCGTGGTTGGTGCCAATGCGCATGGCAGTTCCGTACTCTTTACAAATCTTCACCAAAGGTGTAAAGCGTTGGCGAATGCGTTCCAATTCCTGTTCGTAAGCCGAATCGGTATAATCTATTTCTTCAAATTTTTTCTTGTCGGCGTAGTTGCCCGGGTTTACCCTTACTTTCTCAATAACGCGTGCGGCATATTCGGCGGCATTTGGTGTAAAGTGAATGTCGGCAACCAAAGGCGTATTGTATCCGGCAGCTACCAATTCTTTTTTAATGACCTCTAAATTTTTGGCTTCATTAATACTTGGTGCAGTGATTCTTACCAGTTCGCAACCGGCTTCTATCATGCGTATGCTTTGTGCCACGGTAGCCTTGGTATCCATGGTGTCGGTGGTGGTCATGCTTTGCACACGAATGGGATTGTTGCCGCCAATGCCAACCTCGCCGCAGGTAACTTCGCGGGTCACAAAACGCTTGTATTCGGTTAAAGAGTTGCTATAGGGTAAGTATAAATTCATTTTAATCTTTTTATTTTTTCTAAACCTTCAATTATTCAACTTAAAAGATCTTGTACAAAACAGGTTTACTCGGGCTCGCATCGTTTTCAAAGCTGGCAATCTGCAGGTTTAAAATGTAAGTTCCGTCGTTGATCTCATTCGGTACAAAAATAAATTCAGTAATGGTTTTTTGGAACTGTGTATTGCCCGGATATTGCCAAAAAGCGTGATGCGCCAGTAATTTTCCTTCATCATTCTCACGGTCAATGGATGGCATATCAATGAGCAAATGCTGCACGCCAATGTCATTTAAAAACAGGATGGCTTCTTCGAGGATGTAAGGAGGATTGGTATTGGAATACTGCATGCTTAATTTGTTCAGGCCATTGGAAAGCGTGCGGATCACGATGGCTTCCGGCTTCGTGTTTTCCAACACCATTTGCAGTTGTTTTTTGGTGATGACATGATCGCCGTTTTCCAGTTCGGTTGGTAAAATAGTTACCACTTCGGCCAGGAACATGAATTGTTTTAAGCAGTGATTAATGGTGACAAACTCTTTGCTGATGTGGCCCACGCACTCTGTGTGTGTGCCATTTCCATGAGGATTGAAAGTGATGTTCCTGAAGTTGACGGAGCCTCCTTTGCTCACATCGCCAATCCACGTTCCGTTTACTACGGGCTCCAATTTCATGGGTTCCACATACCAGGCACTGGCGCAGTTTTTATCGGCTGCCAGGGGTATGGAAATATCAATGGGTTGGTACAGGTCAATTTTGTAATCCTTTCCCTTATGAAAAACTGAAGCGATCATTTTTTGGTTTTATGTGTTCTTTTCCGCATAGCCGGTTTAAAATATTTTTACAAAACTGGTTGTGAAATTATTGTATGGGTCTATGTGTTTAAAAAATAATTTTTCGAAGTGTTAAAATTACGAACACTTTCTGTTTTTCAGGAAGAATCTTTCAATAGTTTTCCGTATTTTTAACGTATTGCAAAAAACCGTTCAAAAGTGTATTTTTGGTTTTTGTGTCAAATCTTACATCCCGTTTTTGTTTCATCTGATTTTTGGCACATTTTGAGCTCAGGGGGTAAATGCCGGTTTTTAACAAAAAAAAGTTCAAAAAATTTGATTTTAAATAAATATCTCCTAACTTAGTCCCCTAGGTATTTTAACCATACTTAACAAAAAACTATAAAACTGGTATAACATGAAGAAAATTTTTACCACCCTAACTGTTGCATTAGCAGCAATTACTAGCGTTTCATTCGCTCAGCAAGATCCTCAATTCACCCAATTTATGAACAATAAATTGATCTATAACCCTGGTTATGCAGGTACTAGCGATGCGATCTGTGCAAACGTTCTTTACCGCCAACAGTGGGTTAATTTCCCGGGTGCCCCAAAAACAGGCTTGTTAAGCTTTGATATGCCTATCGGGAGCTTGCCATTGGGTATTGGTTTAAATGTGATGAGCGACCAAATCGGTTTCTCTAAAACCTTGTTTGCCCGTTTGGCTTTATCTTACAAGCGTACCATTGGACCAGGTAATTTAGGTGTTGGTATCGACGGTGGTATCCTTCAACAACAATTCAACGGTACATGGGTTACTCCGGATGGTCCAACTCATTATGATCCAACTATTCCTGATTATACATCAACTAGTTATACTACTGTGACTACTAATCCAGGATTAAATAAATTAACTTATGACTTAGGTTTTGGTATTTACTATGGTATCGCTAATAAAATGTACGTGGGGATTTCTTCTACCCACTTGGCAGCACAGGATATCAAAGCCAGTTCAGATGTTAAGTATGCATTAGCCCGTCACTACTACATAGTAGGTGGTTATACCTTTGAAATGGGTGAAGGTGGCAAACACGGCATTCAACCAAACATTAAAGTAAAATCAGACGCGGCATCTACCCAGTTGGATGTGAACCTGACTTATATCTTCGACAGGGCATTATCTGTTGGTGTAACTTACCGTTTACAGGATGCCATCGCTCCAATGATCGGTTACCGTTTCTTAAAAGACAGAAGCTTAAGAATAGGTTATTCTTATGACTTAACCTTATCTAAAATTAAAGGCTATAGTTCTGGTACTCATGAAATTAGCGCAGGATATTGCTTCAATATGAAGAAAAAACCTAAAACTACTTCTTACCAAAACGCGAGATTTTTAGATTAATTTGTAACCTTTTATAAAAAAGCACGTTTAAGCCCCTTACAAACTTTATTTTTCATCTGTTCATAACTTGTTAATAAAAGCAATTGTAACGAAAAATAAAGAATGGGATTATAAACAACAAGAAGCGAATGAGGCCTAAACTACCTCGCTAGCAAAAACTAAACAAAAGCACTATGAAAAAACTGATTGTATTAGCTTCGTTTATTGCCGTTGTTACCGGTTGTAACAAAAAGGCAGGAGAGTTAGTCGGAGTTGCAGGAAGAGAACAATGGTTTCAGCCAGATCCATTCGGGACATTATACATTCCAATGGGGAGCTACCACATGGGACCAAGTGATGAGGAGGTTACGATGGCGCATACAGCTAAATCAAAAATGGTTTCTGTTCAGGCTTTCTATATCGACGATTCCGAGATCTCTAATAACGAGTACCGTCAGTTTGTTTATTGGGTGCGTGACTCTATTGCCCGTAAATTATTAGCATTTGGTTCCAACGGTAACGCCGAAGATTACCAAATTACACAGGAAGACTTCTTAGGCATGTGGCCTATCTATAAAGGTGATAATAACCTGCAGGATCCATACATTAACTGGGACGAAAAAATTAAATGGGACAGTGATGATGAGGATTACCGTTTAGACCTTCAACCATTATACTTACCAGAAGGAGAGCGTTTCTACAACCGTAAAGAGATCGATGCCCGTAAATTGAACTATGAATATTACCGAATCGATATCCGTTTAGCAGCTTCTAAATCAAACCGTTTCATTCCTCAAAAATCATTGGATATCCAGGATGCAACGCATGAGTATAAAAAAGCGGAATACATTAATGGTGTGCATTTAAATGATGGTACCAACGGTACTCCGGGTCAACCTTCAACGCCTGTTGGCGATCCTGGTAAAGATCCTAAAACATTGGGTACTTATAATGTAGAAGACCAGGTATCTGTAGGACAAGGCAATTATGTTCCACGTGAGCGTAAAGGTGTTGACCGTTCGGTATTCATTTTAAAAGATGTTATCAATGTATATCCTGATACTTTAGCATGGGTACACGATTTCACTTACTCTTTCAATGAGCCAATGACCAACATGTATTTTTGGCACCCGGCTTACGATGATTATCCGGTGGTTGGTGTAACCTGGAAACAGGCACGCGCTTTCAGTATCTGGCGTTCAAACTTATTGAATAATTACCTGATCGGTATTGGTCAAACCATTGTGAACGATTTCCGTTTGCCAACCGAGTCTGAGTGGGAATACGCGGCACGTGGTGGCAATGACTTATCTCCGTATCCTTGGGGCGGTCCTTACATCCGTAATGCAAGAGGTTGCTTCTTAGGTAACTTTAAACCAATGCGCGGTTCGTATATCGATGATGGTGGTTTCCACTCTGTATACATCTATTCTTACAACCCTAACGATTACGGCTTGTATTGCATGGCTGGTAACGTTTCTGAGTGGACAAGCAACGCGTTTGACGAATCAGCATATGATTTCGCTCACGATTTGAACCCTGATTATGTATACGAAGCACAGGATAAAGACGCGAACGTGTTAAAACGTAAAGTCATCCGCGGTGGTTCATGGAAAGATGTAGGTTATTACTTACAGGTAAGTTCAAGAACTTACGAATACCAGGATACTGCTAAATGTTACATCGGTTTCCGTAACGTTATGACCTACCTGGGTCGTTCAAAAGGTGACGATATCTAGAGGATAAAAACACAACACAACAATAAATACAAACACAAACAACTACAACTATCACTAACTAAACAAACACAAACAGCTATGAGCAAATTACCTAAAGTAACCGGTTTTAAAAAGTACTTACACTTAGCATCATGCTTTGGTGCGTCTATCGTAATTATTGGAGCATTATTTAAAATTCAGCACTGGCCAGGTTCAGATATCGCCATCATCGCGGGTCTGGGTACTGAGGCTGTGTTATTTATATTATTTGGTATCGATATTCCTCATGAGGAGTATGACTGGACACTTGCTTACCCTGAATTAGGCGGCATGGGTGGCCATGAAGAAGAAGAACACCTTGACAACAGCTTACCTGTATCATCTCAGTTAGACGCTATGTTAGCTGAAGCTAAAATCGGACCTGAACTGATTGAAAGCTTAGGTGCGGGTATGCGTGCAATTGGCGATAACGCCAGCAAAATGGCTGATATCAGCAATGCAACAGTTGCTACAAACGAGTATGTTGACAGCGTTAAATCTGCTTCTAAAAATGTATCTCACTTGGCTGATACTTACAGCAAAGCAGCAAGCTCAATTTCAAGCTTAGCTGAGTCTAATGACGCTGGTTCTTCAATTGGCGAGTCTTTAAACTCAGTATCTAAAAACTTATCTGCTTTAAATGCAACTTACGAATTGCAATTGCAAGGTTCTCGTGGTCACTTAGAAGCTACTGAGAAATTCTACGGTGGTTTAGCTGAGTTAATGAAAAACTTACACGATTCAGTTGACGATACTAAAAAATACCGTGCTGAGATGTCTACGTTATCTACTAACTTATCAGCCCTTAACAATATCTACGGAAATATGTTAGGTGCTATGAACTATAACAAAGGACAATAAGAAATACACACTACAGGTGAATGAAACTTAGGTTTCATTCACTTTATTTATAAGTCATTAAAAATTAATCTAAAAAACATTTAAAAAAACATGGGCGGCGGTAAAGAAACCCCAAGGCAGAAGATGATCGGGATGATGTATCTCGTATTAACTGCACTCTTGGCAATGAACGTATCAAAACAAATTTTGAAGGGATATATTGCGGTTAATGACAGTATGGAAGCTTCAAAAAAGAATTTGAAAGAAAATAATACACGTATCTTAGAAGCTTTTAATCAGGCGATCGGCGGGAACCCCGCTGCAAAGCCGTATTATGAAGAATCATTAACAGCAAAGAAAAACATTGATGAAACATTCAAATACATTGATGAATTAAAAGCAGAGATCATTAAAGAAACAGAAGGTTACAAATCAGATCATGCAGATACTTCACGTTTAAAATACATGGAGAAAATGTCTGACTATGACAGGCCATCTCACATTTTAATTGGTAGTGAAGCGGCTACTCCTAAAGATGGCCCTTGGTCTGCAAAAGAACTGCGTGGCAAATTAGGCGAGTTGAGCGATAAATTAGTTGCTCAGGTTGATAAAATGCAAAAAGATCCTAAGACGAAATTATTCCCTGCGGATTATGAAGCGATCAAGAAAAAATTTCAGTCAATTAAGCCAATTGATACCGGTGAAAAAGACGACAATATCGTTTTATCATGGGAAGCTGCAAACTTCTACCATTTACCGGAAGCAGCCGTTATCACGAACTTAAACAAAATGCAATCGGATTTAAGGAACGTTGAAGCGGAATTATTGAACGTTTACTCTGCGGCAAGCGGTAAATTAGCGATCAAATTTGACCACATCGTAGCCCGTGTAGTTGCTCCTAGCTCTTATGTGCAATCAGGAACAAAATACCAGGCAAACATCTTCTTAGCGGCGTCTTCTTCCAAATTAGGCCAAGGCGACATGGAAATCTTATTAGGTGTGGATTCAGCAGGTGCAGCGGCAGGCTCAAAAGGGTCTGGTTTAGTACCTCTTATGAATGGTGAAGGTATATATGAAGTTGGTGCAAGCGGCGAAGGTGATAAAAAATACAACGGTGTTATTAAATACAAAAACCCTGACGGAACATTCAAATACTATCCGTTTGACGGAGCATATACAGTAGCGGCTCCTGCAGCGGCTGTATCGGCAGAGCAAATGAAAGTATTTTATGTAGGTGTTGTAAACCCTATTATGGTTCAGGCGGCCGGTGTAGCACCTGCTAACTTGATCGTAAGCGCCAGCGGTGGTGGTGCCAGATTAACTCAAAAAGGAGGCGGTAAATTTGACGGTACATTCAGTACACCTGGTACTTGTACTATCAGCGTTTCTGCTAAAGTTGATGGTAATAATAAACCACAAGGCGTATCGGTATTTAAAGTAAAACCTTTACCAAAACCTGAGTTAAGAATTGCCGGAAAATTCTCTCCAAACGAACTTAAAAAGAGTGAATTAGGTGTTTTAGCAGGTTTAGGTGCCGGTGCTAACGGATTTGAATTCCAGGCTAACTTTATTGTACAATCATGGGATGTAACTGCTAAGCGAAAAGGTAAAATTGATAACTATTCCGGAACAGGAAATAACTTATCAGCTGAAGCTCAAACTCTTGTTAAGGCTGCTGACGTAGGTTCAAAAATATACATTGATGCTAAGGTTAAAGGCCCGGATGGTAAAACAAACCAGGTAGCGCTTGGTATTAAAGTAGCTAAGTAATATTTGTAACTAAAAAATGAAATCATGATAAGCACTAAAAATATTCTGTTTTTATTCGTTTTTCTTTTGTCTGCTATCTGCTTAAAGGCACAGCCTGGGGTATTTCAGCCAGGTGATTACAGGGATGGGATTTACGATAAAGAAAATTCTGTAAACAGGCGCTTTATCCCTTACACTCATTTGCGTGAAGCCGATGTTTCATGGGAAAAACGTGTTTGGAGAAAGCTGGATATGCGTGAAAAGCAAAACCAGCAATTATATTATCCAAAAGAGCAGGTGGTGAGCAGAATATCTTTAATGCAACTTATCCTTAAGTATGTTTTGAGAGGTGAGATCATGGCTTTTAAAGATGAAGAGTTTTTACAACCATTGGAATTATCGAATGTGAGAACAATGATTGTATTGCAGGAAGATTCAGCTGAGGTAGAAGAGTTTGATGCACAGGGAAATGCTTATCCGGTAAAAAAACCTGGAGCTATAGATTCTACCTGGATATTTGAAAACTTTACATCATTGGATCTTAAAGAAGACTGGTTCTTTGATAAACAAAAATCAGTACTGGAAGTAAGGATTCTGGCAATGGGTTTTAATGCCCTGATCCCTAAAAAAGAAGACCTTGGTGAAAAAACCTTCTTCTGGACATACTTCCCGGCTTGTCGTCCGTTTTTCGCTAAACATGAAGTGTATAATGCAAAAAACGATGCGGAGCGAAGAACATTCGAAGACATCTTTTGGAAACGGCAATTCTCTTCTGTAGCTACTAAAGAAACCAACGTTTACGACAGAACGATTGAGAACTACTCGAAAGGTATTGATGCCTTATTGGAGTCTGACCGTATCAAAAACGATATCTTCCGCTGGGAACATGACTTATGGCATTTCTAAGCTGATATAATAGTTAAAAAGCCTCATCATTTGATGAGGCTTTTTTATTTAAATCAGAAAGGTTGTCTGTCACACTGAGCGGAGTCGAAGTGTGGTATATTAAACGGACAAATTATTTTTTCGCAAGAGAATATAAGCTTCCTCCCTTTTCAAACAGCTTGTCCACTCGTTTCTCAATCTCAGGAAGGCTTTGCAGGGCAGGGGCATGGTGCGGTTTCACCCGGGCATCAATAATCATGTTGTCGCAGCCAAAATGTTTGTGCTCGGTGAATGAATTGATACCATACACATCGTGGCTTGGATTGGAGCGGGTAAAGGTTACCCAAAGCCAGTTTTTTAATGTTGCCGCGGTAAAATCAGAGTCATCGCACACAACAATCATCGGGAAGCCATCCAGCTGTATGTTTTTTTGTTTTATTTCTTCATTAAGCAGTTCAAATTCCTGTTTTGCTTTTTCATACGATTCGAATGGCGAAGCTTGTAAAATCAAAACACCCGGCAATGCCACCCGTGCATCTTTAAACAGGCTCAGCATATTTATGGAACCAGGAATGGCAGTATTTAAATCCCTGACCTTATCGCCATAAGCGGCTACCACCAATTTGCTGCCACTGTTCAGGCCTGTGCCGCTATAATCCAATGTATCGATACTGGTGTTGGTATAAAAATGGAGATCGCGTTTTAAGTTGATGCGCTCCAGGATGTATTGATAAAATTGAGATTCGTTGTGAGTGCTTATGGTGTTTGAGTCATCAGCTGTGATGAATAAAAATTTGGCTAAACTCAATTGTCCTTTTCCTAAAATATGGTTGGCAATGGTTAACAGTTCTGCCGGCTGTTTTGTCTGGCTATAAGGTGTGTAACGTTCGCTCCCAATGGCTAAGAGTAAAGGATGAACACCTGCTGCATCAACCGCATGCACTTCTTTAACGCCCGGCAATTCGTGCTTAATAGCATCTCCGGTAATTTCATGGATCAGTTGCCCGAAGCTGGTATCTTCCTGTGGAGGCCTTCCCACAACAGTAAATGGCCAAATGGCGTTTTGCTTATGATATACTTTATGCACCTTCATTAAAGGAAAGTCATGTGTTAAGCTATAATATCCCAAATGATCGCCAAAAGGGCCTTCTGGTTTATTTTCATTCGGGTGCACATCTCCCGTTATCACAAAATCAGCATCGGTGCTAATGCAGTAACCGTCCTTGTATACATACCTGAAACGTCTTTTGCCAAGAGCGCCGGCAAAGGTCATTTCGCTTAAACCTTCGGGCAGTGGCATTACTGCCGATAAGGTATGACTTGGCGGCCCGCCAATGAATATGGAAACTTTTAAGGGTTTTCCGGCCTTGTTGGCTTTGCTTTGGTGCACACCAATACCACGATGGATTTGGTAATGCAACCCGATCTCTTTATTTAATAAATAATCGTTGCCATCCAACTGAATGCGATACATGCCTAAGTTGGAATTCATAATTCCGGGTTTATCAATATCTTCGCTATACACCTGTGGTAAGGTTACAAAAGCGCCGCCATCCTTAGGCCAGTGTTTTATTAAGGGCAATTGATCGATGGTAGTTTCCTTATATAAAACAGGTTTTGAGAGAGGATTTTTCTTTGGCAGCGCTGAGAATGCGGTTAATGCAACCGGAATGTATTTAAAAGGATGTTTAAGCGCTTTAACCGGATTGTTTTTAATTTCAACAAGGGTTTGCATTTTAGCGAGTGTGTCCCTGAAAATAAATTTACTTCTTTCAAGTGTGCCAAAGATGTTAGAGGCGCATTGAAATTGAGTTCCTTTTACCTTCTCAAACAAGAGGGCAGGGCCCCCCATTTCATGAACACGCAAATGAATAGCTGCCATTTCCAGGTTTGGATCAACTTCTTCTTTTATCCGGATCAAATGACCATTTTTTTCAAGGTCATCAAGGCAGGCTTTTAAACTTTTGTATCCCATGGTCTTTAATCGCTTAAAGATAAAGAGATATGTCTGTTATTAAAAATAATCTTTCGGACATACTATTTTGCGCGCTTTTTCGTATATTGAATAAGGCTAATTGATGGTAAGATGCAAAAAGAAATAATTGAAATAAAAGAACCCTGCCGGGTAAACCTCGATTCTGTTCTACCCGATGAAAATGGTCGCTTTTGCAGCGTTTGCCAGAAATCGGTGATCGATTTCACAACGAAGTCGCCTGAAGAAATTGCATCCTATCTTCAAAAGAACAGTGCGCAAAAACCTTGCGGTACCTTTAACAGCTGGGATGTAAAATCCGAAAGGAAAGTGGATCGGTTGATTATTTTCTTACAGCAGAACAGATTAAAATTTTTAGCAGTTTTTATTATAGGGCTTATGACCATAACCGGCTGCAGAACCAGGACCGGTGGAGCACCGACGTATGCCGGTGAAAATGCCAGAACGCTGGGAGGAATGACGGCACAACCATTTCAAAAAACAGATTCCTTATCCGCACCTGACCTTAAGTAATAACTACTTTTGCGAGTACACTTTCTCGCCACTGATGTAAGTTGAAATGACCTTTGTTTTTAATACGTCGCTGATCTCACATTTCATAAGGTCTGTATTCAATATAATAAAATCGGCCAGCTTTCCTTTTTCCAGGCTGCCCTTTTCTTTTTCTTCAAAGTTTGAATAAGCTGCCCAAATAGTCATGCCCCTTAACGTTTCTTCCCTGCTCAGCGCATTCTCCGTTTGAAATCCTTTTTCCGGAAAACCTTTACTATCCTGCCTCGCTACCGCCGCATAAAATGTTTTGAAAGGTGAAATGTCTTCCACCGGGAAATCAGTACCCAAAGCAACTAAGCCAGCCACTTTCAAAAGATCCTTGTAAGCATAGGCATATTTTACACGGGTGTTTCCCAGGCGGTCTTTTGCCCAATACATATCGCTGGTGGCGTGTGTGGGTTGCACCGAAGGGACGATGCAATCAGAAGCTTTCATGTCCTTGGGATCGACTACCTGTGCATGTTCAATACGCCACCGTTTGTCTTTGGTTGCTCCTGCCTTTTTATAGGCGGCCAAAATAATGCTGTAAGCCGAATCGCCAATGCAATGCGTGTTCATCTGGAATCCTTTTTCGGCTATGATCTTTGCCGATTTTTCAAAATGATCCTTACTGTTCAGTAAAAAACCTTTCCAGTCTGTTTTATCGGCATAGCTATGGTGCAGGCAGGCCCCCCTTGAGCCCAGCGCCCCATCGGCATAAAACTTAAACGAACACACATTCAGGCGCTCTGTTTTATAAGGGCCTTTTTCTAAATAATAGTGGTAGTTGGGCAAACTATCGCTCAACATCACATACATTCGGAGTTTTAATTTTTCCGCTTTCTGCAATTCATCAATTACATCAATGTCGCTTTTCATTAAGCCGGCATCATCAACCGTGGTTAAGCCAACCGCCAGGCAATTGGTTTGGGCATTCAGCAGGGCAGTCATCAAATCGGTCCGGCTTGTTTCCGGAATGGCATTTTTAACCAGGTCAACCGCGTTATCAATTAATACACCTGTAAGTTTTTTTTCCGACTTCAGTATTTCTCCGCCTGATATGGTTGTTGTGGCAGTAATGCCGGCTAACTTTAAGGCTACGGAATTAGCCAATGCGGCATGACCATCGATACGTGTTAGCAATATCGGCCTGTTTGGAAACAGGCTATCCAGCTTACCGTTGTTTGGGTATTCTTTTTTATCCCAGTCGTTTTGATCCCAACCACGGCCAATTAACCAGCCTGATAACTGCTTTGTATGCGTAACTGTTTTTTGGTTGGCGTCAGGAGAGATGGGTTTTCGGTTTGAGAATGCCACAACACGATCCAGGACCTCGGCGAACGATTTTGTACCAACCAGGTCAACCTGCTGCAAGCCCAGGCCGTAGCCCAAAAAGTGACAATGCGCGTCAATGAATCCGGGAAAAACAGGTTTTCCCTGCGCATCAATAGTGCTTGCTGATTCATATTTTTTTAGAATGGTTTCATTTGTATTTAATTCCATAATTTTACCATCTTTAATGCACATGGCTTCATAAACGGTGAAGGCAGAATCAACAGAATAAATGATGGCATGATGAATAATAAGATCTGCTTTTTCCTTTTTGGATGAGCAGGAACTTAAAAAAGCGATGACTACAATAAATAAAGAAATAGTTCTTAGCATATTTAAAGATAAGGTAAAATAAACTACATAGGTATGAGTCCTGAACAAAATAAACAAATAGCAAGCGCCTGGTTCGAAGCGTTTAATGAACACGATCTTGAAAAACTGTTGTCACTGTATAACGACAATGCACAACATTTTAGCCCGAAATTAAAAATAAGGCAACCCGAAACACAGGGTTTAATAAAAGGAAAGCAAGCTTTAAGGGAATGGTGGCAGGATGCTTTTGACCGCTTACCAAGCCTGCAGTATGAAGTAAAAAAACTGACGGCGGATGAGGAGCAGGTTTTTATGGAGTACATAAGGCACGTGAAAGGCGAGGAAGACCTGAGGGTAGGTGAGGTGTTGCAGATTGAGAAGGGGCAGATCATCTTTTCGAGGGTTTACCATGGTTAATAAATTTAACAGCTATTAACGGCTCTCAAAAAAAGAATTCATTAACTTAGGGTTTGCAATGAAAAGACTGTTTTTTCTTCCACTATTTTTCTTATTCACACTAAAGTGTTTCAGTAGTTACATCCTGATCCCAATGGATGAAACGCAAAAAAATCATTTAAAGGCATATGGGATCGCTTATTGGTCGCTGAAAGGAGAATTGGAAATTCAATGGTTGGTTAATTACCGTGGGGGCAGTTTTTTAATTCCCAATTCAAAACCGGTAAGCACCGAGTGTACCATACGTGGTATTAGTTACGAAATTATTTCCGATGCGCAAGCGGGAGGCATACTGGCCGATATTGCAAATCCCGAGGTGAACCAGGATGCCGTGAAGCTGGAAAAAGCGCCAAAGATTGCGGTGTATTCACCAAAAATAAAGCAACCCTGGGACGATGCGGTAACATTGGTTTTAAAGTATGCGGAGATTCCTTATGACGTCGTGTATGATGATGAGATCATTGGCGATAAATTAAAGGATTATGATTGGTTGCATTTGCACCATGAGGACTTTACGGGACAATACGGAAAATTTTATGGTGGTTTTCATAACGCGGCCTGGTACCAGAACGAGGTGAAAGACAATGAAGCTACAGCAAAACGACTTGGTTTTTCAAAAGTATCTTTGTTGAAACTTGCGGTTGCCCAAAAAATAAACGATTATGTGTTTTCCGGGGGCTTTTTATTTGCCATGTGCAGTGCAACCGATAGTTACGATATTGCGTTGGCGGCCGAAGGGGTTGATATTTGTGAATCGGTATTCGATCATGATCCGGCTGATCCGGCCATGAATAAGAAGATTGATTTTTCGAAAGGCTATGCGTTTGAAAAATATCAGCTTTACAACGATCCTTTCAAATACGAATTTTCTACCATTGACGCCACAGAAACAAGGATGCAGTATGGTCCTAATGAAAAGAATGATGTGTTTACCCTTTTTGAGTTCTCGGCAAAATGGGACCCTGTTCCTACCATGCTTTGCCAAAACCATACAACTAGCATTAAAGGTTTTTACGGACAAACAACCGCCTTTAATAAAGCGTATATTAAAAAGGATATTTTAGTATTGGGCGAATCGAAAGCGTTTAGTGAAGCGCGCTACATTCATGGAGATCATGGCAAAGGTACCTGGACCTTTTATGGCGGCCACGATCCCGAAGATTACCAACACAGGGTGGAGGACCCGCCAACAGACCTAAACCTGCATCCCAATTCACCGGGTTACCGTTTGATCCTGAACAATATTTTATTTCCGGCAGCTAAAAAGAAAAAACAAAAAACGTAAACAGTTTCAGGTTTAAAGTTTCTTGTTTGTTATTTTTTATTTGAAATTTCACGATTTTCGGTCACCCTGAACTTGTTTCAGGGTCTCACAAACAGGAGATGCTCAGCCCTTGTTGGTGTTTTCACCAACAAGTTTATGACTTGTTGAGATGAACAAACAGTAAGATCAGGAACAACAGGTCGCTCCTACGTAGCTTAGTTTTTTCTTTCACTTTTTTGTTTCCACACTACT
>JBEHXV010000013.1:0-128211 GCA_048498515.1 Bacteroidota bacterium | reverse complement strand
TTTGATAACGATGAAGCATTGATTCGTATTGATATGAGTGAGTACATGGAAAAATTTGCAGTAACCCGTTTAATTGGTGCACCTCCGGGATATGTTGGCTATGAAGAAGGCGGACAGCTGACCGAAAAAGTACGTCGCCGCCCCTACTCGGTAGTATTGTTGGATGAGATTGAAAAAGCGCACCCGGATGTATTTAACATGCTGTTACAAGTATTGGATGATGGACAGTTGACCGACAGCTTAGGCCGTAAGATCGATTTCAAAAACACCATCATTATCATGACCTCCAACATTGGCGCACGTCAGTTGAAAGATTTTGGACAGGGTGTTGGTTTTGGAACTCAAACAAGACAGGAAAGTGAAGCAGAAAATAATAAAGGTGTGGTTGAAAATGCCCTGAAAAAAGCCTTTGCTCCTGAGTTCTTAAACCGTATTGATGATGTGGTGATGTTCAACTCTTTAGACAGGGAAAACATTCACAAGATCATTGATATTGAATTGAATCACTTGTTTGGACGTGTGAACAACTTAGGTTACACCATCAAAATTACCGATGCGGCTAAAGATTTTATTGTGGAAAAAGGATACGACGCTCAATATGGTGCCCGTCCGTTGAAACGTGCCATTCAGAAATACCTGGAGGATCCAATGGCTGAAGAGATCATTCAAAGTAATTTATCGGAAGGTGATGCTATTGAAATAGATTACGATGCCGATAAAAAGGAAATAACCGTGAAAACGGTGAAACCAAAAGGCAAAAAGAAAAAAGAAGATAGCTAATACATAAAAAGCCTCCGGAATACCGGAGGCTTTTTTGTTGTTGCAACATTTTTGTGCAGGTCATCAACTCACTATTCCAAATGGCAGTCCTTTAAGCCCCCGGCCGATAGATCGTTGTTGGCTTTACAGGACTCCTCCGCTGCTTTTTTAGTAATTGCATTCGCTTTAAAATGGTCACCATCACTTTTACTCCTGTATTGGAATTAGTGCATACACATACATAATCTTTCTTGCAGGAGGTAAAGATCACAGAACCTAAAATTGCGATTGAAAAAAAGAAAACTCTCATAACTTAATTTTTTTCAAAATTATCTCCGATTAAAAACATAGACAATACCCACTGCCACGTATTTTTAATGATTGACATTAAGGGAGCTTAGCAATTCCTCTAAAGCAGGAAGGCTTTTTATTGACAAACATGAAATAATTTGCAAGCCTTATTCCAAATGGCATTTTTCCAGATAGCCTTTATAGATCTCATTGTTTTGCTTACACGAGGCCTTGGCATCATTTTTAAAGACAGGACCGGTTTTAAAATGCTTACCATACATTTTTTCTCCTGTACGCACATCGCGGCACGCGCATACATATTCTTTTCGGCAAGAAATGAATGTTATGCAAAATAGCAGAATTAATAAGCAAATTCCTTTTTTCATCCGGGATAGATTTCCCAAAGTTAAACAGGAATTTGGTCACAACAATACCCTCTGGTAGGTATTTTAAACGTATAGGACTATTGAAACTGGTTAAACAGGCGTACCAACTCCTGCGATGGGACTACACCCGATTGTTTCCAAAGCACTTTTCCTTTCTTAAAAATCATGAGTGTTGGCACACTTCTTACCTGGTAAGCCTGCGCGGCATTGGGGTTCTTGTCAATGTCCACTTTTATGATGGTGGAATTGTCGCCCAGCTGAGCCTTAACTTCTTTAAGGATTGGCGCCATTGTTTTGCAGGGGCCGCACCATTCGGCGAAAAAATCAACCAATACCGGTTTTTCCGAGTTAATAATGTCATTAAAATTGCTCATGATCTGTGGTTTAAGGAATTACAAGCTGCAAGCAAGTTTTATGCCTGTGGTTAAAAAAACTGATATAAGAATAAAGTTGATCTGATATTTTTTGCCACTTCGAGCGGAGTAGAGAAGTGTTAGGTGAATCCTGTCCTGGTTCTCGATTCCGCTCGAACTGACACTATTCAAACTTTATCCTGATACACTATTAAAAAAAACCACCAACATTACTGACGGTGGTTCAATATTAAAATAGCCATTTGTTATCCCAGCATTTCTTTCACCAACTGGGAAACCATTTTCCCATCGGCACGTCCGGCAATTACTTTATTGGCGGCACCCATAACCTTGCCCATATCGGCAGGGCCATTGGCATTAGTGTCTTTAATGGCGTTACGAATAATATCTTTCAATTCGTCTTCGCTTAATTGTTTGGGCAGGTATTCTTCCATAATTTTTGCCTGGGCCAGCTCATCATCGGCCAAATCCTGGCGGTTTTGCTGGATATACACCTCAGCGGTTTCTTTACGCTTTTTATATTCCCTTTGAATGGCTTTCAGGGCGCTTTCCTCGGTTAAGCCTTCGGGCGATGTTTTTAGTAATAATACCACTGCTTTTATAGCTCTTACCGCTTCCAGGCGCTTAGCGTCTTTTGCCAGCATAGATGCTTTTACGTCCGCATTTATTTTTTCCTCTATTCCCATAATATGTTTAATATTTTTAGCAAAAGTAAGAAAGTTTATCTGTTTTATGATTACGAATTTATACGAATATACGAATCTGTTAATACTTCATATTCAGAGATGTTTTGGATATGAAGTATTCGTATATTCGTATTAAAATTCGTAATCACTATGCAATGTACCTGGCCGGCCAACGATGAGCAAATGCTCCACTACCATGACACCGAATGGGGAACCCCGGTTCATGACGATAAAAAACATTTTGAATTCCTGGTGCTGGATTGTTTTCAGGCGGGATTAAGCTGGAAAACGATCCTGCACCGGCGCAAGCATTTTAAAAAAGCGTTCGCTAATTTTGATGTAAAGAAAGTTGCTAAATTTAATGAGGAGGATGTTGCCAGGTTAATGCAGAACGAAGGCATCATTCGCAACAAATTAAAAATTACAGGGAGCATTAAAAACGCCAAAGCTTTTATGGATGTTCAAAAAGAGTTTGGTTCTTTCGACAAATACATCTGGCAGTTTACCGATCATAAAACCATTGTTACCAAAGTAAAGGCATCGTCCGATATTCGCGCTACCAGTCCCGAATCGGACGCTATGAGCAAAGCATTAAAAAAACGCGGTTTTACCTTTGTAGGCTCCACCATTTGCTATGCCTACATGCAGGCTGCCGGCATGATTAACGACCATTTGGTGAGTTGCACACGGTATAAGGAATTGGCAAAAAAATGAGTTAACTCACAGAGACACCGAGAGCACAGAGTTTTACCCTCCGCCCCTACTCAGATTCAGGGCCTTGAGAGATGCTGAATCAAGTTCAGCATGACCTCATGATTAAAATAATCTTACTTCATAAAATGCACTGCCCCGCAGCAATTCTTAAATTTTTTGCCTTTTCCGCAGGGGCAGGGGTCATTGCGGCCAATGCGTTTTTTTGTATCGCTTAATTTTTTCAAGGTCATATCCTGCTGAAAAACATGGGTCATCAGCTCATACAATTCAGGATGGTTTAATTTTAATTGCTCGGGTCTTTCAAAAAAATATTCGCCTGCTACCGCAAAAAATTCGGTCTGACTGGTAGCGCCATAAGGGTTAATATCCGATTTTCGTTTTTTAATGAGTTCAATTTCTTTCCTGATTAAATCAATCCAGGGCAACACATATTTTTTATCGAGCAAATTTTCAGGGATTCCATCGGTAGCGCCATCCATCTTATCTATTAAGTGAATGAACTCGTGAATAGCCGTATTGTGCTTATCGGTATCGTTGGAAAAGCCGACTCTCAATGCCTGTTTCGAGAGGATCATGGTCCCGTTCATAGGTCCATCGCCCACCATACCCATAATCATGCGTTCTTTACCGGCTGTTTCAAAATTGGCGTTAAAGGCATTGGGATATAACAGTACTTCGCTAATGGTTGTGTAGCGCCAGTGAGGGAATGCGAAAATAGGAATGACCGCGCTGGCGGCAACCAATACGCGATCGGTATCATCAATCGTCGTATCAATACCGGTAATGCGGGTACGGCTTAAAAAATGAAGAATGTCGGCTTCAAACTGCGTTTTGCCGGTTTCATCAAGGCTATTGTAAAAAGCAACGTTTTGTGTTAAAATCAGGCGCCAGGCCGGTAAAAACTCGCTGGCATCAAAGCTGCTCTCCTTTACTGTATCCCATTTAAAATAAGCAATGACCGCAATGATTGCCAATAAAATAATTCCCAATACCATACCTTATAAATACATTAAGCGTTTATTGTGTAAATTTAATGCTTTAAAAATAAGATACTATGCTTTTAAAGACCATCATTGCCGAAATTGAACGCTTTGCTCCGCTGGCTTACCAGGAATCGTACGATAACTGCGGGCTGCTTACCGGGCATAAGGAACAGGAAGTAACCGGCGCTTTATTGTGCCTGGATTGTGTGGAAGCAAGCATTGATGAGGCTATCCGGAAAAAATGCAACCTCATTATTGCTCACCACCCCATTATTTTTGGCGGATTGAAAAAACTGAACGGTACTAATTATGTGGAGAGAACTGTTATAAAGGCTATACAAAACAACATTGCCATTTATGCCTGCCACACCAACCTGGACAATGTGAAGCTTGGCGTGAATAAAAAAATTGCTGATAAATTAGGCCTCACCAATCAACACATTTTAGCGCCTAAAAAAACGGTATTAAAAAAACTGGTGACCTTTGTACCGGCTTCACATCTGGAAACTGTTCGCGAAAGCCTGTTTGCCGCCGGAGCCGGCAATATTGGCAATTATGATAAATGCAGCTTTGCACTGGAGGGAACCGGTAGTTTCAGGGGAAATGAAAATGCCAACCCGTTTATTGGCGAAAAAGGTAAATTAAGCCTGGAAAAAGAAACACGGCTTGAACTGATATTTGAAACCGTGAACGAATTTTCAATCCTGACTGCCTTAAAACAAAACCATCCTTATGAGGAGGTGGCTTATGACATTTACCAGCTGGAAAATATGTATCAAGACATTGGTTCGGGCATGACGGGAGAATTGGAAAAAGCCGTTCCGGAAACAGAGTTTTTAAGCCTATTGAAAAGCACATTTAATGTTAAAACCTTAAAACACACGACGTTACTGAATAAGCCGGTTAAAAAAGTGGCCTTATGCGGAGGCAGTGGCAGTTTTTTATTAAAACAAGCAATTAATTCAAAATCAGATATTTACATAAGTTCTGATTTTAAATACCACGAGTTCTTTGACGCGGAAAACAGGATCCTGGTTGCCGACATAGGGCATTACGAAACCGAGCAATTTACCCCTGAAATATTTTATGAGATTATATCAAATAAATTTCCTACTTTTGCAAGCTATTTAACGGAAACAAACACTAACCCAGTTAATTACTTTTAAACTATGTGCGCTAAGATCAAAGAAAAAATTGATGCATCCATCGAAGGAAAACTTCGTGCTTTATACGAACTACAACTTATTGATTCAAAAATAGACCGTATACGTACGATACGTGGCGAGTTACCATTAGAGGTACAGGATTTGGAAGACAGCGTTGCAGGCCTTGAAACACGTGTTACTAACTTATCGCAGGAATTAAAAGACCTTGAAGAATCGGTTAGCGAAAAAACACAAGCCATAAAAGATTTTAAAGCGAACATTAAAAAATACGAAGCTCAGCAAGGTAAAGTACGTAACAACCGTGAGTACGATGCCATCAGCAAAGAGATCGAATTTCAAAACCTGGAAATTCAGTTAGCTGAAAAACGTTTAAAAGAAGCGAAGTTCGCTATCGAATCAAAATCTGAGATCGTTGATAAATCGCAACAGGAATTTAACGAACGTAAAAAAGATCTGAAATTAAAAAAATCGGAGCTGGATGAGATCATTGCAGAGACAGAGAAAGAAGAAAAAGAATTAATAAAAGCGTCAGAAAAAGCAACCGAAGGTATTGAAGACCGTTTGGTAAATGCTTACAGAAGGGTTCGCGCCAATACACGTAACGGCTTAGCAGTTGTGCCGGTTGAGCGTGACGCCTGCGGTGGTTGCTTTAACAAGATCCCGCCTCAAAAACAATTGGATATCCGCATGAACAAAAAGATACTGGTTTGCGAACACTGCGGCCGTATCATGGTTGATCCGAACATCCTTCCATCAGAAGGTGGTGCAAAAGAAGCATAATCGAAATAACATAATAAAAAAGCCTTACATATTCATGTAAGGCTTTTTTATTTTATAAAATGTAAATCATTATGTGGTTTTACACCATACTTTCTGAACACCGTACCTGTATTCCTCTCTTATAATTGACAAGCCACATTCATCCAGCAACGCTTTCAATTCATCCCTGTCAAATTCGGTAATATGATCTTCATCGGTATAAATAAGGCTAAGGTCCAGGTCCTTTCGGTATTGATTAAAATAGTACCTGTCGAAATCGGGTAGTTCAATATAAATGTACCTGAAATGGTCTTTGAAACTCATCAGGAAACCTTTCGGATCATCCAAATGCTCGAGGATGTGAGAAAGAATAAGGGTATCGAATTTCTTGTCGTTGGCATTCAAAAAAGCCAAAGCCTCGCCATGTATAAATGACAGATTATCTCTTTTAAAGTTTTGTTTCGCTATGTCGATGGCGTTTTTAATATAGTCAATACCCACCACCTCTTTGGCTACTTCCGAAACCATATAACTGATCTCTCCTAAATTGCAGCCCAGATCAAGAACCACACTGTTCTCATCGATCTGTGTCATGATGAACTTTTTGGACATTTGCCTTACAGGATGCGTATCATGCGGATAGTTTTTAAAGGAGGACTCATGCGATAACCGATGAAAGATCCATTCGAGATTTAAAAACAATTTAAATTTAGACCGTTGACTTAAAGGAAGTAGTTTTTGCGCTCTGTATATAACCGTTAAGAGCATCATTCTTTTTTTCTTTCTTTCGAGTTTTACTCCCATAACAATTCTTTATTAGATGTGGTTTTGAAATAAAAGAGGAACCTAAGTTTAAAAATATAAAAATAACATTAAAACGACATACAAATAGTTATAAAAAACTTTCCGCAAAAAAACGCTTAAACTAAAAAGCCCTGCATGAATGATGCAAGGCTTTTTTATAATTAGGATGATATGAAATTATTCTCTCACCATTTTTTTACTGTCAACTACTTTACCATCGGCTACCAGAGTATAATGGTATAAGCCACTTGAAAGATCGGAAGCAAACACATTTACTTTTCCTTTACCACGTGTTTTTATATCAACGGTTTGAATGATCTGTCCGTTGCTATTGTAAAACAACAATTGCGCTTTACTTACGCTTTGCGGTACATTGTAGGTAATGGTGGTTTGTTCAGCAAACGGATTTGGTACGTTTTGGTTCAGTACAATCGCATCCTTATCGCTCAGCTCCACATCCAACTGGTTTTGAATGGCGTTGTTGCTGGTTCTTGTATTATTTGAACAACAGCTATTGATGAGGTTACTTAACGTGTTCAGCTGTTGCTGAACGGCCTGGTTAATACTGTCTTGTTTCGACAAGCTGTTCCTTAAGCTATCAATGGTTGATTGTTGCTCCTGTACAGCGCGTGTCAACAAGGCTGACATTGCTTTGTAATTAACCGTTTTAAGTATTTTAGAGCTGTTTACCACATTTCCCAAACTATCATGGCTTGCTGGAATGGTTACCGTATCAACCAACTCAGGATAAACCGTTTCCAGTTGTTGCGCTACAAAACCATAATCGGTATTTGAATTGAAACTAAGCTGAGGTACATTGGCATTTGTAAAATTGTATTTTACAGGGCTTAGTGTTTTAACTTTTGCCAGGGCATTAAAGCTATTGATGTTTGTTTTTACCTGGGCGTCGCTTAAACCTGCTTTATCCAATTGCGCCTGCATTACATTCTGACGGCTGTTTATTTCCTGGATAGCAGAAATAGCAATAGGAATTAATCCGGTATAGTTCATTCCTTTTACAGCTACCGATGGTGTTAGCACTGTACCTAATGAATCGTACTGCGCAGGAACAACCACATCTTTTACCAACTCAGGGATCACTGCCGATACCTCTTGGGCTATTAAACCATAGGTTTTATCATTATCAACATTGAGTTGCTTTGCATAGCTGTTGTCCATATTATAGGTTACAGGACGTAACTTCAAAATAAGGTCCAGAGGTTTAGTTACTGTTGTGATGTTTTTTTTCAGGTTCTTATCAGAAAATACCAGGTTAGGGCTTGGCGAGGTACCTGTACCATTAATAAATACATTGCCATTAAAATAACCTGCCCAATCGTTTGGACCAACATTAGCTGAACCATAAATTCCATAGTTGTTGGCCGAACCATTAAAGGCAATACCTTCAACACCATAATTGACAGAGCCTGCACTGTAATTGTAAAACAAGGCGCCATAGTTGGTGCTACTTGGGTTGGTACCGTACACATTGGAGTTGATGCCGTAATTTTGAGGCGATGTTGAGTTCGTAATATCAAATTTACCGGCAACCGACCAGGTAGTTCCGTTAATTCCTGTTGCAGAAATACCAAACGCATTGGCACCGCCAGTACCTGTAGCCGAAACACCAATATTGCTATTTGGCGAACCCGATGCGCTAAAAGAGCCTCCGGTATTACCTAAAAGGCTGGTACCTGTTATATTACTAACACCTGCTACAGCAACATAGCCAACAGTATTATTATCCACGCCTGTATTCCTGAATGCGCCGGCTATTCTTGGTCCACCAAAACCTGTTACATTCTCTACATGCAGTTTTGCCTGAGGAGCGCAGGCGTTTGGCAATGTGCCAATACCTACTCTATCGGCAGCCAGGTTGCTTCCGCTGAAAATAAAATTATGTCCATTCAATGGAATTTCCCAATTGTTGGGTAATGGGTTCTGAGTAGTTCCACATACGTTTCCTAAAGCAGCTCCGCCTGTTGCATTGGTTAATACCACATCACCATCGCCATCTACGGTAAGTACCTTTGTACTGTTTACTCCGTTTACGCCATTTGCAATAGCAGGCGATGAGGCTGTTAGTTTTGTAAAACGCATACCGCTGGCATTGGTGCTGCCGTACTGTGGGTTTTTTGAATTGGCACTTACTTCAAAGGTATTACCGGTATTGCAAAACGGCACACCTGTTATTGGATTACCTCCAACACCTACACCGCCTGTTTCTGTATCCAATGAAGCAAACCATAAGTTTTGGTTCCGGTTAGGAACAACCCTGTCTGCTGTTAACCCACTGGCTGTAATACCACCTATATTAGGGAAACCAGCTATAGTACAAGGAACACCTAATTGCACAGCACCACCAGCTACTGAAACACCATTATTAGCGGTTGGCGATCCACCCTGAATTAAAATTACATCGCCGTTTGCATCCACACTCAGCACATTGTTGGTTGGGGGATTTATTTGTGGGGTTGATGCCGCCCTTAAATTAGTAAAGCGTAAACCGCTGGCGCCAACTGTTCCGGGTGTGTAAACTCCGGGTGCATTAATTTCCAGTGTATTGCTCGGATCATTACCTACAGAGTAAGGATTGTTACCCGCGTCGCCACCAATACCCATACGTCCGGCATTGGCACTGGCCCACATACGCGCTACTTCAAGTCCGTCTGTAGTAGAGGATTCGCCCTGACCACCAAAGCCTGTAAATAAATATAATAAACGGTTATTGCTATTAGTGTTGGCAGGATCATCGCCCCAGTTAATCACCGAGCTAACATTGTTTGGTCCGCCTCCATCTTTTAAACCCACGTACATATTATCCGTATGCATGGAATAATAAGTACCAACATCCATCCATGGCCTGTTACCGGCAGATGGATTGGGGCTGGAAGAACCAATGTTTAACATAGCTACCGAAGGAGGCAGGTAGCCGCTGCCAAAGCCATCGTGACTAATGAGTACTTTGGTAACACCGGGTTGGTTAAACCCACCCGCCATGTTACCGCCTATGCCGTACGATAAACGCATACGCTCGGCAACTCTATATGTACCGGGTGTAGTTTGTGAAATGGGAGCTCCGGGATTGGTTGTAGCAGTATTAAAAAACATCTCACCTTGTGTAGATTGCTGACCAACATGTAAACTAGTACCTGCTATAAATAATTTGAATTTTTCGGTTACATTATTTGTCCCTCCCCCTGTATAAAATTGCCATTGATTAAAATTGGCGGTATTACCATCTGTTCGAAACAAGGCACCAGCAGGTACCGAACCGTTTGCAGGCAAAGCCCAGTTAAAATCATGAATATGCAAGCGGCTTTGATCGGCAGTCTGCCCGCCAAAGCCTACACTTGTAATTCCAATTGGACCTCCCAATGGTGCTAAACCCATCCATTTACTAAAATTTAAGCCATTCGTAACAACCTGTGCGTTGCCCTGGATGGTCATTAAAATGGCAGCAGAAATTATTGTTTTTTTCATTTTCAATTGTTTTTACCTTAACAATTGAATAAAGCCTTTTTATGTGGTTTGTATTTTGTATCTAAATCTCATCGCTGTACGCTTCGCCACTGTTGTTTAGCTATTCATGACTTATTTATTACGCTTCATCATTATTTTGTATTAAAAACATTGGGGTAAACCTTAAACTTATAACATCAGAAGTATCAATAACAGGTACACAATTTCCTGTGTTTTCTGTTACTGATACATCACCAATAAAATAATAAGACGAACACCCTGTGCGATTGGTTGCAATAAAAGCATTACTATAGTATTCTGCATACTAGTCAGGGTAAGTTGAAAGTCCGCCAAACCCACAATAGGCAATGCCTTTACGCGCCTGCTTCACAGCAGCACACTATTCACAAAATAAAACCATGCAAAAAGGTTTATTCAATTAATAAGAATTGTTGCTTAAAATATTGTTTTGGAACAATCAGCTATACTTAGCAGCAAAACCTGCATTAAGTAGCACTATGCCAATTAATGCAAACCGGAGGGACTGGTCTTTTTTATCTCCGCTTAAATTAATACCTTTATGGTGGTGAGGGCGTCGAAATTTTCACCGCAAAGGAGGCTTATTTTAAACTTCGGTTTTTTTTAGGTCTCCTTTCTTTTTGGGGGTTAATGAAAATATCTTGATGAAAATATGAATTTATATGTATTAAAAATAATTTTTGCGACCAATAAAAAAATTTCAATGCATCACATTTTAACAATAAATCTTACATATGTAAGATTTTTAAACTTTAAAAAATAAAGGAATTTTTTGAGCAAAAAAAACCAGGGTATACCCGCAGTTTTTTTAAACCAGAACTAATACGATCGTTAAGGCTTAGGCTTCACAACCAATGTATCAAAACTGGTTGCATAGCCGCAAAAGGAACCTAATACATCACTGCCATTGATGGTGCTTTTGATATTAGAAGGCGCAGAGAAAGGATTGCCATTGCTTGACTTATTGGAATAATAAGAACGCCAGAACTCGTACTCGCTTTGGCCAATGCTGCAAAACTTCACTACAATAGTATCACCTACTTTATACCAGCCACGCTCTTCGTCATCGGCATTGGCGGTTTGCTGGTTCGGTTGGGCAGGACGCTCATAAGCAAAATCAAAACTTTTACCGTCTACAAACTTATCATCAAAAGCCGAACTGAACGGCGCTGCAAAGAACTCGTCGGTAGGATACCGTTTGGCAAACCAGCGGTAGTAATTACCCTGCCCTGCCGGTTCGGTTAAATGTCCCCAACAGTAACCAAGCGTATCCCGCTCCCACTTAAAGAACAAACTATCCAGTGGAACGGGGTTTAAAATACTGGTAGAACCCGTGTAAATTTTATCATCTACTCTTATGGTAAGCGCGTAACTCTTGCCAAGCTGACCAAATACTTTTGTTCCCACATACACATAGCCTGTTCCTGGTACCAACTCAGTGAGCGTGTCGGTTTGCACGCCATCGCTTACGGTTACAAAAGCTCCTTTCACAAAAAACTGTGTAGGGTCCGAAAAATCAACATTGCCAAAATAAGGCGCGCTGGTTGATAGCAATACCTGCGCGGGTTGCCCTGTTTCTATGCTGGCTTCCACTACCAGTTTTGTTTTGTACTCGGGTAGCTTAATTTTAATTTCCTTGCGGCACGACACCATGATAAGTAGCATGAAAACCGCAGCAATAAATTTTATGTATCGTAATATCTTCATGCTTTAAAATTTAAAATTCCATGTAAGGGTTGGCAAAATCGGGAACAGCGACACCTGCTTGGCTTTTACCGTGTAGTTACCATTCAGCAAATCGCCTTTAGTATCGAAATAAATAATGTAGGGATTGTAACGGTTGTAAGCGTTAAAAATACTGAGGGTCCAGCTGCCCTGGTAATTTTTACTCCAGGCCTTTGGCACCTTAATGGTTGATTTGTCTTTTCCTTTACGGTCGTAACGCTTTTCCAAACGTTCACGCTTGCGTTGAATTTGTTTTTCCCTATCGGGTGTATACGTTGCCGAAAGATCGAGCCGGTGATAATCAGGAAATTTATAGGAGTTGCGTAATCCATAATCGTAACTTACGCTTCCTTCGTACAGGAACAAACCATTAGGTAAAGTTCCGCGGTTGCCGGTTCCATAAACAAATACCAAACCAAAGTTCCATTTTTTATTAGGGTCGTACGTTACTACCACCGATGCATCGTGCCTCCGGTCGTACTTGGCAAGGTAACGTTTTCCATAATTGATCTCGTCAAATTGCCGCCATGTCCATGATAAGGTATAACCTACCCAGCCGGTGAGTTTTCCGGTGCGTTTTTTGAAAAAGAATTCTATGCCATATGCTTCACCTTTACCGTAAGTAAACGCGTTGTCGGGGTTATCAAACACATTGTCCTGCGGCTCTGCTCCTTCCTTGTAATCAATCTGGTTCTTCATGGTTTTGTAATATACCTCAACAGAACTTTCATACATGTCCTTTTTAAAGTTTTTAAATACACCCAAGGCATACTGGTCGCCTATTTGCGGTTTTATCAGTTCAGTACAAGGCATCCATACATCGGTTGGCAAGCTTACCGATGAAATGCTGGCCAAGTGAATGTATTGGTAATTGTGTGTGTACGACGCTTTTACCGACATGGTTTTAGTAAGGTTGTAGCGAACGCTTGCTCTTGGTTCCAGTCCGTTATAATCGGTTACTTTTTTTCCTTTGCTGTAAATAACCGTATCGATGGTTTTACCGAACTGATCTTTTTGATAGCGTGTAAAAGGCCCTACCTGCGCAAAATAACTGAAACGCAAACCGGCGTTCACTTTCAGCCGTGGCGCTATTTCCCAGTCATCTGAAATGTAAGCAGCCGCTTCATGCGAATACAGGCGAATGATCTGTCCGAAATCGAAGGTTGTTTCGCCTTGTTTGGCACTCACGTTACTGGGCGTAAAGGTGTGGTAAATATAATTAAGCCCCACCTTAACATTGTGCCGCGGATTGGGAATATACACCAGGTCGTACTTCGCGTTCCAATCCCTGATCCCCGAGAATATGGTCAGCTCAAAATTAGACTGTTCGGCGGTAAACGAAAAATCATAATTGGTATACACCAGCGATACGTTTGAAAATAATTTTGAGTTGTATAAATGGTTCCATCGTAAACAAGCGGTGGCATTGCCCCATGGCACCCTTACCCCAAAATCCGATTCGTCGTCTTTAAATTTAAAAACGTCCCTGCCAAAGTAACTACTGAAAAATAATTTATCCTTATTGGAAATTTGCCAGTTTAATTTGGCATTAAGGTCGTAAAAGAAATAACTGCTTCCTTTAAAATCGGAGTTGGGTTTTATATATTTAAAAAAAGGTTTCGAAAGTACATCAAGGTATGTTCTTCGTGCCGAAATAATAAATGAAGCTTTGTCTTTTTTAATGGGGCCCTGTATGGTAAGACGCGACGAAATAAATCCAATACCGCCATCAACCTGGAACTTTTGCGAGTTTCCTTCTTTCATGGATATATCCAGCACCGATGCCAGGCGTCCGCCATACTGGGCAGGCATCCCTCCTTTAATCAGGGTTACATTCTTAATGGCATCGCCATTAAATACCGAAAAAAATCCAAGCAAGTGCGAGGCATTATACACCGTTGCCTCATCCAGTAAAATTAAATTCTGGTCGGGTCCGCCACCTCTCACATAAAAACCAGAGTTACCATCGCCCGCCGATTTTACACCCGGTATCAATTGTATGGATTTTAAAATATCCACCTCACCCATAAATGCCGGCAGTTTTTTTATTTGCGCCATATCCAATTGCACCGAGCTCATTTGCGTGCTTTGCACATTGGCATCCGTTTTTTCGGAAGTGATCTCAACCTCGGCAAGATCCTTACCTTGTGGCGAAAGGGAAATGGTTTTCGAAATGTTTTTATTCAGTTCAAGCGTATCGGTAAATGTATTGTAACCAATATAGCTGCATACTAACGTGTATTTTCCCTGCGGCAAAGTGAGCGAAAAAAAACCGTAGGCATTGGTGCTGGTACCTGTCATGCTTTCTTTTACATACACATTTGCTCCCACAGCCGATTCGCCATTGGCCTTGTCTTTTACATAACCGCTAATGGTAAAATTTTGCGAAAGGCCAATAACAGGCAGCAAAAAAAACAATATGGCAATAGCTCTGAACACGGGTTTAAAAGTATAAAAAAAGTCCCGCATAAATTGCGGGACTTTAAAGGGTAGTATAATTAATTAAGGATTATTCAATGATGAGTTTTTTAGAAACACGTTGGTTGTTCACATCCACATTAATAATGTAAACGCCTTTGGCAAACGAGCCGTTTTTGTTTACAGTATAAGTTACATTTCCTGCATTGGTAGCTGTTTTGGTTGTTTCTTCCAATACCCTTCCAACCAGGTCAACAACACTTATTTTCACGGTTTCATTATCAGCAAGGTTCATGTCAATAGTAGCGCCTCCGTTTGTAGGGTTTGGATACACCAGTAAGCCCAGCGATTTTTCAAGATCACTGATGGAAGTGGCAATGTTACCGGTAATATTGATCTGATCGATGTAGATGTTATTTGAACCCGAGTGAGTAGCATCGCTCCTGAAGTAAAAACGGAACTTAACACTTGGCTTGTTAGCAATAGCTGTTAACAAAGCGCTTGAAATAACCGTTTGTTTCCATTGGGCCGCTGTAGGAACAAATGAAGTACTCTGTGTTCCGCCCGAAGCCGTAGCCATTGTGTTGGCTGTTGGAACTCCAAGTACATTTGACCAGCTGCCGCCGCAATCAATACTGTATTGAACTTTGATTGAATCAACCTGGGCAGCTACTTTTTTAGCATAGGCATAATACCACGACATGCTGATGCCTGAAGTTGATGTAAAATCATATGTTGGTGTTTCAAACCAATCGATATGGCCTGCTGTTGAAGAAGACGAAGCACCATTGATGTAAATAGACTTAGCGGTTGAATTACCACCTGTTGCCGTATTTTGAACCCATGTTACAGAGCCACCGTTATTATTAACTACAGTGACATTGGATGGTAAACCTGTCCCTTCAAAATCGATCAGGTAAGGAACTGTTTGTCCCCCGGCACCATTAACCACCGTAATATATGATGTTTTGGTTTCGGTATCAGTACCATTTGGATTTGTAGCTACCAGGGTAACAGTATAGGTACCCGGAGCCGAATAGGTTACTGCCTGCTGCGTAGCTGAGGATACTGATGGTGTACCGCCAGGGAAAGACCAAGAAAGAGTACCTCCCGTGGAGCCTGTTTGGCTGGTACTGGTAAATGTAAAGGTATTACCGGCGCAGTTTTTAACTTTATTAGCCGTAAAATCAGCTACAGGAGTACAGGTATAACCTGGGTCAATACCCGTAGCCAGGTAATTGGCCGCTGTCCATAAATTGTTCCTTCCGCCGGTTCCGCTGGTTAAAGCAGTTCTCATGCGTGTTACCTGTCCGGCAGTGAACATTTTAGGGCATGAAGCATAATCCATAATGTTCTCATAGTTCGGAGGGCTTGAGCAATCTCTTGTATAAGTTGCCGCCGAAGGACAGAAAGAGAAGTAACCACCGGTTGGAGGCGTATCGCTCACCTGGTCAGAACTGCATGAAGACGGGCCGGAAGAAGACGATGAGGTAAAAGAAGGGTTGTTGGATGAGCCAAATGTATGGTAAAGGTTCAGCCAGTGGCCAATCTCATGGCTGATGGTTCTTGAATCCATAGGGTCTACCTGTGCCAACTGATTTCTTAATAATACAATAGCGTCGCCCATGTTACCATTTGAGGTGTATGGCGTAGAGCCTGGCAGGTAGGTATAACCGCCAATGTATGCTCCTGTTGTAACAGGACAGGAATAAGTAGCGCTTGAAATACACTCCACAATGTAAATATTCAGGTATTTGTTCACCGGCCAGCGGTTAGTTCCTGTTCCCGAATAGTTGTAAGCCGGGCTCGACTGGCTCCAGTAAATATTATCGGAGTTGTGACGGATGATCCCGTTTGTGCAATTCCCGTTAGGGTCGCGCTTAGCCAAAGCAAAGCGAATGTCGGTATCCATTAACAGGTTTTTGAAAGCAGAATTAATAGTATTGGTATCCGATCCCTCCTGGGCATAATCCCTGTTGAAATAGCCCACCAGGTTCTCAAACACCTGATCGGTAATATTTAAAGGCCCCATGACATGGAATACAATTGGAATAGTATAGGTGGTAGCGGCTGTTTTGGAAGTTTTTTGTTTTTGTAAAGCCTGTTGGTAATCTGCTTCAAATTGAACCTGCGACGCTTCAAATTGAGCCCTCAAAGCAGGATTAGCCTTAAATCCTTCTTCCATAGCTTCAAAAGTGTTACATGGATGGCGAAGGTTGGCCGGTTTTTCTTCCTGGGCTATCGTGCTTGTAATCAAGCAAAAAAGGCCCAGTGCAGTGAATAATTGTTTTTTCATGTTATCTGTGTTTGTGTTTGTCTTCGTTGTATTTTTTCAATTTATTAAAGCTACGGGAATTAATCCTAAAAATCAAGTCCGTTAACCGTCAAATTTAAGTCCTTGATCTATTATTTCTTCTCGTTTAACTCTTTTTGATGAAGTGCCATCATCTGCTTCATGGTTTTATCCATGCCCTCCACGCTACCATCCAGGAAAATAACATTTCCTTTGCCATCCTGTGCAAAATTCTTAACTGCTTCTGTCCACATGCTAAACAATATTAAGGAAGAATCCAGCTTGGCATCTTCCATTTCCCTGGCGGCACCGGCCATACCTTTGGCCACTTCCTGCCTGAACAAGGCAATACCCTCACCTTTTAACTGCGCGGCTTCCTTTTCGGCCTGTGCCGAGATCTTAATAAAATTACCTTCCGCTTCGGCGGCTTTTGTGCGGGTAATCAATAAAGCCTGTCCTTCATTCTCGGCAGCGGCTTTTAAATTGTTACTGGCCACTACTTTTGCCATCGAACGCATCACCTCTTCATCAAAAGTAATATCATTGAGCTGAAGGTCGATGAGGTGGTATCCCCACTCTTCCAACATCACATCCAGTTGCTCTTTTACCGCTTCTACAATGTCCCTTCTTAAGGATAATACTTCCGATTGTTTTTTGGTAGCCACAAAAGCTCTTACCGAACCTTCGATGGAACGTACCAAAGCCTGCATCAGGTTCTTATCATCCACAAATTTAAAAGCCACATTTTTAATGGACTCTTCCTGCTGGTTCACCACGGCGTATAACAACATGGCTGTAAAATTCACATTTGCCTGGTCAATGGTAACTGCCTGGAAGCCCAGCTCAGCGCTCCGGTTCTGGATGGATATTTTTTTATACACCTTTTCAATAACCGGTATTTTCAAGCTCAGGCCCGGAGTTAAGATCCTGCGGTATTTACCAAATACGGTAATTACGGCCACTGTGCCTTGTTGCACCGTTACAAACGACATCAGGAAGATAAAAAATGCTAATACAAGAAGGATAATAGTAAGTATCATAATTTTATTTTATAAATTGTTTGTGTAAATTTAATCATCCATTCTTAAAAACAAAATAAAAGCGGGTAGTATGTACAGACTTTTTTGGGCAATAGTCATCTGCTTTTGTAGTATTTCTGTAGTTGCCCAAAAAGACACGGCAAAAACAAAAAAAGGAGAGTCGGAAGCCGAACTATACAAAGCCGCTTCAAAGCTCATTGACTCCGCAAAACATAAGGAAGCCATTGTTATTTTAAAAAAGGCCATTAAAATAAAACCCGACTATACCGAAGCCTGGAACAAAATGGCTTTTGCCAAAATGAAAATGGAAGATTATAAAGGCGCCGAAAAAGACCTGCAGGCCGCCTTAAAAATAACACCCGATAATTTTGAGTCGGAAAAAATGCTGAGCATCCTGTTTTATGAAACCAAGCGCTACAAAGAAGCCAAAGCCATGATCGACTCGGCCCTGAAACTGGAAAGCGACGATGCCGATTTATACTATTACCAGGCCAAACTCATGTATGAAGGCAAAAGCTACAAACCCGCCTTGGATGCCTGCGCCAGGGCTCTCGACATAAAACCGAAGTACATGGAAGTGATGTTCCTGAAAGGCGACATCCGTTTTGCCATGAAGGATTACAATTATTCCATTAAGGAAATTACAGAAGGCATGAAGTTAATGGCTGCCGATAAACCGGTATATGAAGCTTACAAAGCCAGGGCAAAGGCCAGGTTTGAAGTAGGTGATTATAAAAATGCCATTACCGACTGGAATGTCTACCTCGAAGCGTATCCCGATGAAGAAGGTGCACTCATCTCAAGAGGTGCCAACAGAATTGAAACAAAAGACAATAGCGGCGCCATTGCCGATTTTGACGCCGCCATTAAATTAAACCCTAAAAACCCGGTGAGTTACAATTACCGCGGTGTAGCCAAAGGCGAAAGCCGGCAGTTTGTAGAAGCCCTGAAAGATTTTGATTATGCCATAAAACTTAAATTTGATTACGCGGGGGCTTACGTGAACCGTGCGGCCGTAAAGTTTGCCAGCAAAGACAAACGTGGAGCCTGCGAGGACCTTAATAAAGCAGATAGCCTGGGAGACGATATGGCAATTAAGTTGCTCGATACCTATTGCAAGTAATGATTACGAATTACTACGAATATACGAATCGGTGTTGTATCAATACTAAAGTATAGATTCGTATATTCGTATTTAAATTCGTAATCATTTAATGAGAACAGCTGTATTTAGAAAAACCAATTTTAACTCCGCGCACCGATTGCACAATCCCTTGTTTGATGATAAAACAAACCGCGAGGTATTTGGGCTATGCAACAACCCCAACTACCATGGGCATAACTACGATCTTATTGTAAAACTGGTAGGTGAAGTGGACCAGCAAACTGGTTATGTATTTGACCTTAAATTATTGAACGATATGATTAAAGAGGAGATCATAGAACGTTTTGATCACAAGAACCTTAACCTGGATACGGTTGAGTTTAAAGACCTGAACCCAACCGCCGAAAACATTGCCCGGGTGATCTATGAATTGCTCCGAAAAAAAATAGATTCTAAATTCGACCTGGAAATTACACTTTACGAAACACCACGCAATTTTGTTGTTTACCCGGTCATGTAAAATGAAACACCTTTCATTTTATACCATCACCTTATTCTTTACGCTTTGTTTAATGAGTTGTTCGCCGCAGCCTCAGGGCAATACCATTCAACATACACAAAGCGCTGCACCTGTTTCCAACCGGGTAACAAGGCAAAAAGACACCTCGCAACTGGAAGCCGGACTTATAAAACAAGGGCTTATCAATGTCCATGAGCTCGATACCTCCATCAGGGTGGCACTGCACTACTCCACTTCTCAAAACTTTTTAAAAAAGCCCATGTACGAGGGGCTTACAGATTGTTACTTGCCCTGCGAAGTAGCCATTAAATTAAGTAACGCGCAATATTACCTCAAGCAAAATTTCCCCAACTACAGCATCATTGTATTTGATGCCGTGCGTCCGCTCCACATCCAGAAACAAATGTGGGATGAATTGAAAATGCCCGCAGCGCAAAAAATAAATTACCTGGCGCATCCCAACGATATTTCGCTGCATAATTATGGGGCTGCTGTAGATGTTGGCATTATTGGTACTAACGATGTGCTGCTGGATATGGGAACACCCTTTGATTTTTTTGGAGAATTGAGCGAGCCAAAAAAAGAAGCACATTTTTATAAAACAGGCGAATTGTCGCAAAAAGCGCTGACTAACCGTTTACTGTTACGCAAATGTATGCTAAAAGCAGGCTTCACAATCATTACTTCCGAGTGGTGGCATTTCAACGCTACCTCAAAAACCGATGCCGCTAAACGCTACACACTAATTCTTTAACTCATTCAGCAAGGTATCGTTTTCCCTGTGAATGTATTTCCCAATCAGGTAATGTCCTATGTAAATAATAGGGATCAGGGCCAGGGCAACCAGTAATTTAAACGAATAACCCCAGCAGGCATTTTTTACAAACTCATCAAAGGCCCACTTGCCCGGTAATACAAAAGCAATATACTGAACCACAAAGGTGTCAACCAACTGGCTTACCATAGTGCTGCCTGTGGCCCTTAACCAAATGTGCTTGTTGCCGGTCATGGATTTAAAGAACCAGAATACGTACACATCCACCAGCTGCGACAATAAAAAGGCAATAATGCTTCCTACAATGATCCATTGCGATTGCCCAAAAACAGTCCTGAATGCTTCATCCGATACCGGCGAAAAAGAAGTGGCTTTAATGTTTAGCGCAATACTTAATAAAATAAAGGTAAAGCTTATTAAAGCCATGGTAATGTAGGTTAGTTTTTTAACACCATCTTTTCCAAAATACTCATTAATAAGATCGGTCAATAAAAAAATAACAGGCCACAAAATAATGCCAATGCTTTGCGTGAAGATACCAAAAAACTGCACCAGTTTGCCCCCTATCAGCTCGGCTACAATGGCGTTGGTGATAAAAAAACCTGCCAGCACTAAAAAAACGATATCCTTTTTACTCTTTAAATTCATGTCACTATTATTTGCACAAGGTTATTAAAAAATAATTATAGTTTACACAATTTTAGTAAATTTATAGTCTTGTATGAACACCCGGTACACATTAAAACATAAACGGTTTTTTGTTGCGTTAATCTGTTTAACGCTCTGTATCAATGCCTGGTCGCAAAACATTAAGTTCAAGCGTTTTAGTATCGACGATGGCCTATCGGCTGTTACCGTAAAAACCATTTACCAGGACTCGCAGGATTTTATATGGATTGGTACACAAGACGGGCTTAACCGTTTCGATGGCTATCATGTGAAAGTGTTTAAATCAAACCAGTACTCCAAAACATCGCTCCCTACCAACGATATTAATTGCATGCTCGAAGATAACCAGGGCTTGCTGTACATTGGCACCAACGATGGCGGCCTGTCGGTATTTAACAAACAAACCGAGCTTTTTACCAACTATAAAGCCGGGCTGGGTTCCAAGCGCATTTCAAACAATTCGGTACGCTTTATTACCGAACTTAATAATAACGAATTACTGGTTGCTACCGAAGACGGCCTGAACCTGTTTGATAAAACCAGCAAAAACTTTTCGAAGATAAGCTGCTCAAACCTGGCTACCACCGCCGATCTAAAATACATTTTCAAGGATTCAAAAGACCGTGTGTTTGTTGCATCCTATGGCAGTGGCTTGTTTGAGTACGATGCCGGTTCCAAAACACTTATCAACTACCCTGTTTCAGGTTCATTTATCAAAGGCGGTAATACCACTGTTTCCGAAAAAATGAACATGCGCTGCATTACCGAAGTGGAAGGAAAGATTTGGTGCGGTTCCGACGAAGGCATCCTGGTATTTAACCCTGAGAATAAAAAATTTGTTGATGTCATTGATTTTGGCAACGAGTCGCGCTACAACAACCGCGTGGTATCCTTTGCCAGGGATAAAGACCCTAATTTCCTGTGGATTGGCACCTGGGGTGGTTTGGCCAAATACGATACACGCGCCTTAACCTATACCCTATACAGCAATAACCAGCTCGATCAGAACTCCTTATCGGATAATAAAATTTCCTATTTATTATCGGATAAGCAAAAGAACCTGTGGATAGGCACCCAGGATAAAGGCATTAACATTTACTTTCCTTCCTCTACCAAATTCCCTTTACTCAATTCGGCAAACGGCCTGGTAAATGATTTTGTGTACTCTGTTATTGAAACCAAAGGCAAAGGCATTTGGGTAGGAACCGCCGAAGGTTTGTATTATAAAGAAGAGCTGGCTTCCAAATTCAAAGACTTTTCATCCATTACCAATAAGTTTGACGCGAAAGCCATTTTAAGTTTAATGGAAGATGGCGACGGCCGCATTTGGATTGGAACTTACGGACAGGGCATTATTATTTACGATCCTAAAACACGGTCCACAAAAAAATTACTGGCCGATAACAATACCGGCGGTACCGTTACCAAAATAATGCAGGGAAGCAATAACGTGGTGTGGGTTGGCACCTACGAAGATGGTTTATATGCCATTAACCCGGTCAACCTAAACATCAGGCATTATACAACCCGCCAGGGACTTACCTCCGATAAAGTGTATTCCATTTTTGAGAACACAAGAGATAATACCATTTGGGTAGGAACAGAAGGCGGTGGCTTGTGTGTTTTAAACTTCATTAACAGTGTCGATAAGCCTTATGTAACCAGCTACAAGCATCTCGAAAATAAAAATTCCATCAGTTCCAATGCCGTTAATAACATTTACAAAGACCCCAAAGGCATTTTTTGGATCGCCACCAGCAATGGCCTTAACCGCTTCGATCCAACTAAAAAATTCTTTACGGTTTATTCCGAAAAAGACGGTTTGCCAAACAGCTACATTTATGATGTGATCCCCGACAAAAGCAATAACCTGTGGCTGCCCACTAACTTTGGCTTAACCCGCTTTAACCCGAACATGGTGAATGAGAACGGCAGCGCTTTTAAAAATTACAATACCAAGGATGGGATCCAGGCACGTGAATTTAACCAGGGCGCTTCTTTTTTATGCCATGATGGAAAAATCCTGGTAGGAGGTGTATCGGGTTTAAATTATTTCGATCCAAAAGAAATTAAGGAGAACAAGATCACACCCAACACCTACATTTATTCCTTTGGCCGTCAGGGTAAGGAAGTAAGGACCGACACCAGCATCCTGTTTAAAAAATACATTGAGCTTTCTTACAAGGAGAATTATTTTACGTTTGAATTAATTACCCTTGATTACGTATCGCCTGATAAGAACAAGTTCATGTACATTCTCGAAGGATATGATAACGACTGGTCTTCCCCTTCCGATGTAAGGCATATTTCCTATACCGAGTTACCGGGCGGTACCTATACCTTTAAGGTAAAAGCCACCAATAGTGATGGCGTATGGCGTGAAATTCCGTATGAGGTAAAAATAAAGGTCATTCCACCCTGGTGGAAAACATCCTGGTTTTACATCACCGCCATTATTTTAATAACCGCCATGGTATTTGGCTTTATCAGCTACCGCACCAATTCCATTAAAAAGGAAAACAAGATCCTTGAAAATAAGGTTTCGGAGCGAACAAAAGAGCTTGCCGAAAAAAATAGGGACATTACCGCCAGTATCGAATACGCCAAACGGATTCAGGAAGCCATTTTGCCGGCACAGCAAATGATCTTCTCTAAAATAAAAAATGCGTTTATCCTGTACCAGCCAAAAGACATTGTGAGTGGCGATTTTTACTGGTTTGGAGAAAAAAATAATTACAAGATCATTGCTGTGGTTGATTGTACAGGCCATGGCGTACCGGGCGCCTTTATGAGCATGATAGGCCATAATTTACTGAACCAGATTGTTTCGGAGAAAGGTTTTTATGAACCCGGAGCTATTTTAAACGAACTGCATAAAGGTGTGCAGGCCGCTTTAAAACAAGGAAGCAATGCCGTCAATACAAACGACGGGATGGACGTATCGTTAATGGCCCTTAATACCGAAACCAGGGAATGCTTATGGGCAGGCGCTTTCAGGAGCCTCATTATTATTAACAGCGACGGGGAGTTCGAAAAAATTGACGGGAACAAATACCCTGTGGGCGGCGCGCAGCTCGATTCGGAAAGAAAATTCACCACGCACAAACGTCAGCTCAATAAAAATGATTCCCTGTATATGTTTACCGATGGCTATGCCGATCAGTTTGGCGGCGATAAAGGCAAAAAATTCATGGTAAAACGCTTTCACGACATCCTCTTATCTATTCATGAGTACAGTTGCAAGGAACAGCAAAAAGAACTCGAGGCAAAATTTAACAATTGGAGGGGACCTTTTGAGCAGGTAGACGACGTTTTGGTGATTGGAATAAAAATGTAAAAAAATTTGGAAAAAGTGTTTTTTTAAATAAATATTGTGTTATATTTGATTAACATTTGGCACTTTATTTGTTACTATTTACAGGTCAAAAAAATCAGTAAAATGAAAAAAAATATTGCTTTATCGGTTATACTTATCGCTTCATCGATCATTACATTGAATTCTTGCAAAAAGAAAACCGAAGTGGATAACGAAACCCAATCTGTTGTAGACAACGCTATCTGTGAACAACAATTCATGGCTATTCAACCAGTTGTTAACGAAAAAGGCATTCAGGAAAAAGGTATTAAAAGAACCAATAACAGCGGTGGCGTATGGAACATTTTAGGTGCCATTAGCGGAACCAACACACCAAATGTACAATTAGATACAATCGTTAATGCCCAGGGCGATTATCAAAACGGTCCTGTAACGTTTGAGATCGATTATGGAACTATTGGTGTACCTTTTATTGATGGAACCACTAAATTTGGTAAAATTCACATTACGTCAGCAAGAAGATGGTCTTCTTTAGCAGGTACAGGCAGTACAGTAACGGTTGACCTTGTGGGCTTTAAATCAAATAATGTAACCTATTCAGGACAAATTAAAATCACCAGACCTGATACCAACTCCTTAACGGTTGAAGTGCTTAACGGACATTGCACAGATGGTTCATGGAACATTGACTATACCGGAACAAAAACAATGACCAAAATTGCCGGAACAACCGATGACTATTCCATTACCGGTAACTCAACCGGAAAAAACAGGGAAGGCAGAAACTTCACCACAACCATTACAAACCCTATTATTAAAAAAGCATCCTGCAAGTGGATCACCTCAGGAACACTCGATTTAACACCGGACGGATTTAAAACAAGAACTGTAGATTTTGGAAATGGAAACTGCGACGACGATGCTACTTATACCGTAAACGGCCAAACAGTTTCATTTAAGCTAAAATAGTTTTTGAAGAATCATCCCCGACTTATGATTGACGCGTTCAATATATATGATAGCATGGAGAGGAATAATATCCTTCTTTCCTTTAAAGGCGATATTACCTCCGAATTGCTGACCTCTATCCTCCAGATCATGGAGAATAAGATGGATAATATGCAGGAAGAACCTAAAACCAAAAAGAAGGTATACAACGTTTTGGTTGAGTGCTTGCAGAACCTGTACCATCATATGGATGATGCTACCGATGGAAATGGAGACAAGAACCGTAGCGCTATCTTTATGATCGCGAAAAACGAAGGCGCCTATAACATCATTACCGGGAACTACATTTTAAACGAAAATATTTACGGCCTTAAAACCCGTCTTGATGATGTAAACGCTCTTTCCAAAGACCAATTGAAAGATTATTACAAAGCGGTTTTAAACAACGGAGAGATGTCTTTGAAAGGCGGAGGAGGATTAGGAATGATTGACATTGCACGAAAAACTGGTGAAAAATTAGACTACAATTTTTTGGAAATTGACAATAAAGTTTCTTTCTTTACACTAATAATAAAAGTAACACAACCACAACTAATATAAAACAAAGCACATTATGGAAAAATACGCTATTGAAGGCACACCAAAAACACCAACCATCTCTTTTGATATTCAAAATGGTGTATTAGAAATTAAAGGACGTTCAATTCCTGAGAACTCAATTGAGTTTTACAAACCATTGGTTGATGCATTGGACAAATACTCTACTGCTTCTAAGCCTACAACTACTGTAAACATTCAGCTCGAATATTTCAATACCAGTTCTTCAAAATGTATTTTGGATGTATTCAAAAAACTGGAAGCTATTCACAAAGGCGGTAGCGCGGTAACTATTAACTGGCATTACGAAGAAGATGATGAGGATATGTTGGAAGCCGGTGAAGATTACCAGGCAATTATCAATATTCCATTCAAAATGGTTCAGGTAGCTGAATAATTTAAAACCTATTATGTTCAAAAAACCCCGAAATTTCGGGGTTTTTTTATGGAATTAAGCATTATTTAGTTAAATTTGTAGCCTTAAAAAAGAAACTTATTTATGTCAAAAATAACCGATTTATTAGGTGCACAGGCCGATGGATTATTGAACCATACCTGCAAAACGATTTCAAAAGAACAAATTGTAATTCCTAACGCTAATTTTATTGACCAAACCTTTGCTTACAGCAACAGGAGCCCACAGGTATTAAGGAGCCTTGCCCAGTTATATAATACCGGCCGCTTAGCCAATACAGGCTATATGAGCATTTTACCGGTCGATCAGGGTATTGAGCATAGCGCCGGTGCCTCTTTTGCGCCTAATCCTATGTATTTTGACAGCGAAAACATTGTAAAACTGGCTATTGAAGGCGGTTGCAACGCAGTAGCTTCCACCTATGGCGTATTGGGTTCTGTGGCCCGCAAATATGCTCACAAAATTCCTTTTGTGGTAAAGATCAATCATAACGAATTTTTATCGTACCCTAACAAATTTGACCAGATCATGTTTGGCTCCGTGGAAGATGCCTGGAACATGGGCGCGGTTGCCGTTGGCGCTACCATTTACTTTGGTTCCGCCGAATCGGGAAGACAAATCATTGAAGTAGCCCGTGCTTTTGAGCGTGCGCATGAGTTAGGCATGGCAACCATTTTATGGTGCTACACCCGTAACAGCGCTTTCAAAAAAGATGGTGTTGATTACCATACGGCTGTTGACTTGTCATCTCAAGCCAATCATTTGGGCGTAACCATCCAGGCCGATATCATCAAACAAAAAATGTCTGATAAAAATGGCGGTTACACTGCCATAGGTCATGGCAAAACACATCCAAAAGTATATTCAGAGTTAACGACCGATCACCCGATTGATTTGTGCCGTTACCAGGTAGCGAACTGCTATATGGGTAAAATTGGTTTAATTAACAGCGGTGGCGAAAGTAAAGGCGCTTCCGATTTAGCTGAAGCTGTTACAACAGCCGTAGTTAATAAACGTGGTGGCGGACAAGGTTTAATATCGGGCCGTAAAGCTTTCCAGAAACCATTAAAAGAAGGTATCGAATTACTGAATACCATTCAGGACGTTTACCTGGATAAAACAATTACTATTGCTTAATTAGTCAATGAGCCAATGTGGCAATTTGACAATGTAAAAGAAATTAAAAAACTTCAATTATCTAATTATCTAATTATCTAATTGACTAATTGATAAAACATGGGTTGGTTTAAACGATTAAAAGAAGGTATTACCACTACTACTACCGAGAAAAGAGAAACTCCCGAAGGACTTTGGTATAAATGCCCCTCGTGTAAAAAAATACATACGGCGCAGGAACATAAAGCGCATCAGCACGTTTGTATTGACTGTGGCTACCACGAACGAATAAACAGTGCCGAGTACTTTGAAATCATTTTTGATGATAACCAGTTTACCGAGCTTCATGAGAATTTAGTAAGCGGCGATCCATTAGAATTTACCGATACTAAAAAATATACCGACCGCTTAACAGACACCATCCGCAAATCGGGATTAAAAGACGCTTTAAGGAGTGGTTACGGTAAAGTAAATGGCGAGGACCTGGTGGTTTGCTGCATGGACTTTGGCTTTATTGGCGGCTCTATGGGAAGCGTGGTAGGCGAAAAGATCTCCCGCTCCATTGATTTTTGCTTAAAAACAAAAACACCTTTGCTCATCATCTCCAAATCGGGTGGTGCCCGTATGATGGAAGCGGCCTTTTCATTAATGCAAATGGCAAAAACATCGGCTAAACTATCTTTGATGGATAAAGCCGGTATTCCTTATATCTCTTTATGTACCGATCCCACCACTGGTGGTGTAACGGCCAGCTATGCCATGCTGGGCGATCTGAACATCTCTGAACCGGGAGCCTTAATTGGTTTTGCCGGACCACGCGTGGTAAAGGAAACCATTGGTAAAGACCTGCCAAAAGGATTTCAAACCGCTGAGTTTGTACTGGAACATGGTTTCCTTGATAAGATCGTTCCAAGAACAGAACTAAAGAACTGGTTGGCTACTTTACTGAAGATGTTTAAGAACTAATCAGCCTGTTTCCTTTTTCTCTTTTTAGCAATTTATTTACTGGTTTATATCCTATATTAATGTATAAGCCTTTACAAAGCAGCGCGTAGGCCTGTCAAAACGCGGCGCCGGTGAGGGGTGAATTTTAATTTTTTTAGTTGAGCCTGAAAAACCTTCAGTGTTTTTCAGCTGCGAAACTTAAAAATTAAAAGAGCGGGCTGCGATCGTTTTGACTTGTCTTTTTGTTTCTTTTTTGACTAAGAAAAAAGAAATAGAAAAACATAATTTAATCCTACAATATTCTAACACACGATGTTCTACAATTGTTCCTTTTAAAACTACCGTTAAAGACAAAAATTGCACATTCATGAAATAGGATCTTTTAGTGATTTTATTTATCACTACCTTTAGATACAAAATTACATTTTATGAAAATAGCCCTTTACCTTGCCCTTATTTTTCCGCTTTTAATGAGCGCGCAAAACATCACAGTGGGTGATACCTTGTCCCCATCAGTAAGCTATCATAATTTAAAAGATACTGTTATTCCTTCCATTGGCACCAGGATTTGCGACCTGGATTTAGACGCCGATAATGTAAAGGATGTAAGATTTCGCATAGTACAAACTTCCTCCCCGGGGCACCTGTTTGTGAATCAGAGTATAAAAACACTCAATGGTTTTGAGTTTGCGGCAATTACAAACTCTTTGTCGTTACTGGATACGATGCCTGTTAATAGGATCATTGACAGATCTCTGCACTGGCATACAACTACCGATTCGGTTGTTCTTTTTAATTATTTTTACACGGCTGGCAACACCATCTTCTCTGGCTTGTTCCTGAGAAATAATGCCTATATAGGCTTTCGCAAGATTGCAGCAAACGATACACTTTACGGATGGATATTGGTTGATGCCGGTTTATCTTCCGGGTTAAAAATCCGTTCATGGGCATATGAAAATAGCACAGCCGCAGGAATTTTTGAATCCACAATACAAAAAAAGCTTTCTGTGTATCCTAACCCAAGCTCTGGAATACTGTATATTCAAAACCCGAATAACACCACGGAGTATTCAAAGCTCAGAATTATTAACTCCCTTGGACAAAATGTTCTAGAGCAGGCCTATTCAAAAACCATAGATGTATCAGGCTTACCCGCAGGGATGTATACGCTAATCGTCTTATCAAAAGACCAGGAAAGCTACTGTTCTAAGTTTTTAAAGGAGTAAGCTTTTAAAACGGCACAAAGGTCAAACCAATCATCATGTTAAAGCGCTGACTAGGATATTTTTCCCAGCGGTAGTAACGCATGTTGGCTATGTTATTGAAATTAGCAAAGAAAGACAGCATTTTACTGTAGCGGTATTCCACCCCAAGGTTAATATCCCCTATTCCTTTCAATAATTTTGGCTCTGTAGTATACACAAAGTTGTCGTTCACCTGTGTTAAAGCAAACTGGTTACCTATCACAAACACATCGGCCTTAATAATGAACTTGCTTTTAAGGTTATAAATTGCTGAGAGGGTTAAATCAAAATCAGGTTTGTGATAAGCTCTTAGCAAGGTTTTTGTTTTGTAATGATAATAATTTCCTTTGGCAATAAAATGCATCTTTTCCTTGTATTGGTATTTCAATTGTCCGCCAACCGTAAACAAATCTGTATTATCGTAAACCACTTTGTATTTATTATCCATGGTGGTCAGGTCGCTGTAATCAATCACAAAAAAGTGCATGCTGTCTACCTTGCTGTAAGCAGCTTTCACATCATAACTTGTGTTTGAGCTCAGGTTCCCTTTTAAACCACCAAATACATTGATCTTTGTATTGGTGTTACGGTAAGTGAGGTTCGATGATACAAAAGGATTTTCATTGGATAAGCTTCTCAGTGAGTTTTTTTGCAGGTTCCCGTTCACACCCGCATAAGGGATAATAATGCTTTCATACACATCAAACTGGGCGTTGAGCTGCGGATAAAAATAAAACTTTGCATTACTCTGATTACTGAAAATATCCAATGCCGCTGTCAGACCAATATCCACGTTCCATTTTTTACCATGAGCGGCAAAATACGGATTGAGCTTTATGATAGTATTATTAAAGGTATCGGTAGGTAGTTTATGGTTATAGTAGTCCGCGTCAAAGTTCACAAACAAACGTTCCTTATTGATAAATGTATTGAAAGCTGTATTCAATTTCACATTATTCTCAGCCACATTATACAAGTCGGTTAAGTTGTAATAACCCAGTTTAATGGTGTGGTTTAACTTGGTGCTGTCGGTATAGTGGCTTTGCACCATGACCTTTGGTTCGAATAGTTGGTAACGTTGTTTGGTGTAATCTTTGGTCAGCTTATTTTCCGAAGTATCATAACCGTAATAATGCACCACGTTGCGCTTGTAGTTAAACTCCCCGGTGAGCGTGTGCTTTTTATAGAATTTCTTTCCGAAGATCTCCGCCTCATTATCGCTGAAACCACTGTAGCCTACTTCTTTTAATTGCGAAGAAGAAGACAAATGTTTGTAATGCACGCCATAAACAATCTCTTTGGTACGCAGGCTGTTGAGCCAGATCTCGCCATAAGGCGTCGTGTAATTCCCGAAACCGGCTTTTATCAGGGAGCGGTATAATTTCGAGAGCGGTTCGTTTTTCATTTTAGCCGCGTCAATAGGAATAACCTCGTATTTGGATACCAAAGGCGTTGAATGGATCCCATAATTGATGTTATTTATTTTCTTATCCGTATCTGCAATTTCAGGCAGGTCGCCCAGCTTAACCGCGTCTTTGATCGTTGGCTGGAACTCGCTTTCATTAATCATTGTATAATCCTTTATACCACCCGTTTGTGCCAATGCGGCGCTGATGTAACCTAAAATAAGGATCAGGACAAAAAGCCACTGCATCTTTCGGATACGGCGTTTTTGTTGCTGTTGTTCCTGTTCAAACAGCGTGGAGTTCCCATACTTGTTTGAGGAAAGGACTTTAGTGCTCATATAATTTTTAGTTTCTTTCATTTTATGCTCGAACTGACAGGTTTATTGTTTGTTTTTTAAGGAATCCATTTTTTGTTCATATAACTGATCGAACAGGTCTTTATCGCTGTTTTGTTCCTTAAACTCAACTTTCATTTCCGCTCCCGGAATTTGTTGAAGTGACGATCTTAAAACTTTCATTGATTTTATTTTCTCTAATTTTGCATTGGCCTCATCAATGAACTCCTGTTTAGGCTTTCCGTCAATCACGGTTTGCAACATCAGTTCGGCATCAGCCTCATCACCCTTGGCCAGGTAGGCGTCCGACAATAGCAACAGACCTCTGGTATTCCAATCATCGTTAGAGTAATCGTAACTGATTAAACTGTTGATCGTTTTCTCCACATTGGTATAATCCTGTTTTTCATAATAAATTTTCGCGATCAAATACAAGGCTTCCGCCCCCGTAATATTTTTTGCCGATTTGTGAATGGCTTTAAACTCCAGCATGGCATCATCGTAGCGTTTTAATTCATACAACGATTTTGCTTTATCGTACTTGGCCTCGTTGGTTTGCTGCGGCGTAATCTTTTCGGTATTTAGTACTTTTATGGCATAGTCCAAAGCCACATCAAATTTATTGAGCGTAAATGCCGATCGCATGGCCCCTACTCTTCCGCTTAATTTATTGGCAGGCGTTTCGGCATATTCTTCCAACTGTTGGTACAATGGTAAAGCTTCCTCGTATTTTTTGTCCTTGTATAATAAGTAAGTTACTTTTGATAAGGCTGTCTCCGAATGGATTCCCCTTGGCTTACTAACAACATATTGGTATGATGGTAAAGCTTTATCGAACAGGTTTTTGCTGTAAGCACATTCTGCATAACAAAAGTGAGCTTCAGTAATGTATTTTCCTTCAGGATATTTGCTGATATAGCTTTCAAATTTGGGCATGGCTTTATCATAATCCTTTTCATTGTAATAAGCTTCTTTAGCAGCATCAAATAGTGACTCTTCCAGCTCCGATGTGTTTAAAGGATTACCCACCGAAGTAAAGTAAGTAGCCATCTCATCAATTTTGCCCTGCGCTTCAAAAATCTTTTTAATATAAGGCAATACTTCAAGCGCTTCTTCGCCTTTAGGATCTTTCTTCACGATCTTATCAAAATAAGTGAAAGCCTGGTCATCCTGTTTTCTCTCGTAATAGGTTAACCCAATACCGGCAAGGGAAGCATTAACATAAGACGAATTTGGATAAGCCTCAAGGATTTTCTGATAATAAACAATGGCATTATCACCATCATTGAGGTCTTTACGATACGTTTCAGCCATTTCAAACAACGAGGCTGCCAGGTAATTCGATTTCGGGTATTTGGTAACCAATGATTTAAGATCGTTGATCTTTTCCTTATTATTCTTTAATAAACCGCTGCATAAGGCCTTTTGATACATACAGTAATCCACATCCATATGGTTCAGGGCAATGGCTGTTTCATAATACTCGGCAGCCTGGCTGTATTTCGACGGGTCAGCCTTGGTGGCATTCATAAAATAACTATCGGCTGTACGAATATTGGCATCCGCTATTTTTTTAGCATCGTATTTGTTTTTGGTCAATAAAAATTTACGGAAAGCGATGTTGGCATTTTCGTAATCGCTTTTGGTCTTTTGCTGAAAATAAGCGTAACCAATGTTGTAATTAGACAGGTCGTATTCCTTCAAATCAAAAGCACCTTCATTGAGCTGGAAGTTTTTCCAGGTTTCAATGGCCGTGGCGTAATCTTTTTTAATATAAGAGATCTCTCCTAACCAGTACTGTGACAAAGCATTATAAGTCTTGTCAAAATTAACCGCTATTGATTTTTTAAAGGCACGGGTGGCGCTGTCCAACTCAATGTTGTTAAAGAACTCAACGCCTTTAAAATAGATCAGCTTCTGGTAAGTGATCTTGAGCATCGGGTCCATGGGTTGTATCTTCTCAATAGAAGCAATGGCTTCGCTGTAGTTTTTCGTGGTAGAATACACATTCACCAAATAATGATAGGCTTCCGCTTTTCGTGGTGAGGATGGGTACTCCTTAATGTATTTCTGGAAAGCAAGAACCGCATCATTATAAGGCGCAAACGATAATTCATAACACAACTTAGCATAACTAAACAAAGCGTCTTCTTTTATCTCAGGATCAAAATCCATACCAGCTGCCGCATAAAAGGCATTACGGGCTTTTGTTTTGTTATTGGTTTGTATATGGCAATCGGCCAGGTGATACCAGGCATTTTGTGCCAGGCTGTCTTTTGCTTCGGTGGCTTTTTCAAAATTAGGAATGGCATTCTTATAATCTCTGATCTGGTAATAGCAGTACCCAATCTCATAACTGCCTTGCGCGTTGAAGCCGCCACCGGTGGTTTGTGATTTTTTAAAATACTCCAGCGCATTGGCAAAATCTTTCAAATTAAAATAAGATTCACCGATCATGCGGTTAATTTCTCCTTCTTTTTGAATGTTAGCGGTATCCTGCAACAGAGCCGGCGCGTTCTTTACCACTTCCGGATATTTTCCCTGGATAAAGTAGATCTGTGTAATGTAATAAGGAACAACAGGGCCAAAGGTTTCACTCGATAACAAACGGTTAAATCCCTGTAAAGCAGTTTCATAATTCTTTTCCTGGTAAGCCATGTGCGAATAATAATAATTGGCAGGGTGCGCGTACTTATTATCCACATCTTTTATTTCAAACAAATCGGCTTTGGCCTTATCATAATTTTTTACCGTAAAATAACTGTAGCCTCTTTTAAAATACAATTCAGCAAGGTCTTCTTTGTTCAGGTCGTAAATATCAACCTTCTCAAGGAATTTAATGGTTTCATCGTATTTCTTTTTCCTGAAATTTGATTTTCCCAGATAAAAATAACCCCATTTTACTTTATTGCTTTCTGGATGGTTTTCAATAAACTCTCTCATCCTCCATTCGCCATCTTTATGAAACAGTTCTATTCCGCAAGCTGCCACATAATACTCCGCATCAATCTTTAGCAAGGTGTTTCCGGGAATAGTGAGCATGTAATCCGTAAACGTTTTTTGGGCAGCGGTGTATTGTTTCTTATCAAACAATTCCAAACCTGTTTTATACAACATTTCCTTGTCGAGGTAAAGTTGTGTTTTTTGGGAAAAAAGTAATCCCGAGAACGTTAGCAATAAAAGGCTTAAGACATGTTTTCTAATCATCATGATGTTATATAATGTGCTTATAATCGTATAATAAAAAAGTGTTACACTAAAATTCCTTAAAAATTTTACCGTAACATTTATGTGTTAAAATCTGTTCTTAAAAATAAGCTGCAAACAAGCCCGCTTAACAAGCTGATTGTGTAGTTATTAACCCGCTGGTGTTAAAACATGTGGGGACTTATCCAGATTTTCTGCCCGATTTGCCCTTAGCTTTATCACACATTTTATTACTATGGTTAACGACTCTGTTATTGAATTTAAAGACGCTACTATTTTCCAGGGCGATGTTCCCGTAATCACCAACCTGAACCTTGCCCTCAATAAAGGCGAGTTTGTGTACCTGCTGGGAAAAACCGGGAGTGGAAAAAGTAGTTTGTTAAAGACCATTTACGGCGATTTAACCTTAAAACAAGGCATGGGTGAAGTTTCCGGCTTTAAGTTACACAACTTAAAACGTAAGGAAATTCCGTTCCTGCGCCGCAAACTGGGCATTGTATTCCAGGACTTTCAATTGCTGAGCGACCGTAATGTGTTTGAGAACATGCGTTTTGTGATGAAAGCTACAGGTTGGACAGACGAAAACAAGATTAAACTGCGCGTAAAAGATGTTTTATCAAAAGTTGGTTTAGAGAGCAAGGAACAGGTGATGCCGTTCCAATTATCGGGCGGCGAGCAGCAACGCATTAGTATTGCCCGCGCTTTGATTAATGATCCAGAGATTATTCTTGCCGACGAGCCAACCGGGAATTTAGATCCCGATACGTCCGAAGAGATCATGAAGCTGTTACTGGATATCAGCAAACAGGGACGTTGCATTTTATTTGCCACACACGATTTGTTGCTTTACAGCAAATTTCCTTCGCGCACCCTCATGTGTGAGAATAACCAGATTGCCGATAGCGTTTCGTTGAAATAATTAATTGACGTGGTACCGTATCAGGTTATGGCTATACCTGCATTGATTTAAGCAAGATGCATAAGAATAATACGACCTCACAGTTCCGATACCGTTTACGTAATATGTTGAAGACGATACATCTATGACGTAGTGAGCCGGTATGTTCCTAAAATAGATAACATCCATGCAATTACCGGAATAAGTTCCTATTAAAAACGTTTTCTGAGAAAAAGTATGGGGTACTGTGCACACATACTCAGCCGGAGAAATGATGTATCTGTTGATCGTATCATTGATGTGTGTTTTGTCCAACACAACCTGATGATTGGCATTAACAATATAACCTGAGGAATCTCTGAGATACTGAACAGAAGTTGCATTACCAAAACTATAATACCCCGCGTAGCTGGTAGTATTCGAATGGCGGAATTTATAATAGTGCTCCGACGCGATCATCGTATCGGCTTCAACATACACGCTGTCAAAACCATTTTGCAGGTTCAGGTTTCCCAGGGAATCATCATTACTGAGTTGGTAAACCCAATAATTGCCAACAGACATGGGGAATAATGAAGGGGTTGCAGATGGCGCAGGTTCAGGTTCCTCTGGAGTAATGGTTTTCTTATCCCTGTCGCATGAATAAAAAAGGATCAGGCTGCAAATGATTAAAATATGTTTCATAGTAACTAAAAACGAAGATAATGAAATTTTATTGCTTAATAAGTCAGATCGACGTACACGTTCCTGTCGATCGTAATGGCTTTGACTGATTTAGTTAATTGTAACGTCTGCCATTGCGTAGTGGGCATTATCTGCAATTCCTTACCTGCTTTAATTTTCAGGGGCATGTTAAACTCTGGGATGCAGTTCGTATAACGGTACTCTAACTTGTTTTTAAACACTTTATATTCCAGTTGGGGAATTTGTTTGGTGCGTAAATACTGGTCGAATACCGGCGTGAAATTTTTTCCGGTCTTTACATTGATGTATTCTTCGAACTCTTTAGTAGTAATGATCTTATGATAAAAATGTTTCGAAAGATCTCTTAATAAAAGCCTGAATGCCTCATCATCATTCATTACCTGGCGGATCATATGAATGACATTGCTTCCTTTGTTATACATATCACCGCTTCCTTCGGTCCTTACCTCATATTTGCCAATCACCGGTATGTCATTATCAATGCTTTTTCGCACACCGGCACAGTAATCGTTTCCTGCTTCCTTTCCAAATTCACACTCGGTAAACAACACTTCCGCATAGGAAGCAAAGCCTTCATGGATCCAGTTATCGGCCACATCCTGGGCGGTTATACTGTTTCCAAACCATTCGTGGGCGGTTTCATGCACTACAATAAAATCCCACTTCAAGCCCCAACCGCTGTTCGACAAGTCTTTACCCATATAACCATTCAGGTAAAAATTACCATAAGCCACATTGCTCTGGTGTTCCATTCCCAAATAAGGCGCTTCCACAATCTTGTACGAATCCTCATAAAACGGATAAGGCCCAAACCAATGCTCTAAGCACTTAAGCGTTTTTATCACATTGGGTTTTAAATGCTGTTTTGCTTTTTCAGTATGGTAGCTCAGCACCCAGTAATCTGTCATCAGCTTTCCATTCTCTCCCATTACCGAATCTTTGAGGTGAGTATACTTTCCAATATAAGGAATGATGTCATAACTGTTAATACTGCTGACCACCTTCCAGGTGTAAGCCATAAAACCCTTTTCTGTTTTTTCTTTACTTGCCAGCTTTCCGTTTCCAATGGCCATTAAGGTATCGGGTACGATCATTGTTAACGTTGCTCCATTCTCAGGTTCTTCGCTCTGAATGTCCTTGCAGGGAAACCACACGCTTGCCCCTGCTCCCTGGCAGGCAACACTCATCCAAGGATTTCCAAGCGAATCTTTTTTCCATACAAATCCACCGTCCCATGGCGCATTCCTGGCAATTTTTGGCTTACCATGATAAAATACCTGGAGGCGATGTTCTGTGTTTTTTTGTTGTGAGGATAGTGTCAACATCCAGCGGTTATTCTCATTCTTATAATTGGCAAATTTTACCTTGTCCAAAAACATACTGTCAACCTGTAAGGGCGCCTGCAGGTCAACCTGCATGACAAAAGGCAAACTATCCGAAATGGTCTTATAACTTATAACCGTATTGCCGGAAATGGTTTTAGCTGTGTAATCCGGCTTTACAGTTACATCATAGTGTGTAACATCCCACCAGGCACGATAAGAGGTATTACTGCCCCAAAGTGTATCTTCTTTTGTGAATGCTTTTGTCTGAGAAAATAAAGTTCCCACACTTAACACGCTCAATACTAAAAAAATATGTTTCATAATGACTGACTTAATGTTTTTTTTAGTTCCTCATTAAAGTCACCAAATACCTCCTTGTCTAACTGCTTATAGTTTTCGGGAGAGTAAGTGCTGTAAAACGATTTGTTCTTTAAATGATGAATGTAATGACAAATGCTGTATAAGGGTTCAATAATATGCGACGCGATGAAAATTGTTTTTTGCTTTTTATTCAATAGTTCTATAATGATCTGCAATGCTTTGTTTGATTCAATATCCAGGCCATTAAATGGCTCGTCAAAAATAAAGAGTTTTTTATCCTGTTTCAATTGCGAAATGATCAATAGTTTTTTCTTCATTCCTGTAGAGTAATTTTCAACAAATTCATCCAGGGGCAAATTAAAGATCCTGGCCAGTTCTTCTTCTTCATAATCCTTATTTGTTTTTGGGAATACCGATAAAAATTCGCGCGCGGTGAGTTTAGGATAAAAGAAAGGTTCCGAATCAATATAAGCAATGTCTCCTTTTAAGATTTTTTGTTCATTTAATAAAATAGCGCCACTGTCTTCTTTCAAAAGGCCAGCCAATATATTGAAAAAGGTAGTTTTACCGCTGCCATTCAAACCCACAATACCATGCGTCAACCCTTCCTCAAAGCTACTATTTATGCTTTGAAGGACAGGCTCATCGCCATAAGCAAACGACAAATCTTTAATGACTATCATCTAAATAATTACTTAAGTTTTTAATGGCCGCAGCTCTTGATTGAAAATAAAAGATCAGTACCAGGGGGAACAAATATGGGTTGAATAAGCCTATTACCATAATAATAAGCTTTACCTGGTTGTTGCCAGCTGCTTTTTTATACTCATAATCTGAATATTTTAAAGCGATGACTGTTGCCAGCATAAATAAATTGTAAACCAAAAAGTAAACGTTAAACAAAAAAAGGTCGCGATTAAATCCCGTATTAATTACCAATACAGGCAAATTAAGAAGCACCATCTTTGAAAGTCCTGAACCTGATATTTCCGATAGGAACCGGGCAGGTGTTTTGCCTGAAGCCTGTATCATCTGAACACTTTCATTTACCTCATAAAACGAACACAAGATCATATTAAACAAAAACAAGGCTACTAATGGAAATAATTTAAGCGGACTGAGTAGTAATGCCGCTAATGCAAAAGGCACCAGTACAAAAAAATTCTTTCTTATCCCGGCAATAAACACATAATCATTTTTCAGGTATTTCGACAAAAATAAAAACCTGAACGCCGGCCCTGACTTTAATTCTGCTAAGGGGATTAATAGTACAATGGCATGAAGAATAAAAAAATAAAACCAATACGATGTGAGTAAAACCGGGATGGAAAGCGGTAATAAAAACAATTGGTATTCAAAAATGATCTGGCGCTTAGGTTTATGGAAATGCTTGTACACAAAAGAAAGGTCGCTTCTGTTTTTATGCATGGTATAGAACAGGTAGATGATAATGCCAATGGCATAATAACCATACTTCTGGGGATGATTGAATGCAAGAAAGGAAATTACGGACGTTAATGCCAGTATCGGAAAAAATAAAATTCCAAGGTTTCGTTTAAGTTGGTAGAATCTTATTTTGAGGATTTGCATAAATTGACTTTAAGGTTTCGGGGTTCAAATAACACTACTTTAAAAGGATCGGTCATCTTATTTGTCACCCTGAGCGGAGTCGAAGGGCGTTCTCTTCATATAACTTAAGTGTGACGTTTTATTTATGCAAATAGCCAATTCTTTTATTTTATCCCAATTCCGTTCAATGAGCGCCTCTTTCTTTTTTCTTGTCCAACCCTTCACTTGCTTTTCAAATGCTATTGCTTAGTTCGCATCTTTAAAGCCTTCATAAAAAACAAGCTCAACAGGCCTTCTGCTATAAGTATATGAGGATTCATCTTCTGAAGTATTGTGTTGGTAAACTCTGTTTTCTATATCATTGATTACTCCTGTATAATAAGAATTATCAGAGCATTTAACGATATACACAAAATAGCCAAATATCTTCATTTAACGTATTGTATGCGCTTCGACTCCGCTCAGCGTGACAAATGTTTACTTCCCTCCTTTTGCCTTCTGCATAGGATTGCCTCCTGTGCTTTGTCCACGGCCAACTGTTTTACCTTTAAATACATCAAAACGACTTGGCGCTTCTTTAATATTCCATGTATTATTCTTCTCGTCAATATCGCAGGTTTCTTTATACGGATCGAGTTGAATGGAAGCCACTTCTTTGTTTTTGGAATAGGTTTTCACCACATTTTTCTCATTTTTTCGCCATACGTAGGCATTCACCCGGTCAATCTCTGAGCTGCCATCTTTAAAGTTCCATTGAATGATCAAAGGTGTTACACAGCCGCCTTTATTGGTAAAATAAATTTCGTAATTGTATTTTCCTTTAATGGAGGCAAACGATGAATCACTCACCGCTTCAAGGTTCTCATAACGGTTAATGGCTTTTTTCTCTACTTCTGTTTTCACTTCAGGCTTATAGTGATAATAAAAATCACGCAATGTGGTATCTTCATCAACCAAAAATTTCAAACCTTCCTGCTTGTTCCTTAACCTGGAAACATGAATGTATTCCGGATTTTTTGGAAAAGTTCTCACTGTATCCATTTTCACTGGAATTGTTTTATTATTCACAAATGTGTAAGCTTTCACCGAATCAACCGACACGTCAACCGGCTCAATATCATAGAACCACGCTCTCCAGAACCAATCCAGATCCACTGCACTGGCATCTTCCATGGTCCTGAAAAAATCGGCCGGGGTTGGGTGTTTAAACGCCCAGCGGGTAGCATATTGTTTAAAAGCGAAGTCGAACAACTCACGCCCCATTACCGTTTCACGTAAAATATTTAAAGCGGTGCAAGGTTTACCATAAGCATTGGAACCAAAATTATTAATGTTCTCGCTATTGGTCATAATAGGCTCCAGCTGATCTTTTGGTAAACGCATATAGTCTACCATTTTATGGGCTGGTCCACGGTTCGACGGATAGTTATTATCAAATTCCTGTTCTGTCAGGAATTGAACAAAGGTGTTCAAGCCTTCATCCAGCCAACTCCACTGGCGCTCATCGCTGTTAATGATCATTGGAAAGAAGTTATGTCCTACCTCATGAATAATAACACCCAGCATTCCATATTTTGTTCCTTCGCTATACGTTCCGTCTTTTTCAGTGCGTCCAAAATTAAAACAGATCATTGGGTACTCCATTCCATTAGACGCTTCAATACTTTGAGCTACCGGATAGATATAAGGAATGGTAAATTTTGAATAGGTTTTAATGGTGTGCGCTACTGTTTTTGTAGAGTATTTGCGATAAAGACCGGCTGCCTCTTTGCCATAAAAGCTCATACACATTACTTTTTTACCTTCTACTTTTATTGGCATGGCATCCCACATGAATTTGCGGGAAGAACCCCAGGCAAAATCACGTACGCTATCCGCTTTAAAGATCCAGGTTTTGGTAGCCGTTGATTTATTTTTTTCGGCGGCAGTGCATTCATCCAATGTTACAATTTCGGTTACATTGTCATAGTTAGCAGATGCTTTTGTCCAACGCGCCATTTGATTAGGCGTTAACACCTGTGCATAATTTTGGCATTCGCCGGTTGAGCATACCAGGTGGTCGGCAGGAACGGTCATCTTCACTACAAAGTTACCAAAGGCCAGTGCAAATTCGCCACGACCGGTGAATTGCTTATTTTGCCAACCCTGGAAATCGCTGTAAACACACATACGTGGGTACCATTGGGTCATGGTAAACAAGCAATTACCATCTTCCTTAAAGTACTCATAACCACCACGTCCGCCAATTTCCATTCGGTTCCCAATCTTATACTGCCATTTTACGATGAATTTCACTTTTGAATTCGGGTTCAGCGTTTTAGGCAGGTCAATGCGCATCATGGTTTGGTTCACGGTATATTTAATGGGCTTGCCCAACTCATCCGTCACGGCCAGTATCTGGTCGCCCAGGCCTTTTAAACGCTCATTGGCATCCATTGATTTTACAGCGCCTTCATCGTAAGGCGCATTCATTTTATTGCTGTCGAAAAAGTTAGCGTCTGAGTTTGGCGCGTGCTGATTTTCATCCAGCTGCAACCACAAATAATCCAGTTTATCGGGCGAGTTGTTATGATAAGTCACGGTTTCTTTTCCAATGAGCGTCAGGTTCTTTTCATCCAGCGTAGCTTCAATATTATAATCGGCTTTTTGTTGCCAGTACTTTGCGCCGGGGGCTCCTGAAGCGGTACGTTGCTCATTGGGCGTAGGTAAAATGGTTCCAAGTTGTTCAAACTTGTTACCATGGTTCGACATTGGATTATTCTTAATGTTTTGGGCAGTAATGACATTAGCCATTATACATAAAGAAGTGGTAATTTTAATGAAACGGGTCATGTTATATATCATTTAATCGTTGTACAAATAGTAAAAGGGCAATTCCAAAAACAGCTGAGGAAATAAAAAATATAAAATCAGTTTTTTTGACGCGCGTAAATCTAGCTAAAAAAACAGATATAAGCAGCATAAAAGCCACGATAATAAGCTGTCCGGCTTCTAAGCCAAGGTTAAATGAAAGCAACGGAAATACAATGCTTTCCTCCTTCCCGAGCATGGATCTTAACAGGTACGAAAAGCCCATGCCGTGAATAAACCCAAAACATAAGGCCAAACCATAATTCAAGCGGTAATTATAATTCTTATTTCGATAAAGGGGATCAAAACGCCTTCTAAAATAAATATTTACCGCACAGGTAATCAAAATGGTAAGAGGGATCAGGACTTCGATGTAGCTTTGCCTGATGCTTAAAACATGGAGCGTGCTGGCAGCAAGCGTTAAGGAATGACCGATGGTGAAAGCAGTGACCAGTACCAAAAGCCGTTTCCAGTCGTTAACAGAAAACAACACACACAAAACCATCACATACAAAATATGGTCATAGCCATTCCAGTCTAGGATATGCTCCAAGCCCGTACCAAACCATAACCAAAATTCGTTCATTATATTTGTTATTTTTGTCGTGTGTTAAAGTTAAAAAAAATAGCCTCAACCGGCGCGAATATTACACCTGCGGTAAAATGCCTGTTTTTTGGGCTATTCCTTGTTTTGGCTTCCTCATTTCATTCAGTAAAACATCCCTTTTATTTGGGGATAGTTGATATAAAACAGGATGTAAAACAACATACCCTGGGCGTTAGCGTGAAACTATTTGTGAATGACCTGGAAGATGCGCTTAAAAAAACAAGTACCAGGAACATTGACCTTTTGAATCCGAAAAACAAACAGGAAATGGAAACCGAATTGTTTGCTTATATAAAAAAAAGGTTGTCCATAGCTGTCAATAATAAAGCTGTAGCGCTTGATTTTATTGGTTATGAAAAAGAGGAAGAATCCATCTGGACCTATATTGAGATAAAGAAAGTGAACCAACCAAAAACCATAATGGTTGACACAAAACTGCTTTATGATTTTTTGCCCCAACAAAGTAACATTGTACATGCCGAAATTAATGGCGTAAAAAAAAGCAGTAAAGTAACCAATCCCGACAGTAAAGTAGAACTGAGCTTTTAATTTGAAAAAACATTTAATAATTATTGCAGGCCCCACGGCGGTTGGCAAAACCGCTTTATCCATTGAACTGGCAAAGTTTTATGCTTGCCCGGTCATTTCAGCCGATTCGAGGCAATTTTTTAAAGAAATGAGCATTGGTACGGCAAAACCATCGCCCGAAGAAATGCAGGATGTTCCGCATTATTTCATCAACAACATCAGCATTACCGACACCTATAATGTAGGTCAGTTTGAAAGGGATGCCATTGAACTGATAGAATCCCTGTTTAAGGAACATGAAAAACTGGTATTGGTAGGCGGTTCGGGGCTTTACATTAACGCGGTACTGAATGGCGTAGATGAGTTTGAAGAAATTCCTGCGGAAATAAGAGAACATCTTATAAAACAATATGAAGAAAAAGGCCTTGCCTGGTTGCAACAAGAGTTAAAACAACGCGACGACGTTTATTACAACCAGGTTGACCTTAATAATCCCCAGCGCCTCATGCGTGCCCTGGAGGTTTGCCTGCATACACAAAAACCGTATTCTTCCTTCCGGAAAAAAGAAAAGAAGCAGCGTTCATTTGAAGCAATACCTCTTCTTATTAACACCAAACGTGAGGCGCTTTACGAACGGATCAATAAACGTGTTGATGTGATGATGCAGAATGGCTTATTAAAAGAAGTGGAACAGCTCTATCCAAACCGTTCGTTAAACGCTTTGAATACGGTTGGCTATAAAGAACTGTTTGATCTTATAGATGGTAAATGCCAACTTGAAGAGGCCATAGATCTTATTAAGCAAAACACCAGGCGTTATGCCAAACGCCAGCTAACCTGGTTCAACCACCAGGGCGATTTTGAACCCTTTGAGCCGGATGACCTGGAAAAAATAAAAGCGTATATTGATATCGTTATCCAGCATTCATAAAAAACCATGTTAGCCTTTATCAAGGATTATAAAAAATTAAAGCCCTCCATTATTAACGTGGTAATGGTTGAATTTTTCATACAGCTGGTAAATGCAACGTTCATGAACATTTTGCCCCTGTACATGAGCCGCAAGGGTTACAGCGACGAGGCAATTGCCTTGTTTATTACTTTCAGGTTCCTGGGTGTTTTTGTACTGGCGGTTCCTATTGGCAATATCATTAAAGGACGAATCATGAAACCTTTCTTTTATGCTTCCTCCATACTGGTTCCTTTATTTGGCTTATGCATTGTATTATGCATTTATTTAAAGCTGACATTGCTTATTTACGTGTCGTTAATTCTTTGGGGTGCCTCTTTTACCTTCATGCAGATACCGATCACTCCTTACATTTTAAGGAACGAAGCCAAGGAAAATCATACCTCGGGTATTGCGTTAAGTTACAGCACCTGGAGCTTTGCCGGTATTGCCAGCGGCATTCTCATTGCCATACTCGATAAAATCAATCCTGTGTTGTTTAATGAAGAAAACATCCTTATCATTTTTTCCTTACTCGGATTTGGGGGATTGTATTTTATGAGCAGGGTAAATATCACGGAACAGGTCGACGATCATAAAACAACAAAAGTAAAGATCCGCAAGCAAAAGAACGACTGGCTGCTTATTGCCAAAGGATTGGTGCCAACGTTAATTATTGCTACCGGTGCAGGATTAACTATTCCATTCATCAGCTTGTTTTTTGATAAAGTACATCACCTCGACAAAGGGGGCTTTTCTGTTATAAGTGCCATAGCGGCCATTTTGGTAGCCTGGGGCGCCATGATGGTTCCAAGGATCAAGAAATTTGTAGGCTATAAAGTAGCCATACCAACTACGCAATCGCTGGCTGTTATTTCACTGGTTGCCCTGGCAACAACCGAATTTTACAGCCAGTACAGCATTGCGTTATACATTGCCATTATATGTTATTTATTGCGTCAGCCTTTAATGAACATGGCAGGGCCTATGACATCCGAATTGGTGATGAACTATGTAGGCGAACGAAACCGCGAAATAACCAGCGCTTTGACAGCCGCTATCTGGAGCGGGAGTTGGGTCATTAGCGGACTGATGGTAAAGATCATGTTTCACAAGGGTTATCCTTTTGTCAATGTATTCCTCACCACATCTGCATTATACGCCTTTGGCGTTATCATGTATTATTTCCTGATTGTGGATTATGGCAAGCGTGAAAAACAAGGTTTAATTGAATAATAAAAAATGAACTGGATCTATATTATATTATACCTGGCCATTGGCTTTGCCTCGATATTTTACGGCTTAAAAATTTTAAAGATTTATATCAATGTAAAGCAATGGACAAAACTAAAAGCCCTTATTACCAACAAATCTGTTCTTCCAAAAAAGCTTAGTAACTCCTCCCGCCGGCCCATGCGCGTGAGCATTGAATATACGTACGAGTTTAACTCCATGTCTTATAAAAATGATAAGGTGTTTTTAGTGGAACTGCTTAATGGCGAAAGAGGATTTACAACAGCTACGGGAGAAAAATTCCTGCAAACACTGCCCAACGAGGTTGTGGTATTTGTGAACCCTTCTCAACCTGAACAATCGGTGCTATTTACCGATGGTTTATGGCTGTATATTTTTATGATCGTTTTTGGATGTATGGTATTTTCCGCAGGGGTGGTAAAGCTTCTGCTCATTTAACTCACAACAGAGGTGCGAAGGACATAACCTTTTTTGATCTCAATAACTAATCCAAAAAATCTGCGCAAATCTGTCGCACCAGCGTCATCTGCGTTCCATTGAATACAGTTAATTAAAACGATAACACAAAATCAACCGACGACTCGCTCGCTGTTTTTCCCCACATGGCCGGTGTCCAACCGGTCATTTCGCTCAGCGCCTTTTTCAGAATGTTTTCGCAGTCTTTGCAAACCTCATTGGTAATATGGTTCACAAATTTCACCTTGAGCGTTCCATTGGTCATGACGTTGGCTTTTACTTTGTATTTGCCGGTAACAGGAGTGCCCTTTTTTTGTAAATACGAAACAACATATTCTTTTATGTCCAGCTCACCTCCTTTATAGTAAGCAGACAGGACATCCTGGTCCATCTCTGAATCAATGGTTTTATAGGCCGGTGCTTTTTCTTTGGCTTTACCGCTTTTTTCTGCTCTCTCCTCAGCCACTTCCTTAGCTGCTTTATTGGCTGTTGATTTTTCATCTGCCAGCCGGGCGTCATACTTCGCGTTTTGGTCAATACTTGGCGCTGCGGTAGTGTTATTATTACTTCCTGTCGACGTCATGACATAACCATTAACCGTTTCTGATACATTCCTTGTATTGACTGCCGGTTTTGCTGCAAGTTTATCGCCACTTTCAAATTCATTTTTCTTGAACTCGTTCTCACTCTTTTTAAGCAGGTCTAAATCCTTGGTATCGATATTTACTTTATTATATGTAAACACATTAGCGTTTGTAGCATTCGCTATTTCCGATTCTTCCTGGGTTTTGGTTTCTGCAAGGGCAATTTCCTGGCTCACTCCTGATCCTGGTTTTGCATCGTCGGCTGCCAGGCGGTCGGCCAGATCCTGTTTAGAGGCTTCCTTCCCTTCCATTTTCCCGAATGTTCCCTGACCGGCTGCCTTACTTTTTTCATCCAGTGGTTCGGCAGCAGATATGGTTTCATCGGGCGCAACTATGGTTGGTTGCATGGTTGGTGGTGCTGTTTGCTCCAATGCGGCTACATTCGAAGCCATATCTTTTTTGCTTTCGTTTAAAAAGAAAACCGAAACGACGATCAATAATACAATAGAAGCCGCCGCACTGAACCAGATTACTTTATTTTTTTTTGTATTGCCGCTTGCCTCACTTTTGGCAGCTATTCCCAACTTGTCGGAACCCTGAGCCGCTTTTTTTGAAACCAACAGGTTTAGCTCCTCCACCATTGCAACAGCTTTTTCGGGGCTCGAATAGTTTGTAAAGCCTTCCAGCGCCTCCTTTTCGAAGTCGTCCATGCCATCAAAATCAGTTGCCTTACCGGAATTATCTTCCAGTAATTTAAACAATTCGTCAGGGCTTAATGGTGTATGTTTATCCGGTTTGCTCACTGTTCTTTTCTAGTTTAATTTTCAAATTGCGTTTTCCGTTCTGTATAAAACTTTTTACCTCGTTCATACTGTATCCTGTTATTTCAACAATTTCGTTGTAGGATTTTTCTTTCAGGTAAAACAATTCTATGCATTTTTTCTGTCCCTCGTTCAACTCCTCTATCGCTTTTTCCAGCAGGGTATATTGTGTTTCTTTTTCTTCCGTTTTGTTGAGATGCGTTCCATTTTCAGTTTCCATAAATGAGTCGGCATTAATTTGCAGGTCAATTTCTTTCTTTAGTTTCGACTGCTTGGTACGGATGATCTGCAGGCAATGGTTCTTTGAAAAAGTATAGAGCCAGCTTTTAAAATACTCGATATTAAATTTCAGCAAATCGCCCAGTAGTTTTTCAAAAACCTGCATCACGGCATCTTTGGCCTCGTCTTCGTCTTTAAGATATTTTAACGACAAACCCAAAACCAGGTGCGAATAACGTTTATACAGAATTCCCACAAACACATTATTACGTGTTGTTTTATACTCTGCAATTAGTTCGTTATCAGTATACTGGTTATATTTTTCGGCGTATAGCACTTTTAAAAACAGAAATTAAATATACACTTATTTTAAAATAAATAATATCTCATTTTACTTTGAAAACCACATTACAACATCTATATTTGTTGGTTGTACATTTTTTTGGCAAACAGTTTGTACCACAAGTAAACATTTGAAAATTTTAATTAAATACAGCTTATTTTTAATCCTGGCTTTTTCGAGTCTGAGTTTTCAGCAGCAAAACTTCGATCCGAATGCCAAAGTAAAAGCTGTATTCCTTTATAATTTTACCAAATATTTTGAATGGCCCGAAAAAATGAAATCAGGCAATTTCATTATTCAAATTGTGGGCTCAAACACCAGCCTTAATACCGAATTAAATAAAATGGCTTCCAGTAAACAGGTGGGTACCCAAAAACTGGAGATCATGATCTCATCTTCGGTTGACTATAATTTAAAACCTCATATTATCTTCTTATTGAGCGAATCATCTGATTTGCTGAAAGATGTGAACTCAAAATACAAAGGAAAAGGCACCCTCATCATTACCGAGAAATCGGGACTGGCGAAATTAGGGGCAGCCATAAACTTTGTGGTAGCCGATAACAAACAAAAATTTGAATACAGTAAAAATAATGCAGTAAAAGCCGGACTAAAAACAAGCGATGGACTAAACAGTTTAGCTATTGCAGTTGACTAAATTAATTTATAAATTTGTATAGAGTGTTAAACAATTCAAAATCATATCATTATATAAAAAGCAGCCTCTGTTTTTTATTCATGTTGATTTCATGTAAGCAGTTTGCGCAGCAAAACGATTTGTTTGAAGCGCAAAGGCTTTGCCATGAGAAAAAGTTTGACCAATCCATTGTTATTATCGACAAAGTAATTGTAAACCCTGAAACAAGCGGCGATCACTCGGCCTGGTATATCCGTTCATACGCTTACCTTCACTATTTCAAGCAATTAGGTTTAGAAAAATATTCCCGTACCGATTTGATCGATACAGCAGTTGCTTCGGCTGTATACTCTATTAAACTTGACAAAGCAGCGGAGTATAAAACCAATAACGAGGACCTGATTAAAAGTTCTGCCGCTTCTTTTTATAAGCTTTGCACTACCCTGTTACAGGATTCATTGAACAGCCCAAGATCGGAGGCCTACTACCTGAAGTATAAAAAATACACTGCCCTCATTAACCCTGAATTTGATTTTAAACAAAAAGATCTTGAGTATTACAATACAACCGGTAGCCTGTTTGCCGATATGTATATGAAAAACAACTTTAACCAAAAATATGGCGACATTGCCAAAACCGCCCTGTTAAAGGTTTTAGAGATTGACAACAAAAACATCAGCGCCAATATTAACCTCGGTATCCTGTATTACAACCAGGGTGCTACCCTGATGCGCATGATGGATTATGATGTTGACCTGGCTGAGCTGGATGTGATACAAGAGAATGCTAAAAAATTGTTTAAACAATCGTTGCCTTTCATGATAAAGGTTTATGAGCTTGACCCAAAAGCTGAAAAAGCACTGGAAAGCTTACAGGGTATTTACTCCGCTTTATTGGATGAAGAGAAAGCGAACGAGTTTAAACAAAAGAAAGAAGCCTTAAATAAAAAATAACAGGCTGTATGGCATTTAAATTTACAATTGGCAGGAAAATAGGAACTGGTTTCGGTGTTTTATTAGTTTTAACGCTCATTGCCTTTCTCTTTACCGTTGTTATTGTTGCTAAAAGTAAACAGCAAACCGATTCGGTAGTGGGCCAGGTAACGCCTTCCGTATCTGCCCTTAAGGAGTTCAACTTTATTTTACAAAAATCACAAACTTTAATTTCCAAATGGTATTATAACCAAACGCCTAATGACGATCCTTCCAAAACAGAACTAAGGAACCTCATTAGTAAGGATTACCCGCACATTAAAGGCGAGATCAACACCCTGTCGAACGACTGGACCAAAGAGGAAAAGGCAAAGGCTAAAACCATTATTCAGTTCAGCGACGGCCTGTTTAAACAGTACCAGGAAGAGATCATGACCCCGCTCAATTCGTGGGAAAGCTACAAGGATCCTAACGTAAGCTTTTTGGTGACCTTACCTTTTGAGGACAGCCAGGAAAAAATTAAAATGCTGTATACGCAGCTCAACAACCTTATTACCCAAAAAGAACTGAACGCCGAAAAAACAACGGAGCAAATGTTTAACTCCTTTAATTTCCTCGATCGTTTTGTGAAATTATTAGGTATTGGCTTGTTCATTGGCGGGATCCTCATTGCTATTTTTACGACCCGTTCCATTACCAAACCCATACAACAACTTAAAAAAATGTTGTTATCCATGGGGCTTGGTATTTTACCAAAAGAGCGCATTAATTACCGTACCGATGAGATCGGCGAAATGGGCATAGCCCTTAACAGCCTGGTAGAGTCGATGGAAAGCACTACCGAGTTTGCCAAGCAAACCGGAAAAGGTAATTTTGAGGCTTATTACAAACCATTAAGCAAAGATGACTCTTTAGGACACGCGCTCTTAAAAATGCGTGATGGCCTATCGGAAAACGAACGCGTGCTCGAACAAAAAGTAATTGAGCGTACCGAAGAGGTGGTTAAACAAAAAGAAGAGATCGAAGAGAAAACCAAAGAGCTGGAGATTCTTTTTAAACAGGTAACCGACAGTATTCATTACGCGAAACGGATTCAGGAAGCTATTTTGCCGCCAAACAACCTGGTGAAACAAATTTTACCAGAGTCGTTTGTATTATACAAGCCAAAGGATATTGTGAGCGGGGATTTTTACTGGATCGATAAAAAAGGTGACTGGAGTTATTTTGCCGCGGTGGATTGTACTGGCCATGGGGTACCGGGCGCCTTTATGAGCATTGTGGGATATAATTTACTGAAAGATATTTTAAAGAACACCGACAGCCTGCAACCATCCATTATTATGGATAAGATGAATGATGGCGTGGCAAACACATTGCATACCAATACCTCCGAAAAACAAACCAAGGACGGGATGGACATGACCCTGTGCGCCCTGAACTATAAAACACTGGAGCTGCAATTCTCAGGCGCTTTTAATCCTTTGTATATTGTTCGCAACAACGAACTCATACAGCACAAAGCCGATAAATTTCCGGTGGGTATGTTCATTGGCGAAAAACAGAACTTCACGAATAACATCATTCAACTGCAAAAAGGCGATAGCGTTTATATTTTCTCCGATGGGTATGCCGATCAGTTTGGCGGTCCTAAGGGCAAAAAATTCATGGCGGGTAATTTCCGCTCCTTATTGGCCGAAGTAAGCAAACTGCCTATTGACAAGCAAAAAGTAACCCTGAACCAAACCATTGAAGAATGGCGCGGAAACCTGGAACAGGTAGATGATATCCTGATTATTGGCGTGAGGGTTTAGTACCCAATTTTATTTATGGAATCTGTACTTTATATTTGACTCTATAAAGAATAGGCGCAAAAAATTCACGAGTGATTTCTAAAGAAATGAACAATCCAACAGTTTTGCACGTACTCCGCATTTATCAAGCAAGAATGAAAATGCAACAGGAAGGGATAACTAACCCCAGCCAGGAAATCAAAGATATGACACGCACTATTGTGGAAGAACTTTCTGAAATGCCTCCCGACGAAAAAATAATCTTTGATGATTATATGATGAAAGATTCTAAAGGAAATGTGATTATTAAATTTCCAAAAGATAAAGCCATAGACATGTAATACTACGTAGCATTATGAAATCAATCATCATCATTTAATAATGAGATAGGTTCACATTATTATGAACTTACTTTCACATCAGGCGCAAAAAACAAATATTGGTACCGAAAAGGCGGCAAAGGCTGGCGCGACTACCGGATCAAAGAATAATAACTCAAACATGAAATATTCAAAACTTAATCTCCTGTTTTCTGGTATCCCAATAATTGTTACCCTGCTTTGGGTTCTATTAGGAATGTATGTTTTTAGCATGACTGACAGGCGGAATTACTCCTCTATTTTCCTTTTGATTGACTTAGCGACGATTATTATAGGATGCTATTATTCTATAAAAGCTCTGAAAGAAAAGAACTCTATTTACAAGATTGCAGGCATTTCATTAAGCTGTATGTATGTCCTTGGCATTTTGTTTCTTATTGTCATGAATATGCTGGATTTTTACCGTTTTATGAAAAGCTAATTACAAAAATCAACCCACAGAATCAGCTTTGAACCTGCAACACCCTATCCGGATTGTTCATAATAAAGTTGTAGGCAAAGCTACAATCCTTGGCAATGGTCCTGTTCATGTACTGCATCCATTCGGGCTCTTTTTCGTTACGTACATACAGGTAAAGTGCAAAGAGGTAAGCCCAGTCAACCTGTGTGAGATAGCCCAGTTTGGAAGTAGACCAGCGATTGGTTTCGCCCGAGAATTTGAATACCGAATTGGAATTGAACAAACCAAAGCCATAGAACAAGGGCAGCATGTCGGTCATTTCTTCCGAGTTCTCCTCCATGCGTTCCTCTCCCAGCAATTTAATATGAGCAAACTCGTGTGCAATAGTTGCTATTAAGCGCTCCGGCTCACGGTACAGGGTGTCGGAAAAAGTGACCTCATATTTTCCGTTCTCATTCTTCCCATAATATAAACCAGCCGCGCCGCTATATTGATAAGAACCATTTTGCAGATCCATGTCCGCGCCTTTATCCCCTTCAAAAAAACCGATCTCCAGATCATCGGGATCAATGTCCATAATTTTGGCAATGGTATAGGTTAATGGTATTACTGCGGAAAGGTCCTTGATCTCAACCGGGAAAAGAGCGTCATGAATGGTGAGAACCGGTTTTTGTTTTACTAAATCTTCTCCAAACAATTCCTGCATGTATAAGAAAGCATCGTCAATGGAAAGCCTTCTCTCTTCATTAAGCGCCAAACCGGGAATTAAAAACTCGCCTTCAAACTGCATTAAATCCTCCCTGAACATGGTATCTTTCACCTGCTTCACATCTTCATTAGGGTCACCGTTAACCATTTCGCTCATCTCTTCAAATTTCACAAGCCCTACTCCCTCTACATAAATTGATCCATCGTCAGGATCGGGCAAAACAGGCCCTTGTTTTCGCAATTTTCTTTTTTCCCAGATCAAATAGATAATTACAAAACAGATAATTGGACCGAAAAAAACAATATACGCTATGTAATCTTCCATAAGGCTAATTTAAACAAAAAGCATAAATGACGAATTTTGAACATACATTTTTTACCAGTTATGCGGCCTGGTTTTGCACCTCAAAAAAAACAATTATCTTTAAATAACATTTTTTTAATGTAGCTCAGTACCTGAAAATTTTCTGCACTTATTTTAATACCAATTGGAATGCTCAAAAAAATAACCGGCTATTTTATTGCCGGTCAACTAAAAGCCGATAAAGAGTTATACCGTAAAGCCATCTTTACCTCTGCTGCCTGTTTGTTGATCGTAGCGGTTTCTCTTTTAGGGCTTATTTACTCGATACTGTTTATCGACAGTTTACTTTATATTTTAGTAGGCGCTGTATTTACTGTTTTGCTTTTGTGTGCCTTACTTATCTTTCGCAAAAATGGTTCGTTCACATTTATTGCCAATTTTTTGGGTACCGTTGGCTTTTTGGCTGTAGCGGCTGCTCCGCTGGAAACCGGCGGTATCTACTCACCCGACCTGTTGACTCTTTTAGCCATCCCTGTATCGGTGCTGATGATTGGTAGCCGTCGTATCGCCTTATTTTGGAGCATCATGATCCTGTTGGCCTTTACCACCTTTTATATTTTGGAAGAAACCGGCATTATGCAAATGAGATCGCATACCACAAACATATCGCCGTTTTATTACTGGCAGGATATTATAACCATCAGTGTAATGGTGCTGTTCCTTGTTTTCAGGAATGAAAAATTGCGCCTGGACTTGCTGACCGAATTAAAGCATACCAACAAAGAGGTATCCGAAAAAAATAAGGAGATAACCGACAGTATCAATTATGCCAAACGCATCCAGCAATCCATATTGCCACCCGAAGAAGAAGTTGCAAAACACCTGAAGGATTGTTTTATTTTATACCAGCCAAAAGACATTGTGAGCGGTGATTTTTACTGGAGCATTAACACGACCACCAGTAATACCGGCACCGCACTTAATATTATTGCCGCTGCCGATTGTACCGGGCATGGCATACCCGGAGCCTTTATGAGCATGCTGGGCTATACCCTGCTAAACCAAACCATTAAAAACCCTGGCATCAACTCACCGGCCGACGTGCTTGATTTTTTAAACTCGGAATTGCCGAAGAATTTAAAAAGTTACGGCCAGGAAGCTACCATCAGGGATGGAATGGACATAGCGCTTTGTGCCATTGATAGCAGCGCGAATAAACTTTATTTTGCCGCCGCCAACAACCCGGCCTGGGTCATACGCAACAATGAGCTCATTGAGCTTAAACCAAACAAACAAGCCATTACAGCCGGAACCGACATTGCTAAAAAACCATTTACCACTACCAGTTTCGATCTGCAGAAAAATGATTGCATTTATATTTTTACAGATGGTTATGCCGACCAATTTGGCGGGCCAAAAGGAAAAAAATTCAAATACAAACAGCTTGAACAATTGTTGATTGCGAACACTACCAAGACAATGAAAGAGCAAAAACAGTTTCTTCAACAAGCCTTTGACAATTGGAAAGGAGAACTGGAACAGGTGGATGATGTATTGATAGTTGGCATCAGGGTGTAAGGCTAACCAGGTTAAAGAAATATCTTATCAGACCTATTTAGCCAAAACAAGATTGAAAATCAGATCGTACCATTTAACTGGAATTACATGAGCAAAAATCCAAAGACTGCAAAAGGAAAAAGAAGGTTGTATGAAATTAGCTGTGTGTGCTGGCTAGATCTATTAGGATATGGTTCAATGCTGGCAGAAGCATCCTTTGATCCAACAGATGCGAAAGCTCAAATAGCAATAAAGCGCTTATTCGATTTTCATGAAGAGGCATCTAAACATGCGCACCGTTATTTTCCAATACACGCAATAAATGATGGAATAGTTGTTTATAGAGATCTTTCTCCTCGAACAAAAAGTGTGACATTTGACTTCCTGGATAGAGCTATTAAGTTCTATCAGTCAATCAATGAATTTGACAAGCAAAGTGGATTTCCTGGTGCGAGAATGATAATTTCTGTTGGCTTTCGTGTAAGAAAAGACAACAAAAACGGGTTCGAAAATCATCCTCAAATGAAACGGATAAAAGAAAGGCTCCAAACAAAAAAAATGACGGTAGACGAAGCAGTGAATGAGGCATTCTATACAAAACCTCACTTTGGATTGATTCCTGAATTACAAGCCAATTTTGCTTTTACAAAATCCTATTTGGTGGACGCAGGGGGTTCCAAAGAAGGTTTTGGAGGGCCAAACTGTTTTATTGATCTTTCATTGTTTGAGTCTACGTTACCAAAATGGATCACATTTGATGAAAAAATAAGTTGGGAAAAAATGGGAATGAAATCAGTGTTTGGCAAATTATCTTGCTATAAATTCAACGAAGCTTATGCTGCCCAACAAAAAGGCGTTTTAGATGCATTTGAGATCGCAAAAAATATTTCAACTAAAATGGAAATTGTTCAGGACCTAACCAGGAGTACGATCAAAAAACGCGGATAAAAACAATTACTGCTAACTACTGCCAGCCAGATGCAAGATTTCTATGTAAATCTTAATGGCGGTTTGAAAACTCTTTGCATTTTTGTTTCAGTTTATTGAGGTAAAATTGTATTTTTAAATAAACTGTTTCGAAGCGCGTATCCATGAAATCTCATACTGACAAAGCCCAGGAAAATAAAAGCCAGGCCATCGCTAATCATTCTTCAAAATTGCCGGATCAGGCAGAGGCAGATGTACAGTTTGCAAGCCACACTCCCGAAACCATTGCGCAACGAAAGCTGCAGGAAGAAATTAATACAAGTAACAGTGTCAAAAAAATAGATGCCTACCAGGCAATGGCAAATAATAACGCCAAAGCAAAGCAGTTAAAAGCTTACCAGGCAATGGCTGACAATTTTACTTCGCAAACGGTGCAACAAAAAGAAAACGCGAAGGAAGAACCACTTGCGGAAAAATCCGAACCAATTCAAAAAAAAGAAAATAATACCGGTTTACCCGACAATCTTAAATCTGGCATTGAATCTTTGTCGGGTATGAACATGGATCACGTGCAAGTGCATTATAACTCCGACAAGCCTTCACAATTGCAGGCTCATGCCTATGCGCAGGGAAGCGACATTCATGTGGCACCGGGACAGGAAAAACATTTGCCTCACGAGGCCTGGCATGTGGTGCAGCAAGCCCAGGGAAGGGTAAAACCAACCATTCAGATGAAGAAGGATGTATTGGTGAATGATGATGTAGAGCTGGAACATGAAGCGGATGTGATGGGAGAAAAAGCGCTGCAGCAAGTTGCTGTACAAAATTCAAATGCCACTCAACAAACAAAAAACAATTCTAATACCGGTTTGGTGATTCAAAACCAGGTTATTCAGCGCGACCGAACATATGATGATACCTTGTCGCCACATAAAGTGAAATTGATGAACTGGCTTGTTGAAACAAACCAAACCCTGGGGCTCAGCCAGGAAGGCGAATCCTCGACGGTTGCGGGTAACAAGAAAAGCAATTTCAGCTGGCACCATATCCTTCCTTTCGAGGCCCTTTCAAAACATGGTGAAGCGAAAACGGCTCCGGCAAATCATGGAGGGAACCTTCGTTTGGGACCAATGAAAAACCGGTTTGAGTCGGCCGATGTGAGCGGTGGTACAGCGGTTGATTATGGTTACCAGCCGCTTGACAGAAGTGAAAACATTGTTCTGGATGCTTATTCCAAAGGGGTTTTTGACGGAACCGTAAAAGCTACGGATAAAGGCTCGCTCACCGGAGCTGGTAAACTATCGTCTGAAACCCATACAAAGACACTTCAGGCCGATAATTTTACGGTAGGTAAAGAAGCCAGCGTTTTTGGCGAATGGTTCCTGGAAACACAAATGAAAAATACGCTCTTATCGAAGGGTGCCATTTCGGGTAAATTGGGAGGCGCAATAAGTACTGACATAGACGCCTTCGTCAAAAAAATTGACGACCAGTTCAATGGCCTGCTCAGGACCTATAAGTATTTTAACAAGAAAAAAGAAGTGCAGATCACCTCCGGTGTTCCAATGACTGATATTTCGGAAGGTAAATTTGGCCATATAACGGTTAGGAAAAGTGGCGGGACTGTTAAGGCGAGCACAGTGATTGATGAATTGCTGCGCGACCAGAAATGGGTGAAACGCGGAAGCCAGGGAGAACTTCATAATGAAGAGACCACGTATAAGTTTGGGTTGGCTGACCATGCACCATTTATTACATTGATAGAAACAGCAGCTAAAAACATTGACTTAACAGCCTACAGGGATAAGAAACTCGTTGAATTTAAAGCGAAACTTAAAACTGAATTTACGGATTTTAGGGGGACAGGAAAAGAACACGATGAATTTGACGGGGATCTGGAAGATACCATGATTGATAAAATGGTTGAAAATATGAAAGGTGGGGTCGCTACCGATTATGGTAAGCTGTGGCAGGGTATTGGTGAAGATGATGTTACCACACAATATGTCAAAGTAGAGATTAAAGCCGATGGCGAGGACTGGACTTTCCCTACACCTGAAGTGGATGCACGACGTGATGTCATTGACGATACAGATTCAGACGTCGATAAAACCTGGGATAAGATATTTGTTGATAAATTAGATGAGTGGGATGAGAAGACTCCGCTGTTTGATGAAGAGAGTACTCCCGAGGAACTAATGTATATTAATTTTGATGAGGTTGGAAAGAGCATTGAAGATAATGAGCAGAGATGGGATCTTGGTGCGATCAACCGAAAACGCAGGCAATCAGGGCTTCCTATACTAGGCCAAAACTTTTTGAGTACCAAAACGTCACGAAAAAGTGTGGAAACTGCCGTAGCCAAAAGTTTAAGTGATAATCGGGAGACCTATCTGTCAAATAAAAAAGAAGATTTAAAATTGGCTGATGTAAAAGAAGAACTGAAAAGCAAAATAAGTCCACATTATAATGTATACTCTAAACGATTGAAAGGGGTTGTAAAGGACCTTACCGAGCGCAAAACCGCATTTGGCGGTGATTTTGAAGGCTTTATAAATAGTACGAAATGGAACGTTATTAATGGTTCCACAATACCGACCGATGTGGATGGTACAGATGGTAAAAAATGGGCGGAGCTGGGAGATGTACAGACCGAACTTTATACCGAGTGGTTAACTCAAGCAAATGTAGCAGGCCTTATTGCCGCTGCCTCAACATCTGAAAAACTTTCTAAAATGCTGCCATAAGTAAGAGCATGCTGACACTAAAGCGCAATTTAAAAATGGAATTGAAACTTGAATTCATAGCGTTAAACGAGGATAAAACAAAAACACACTATGCATCGGAAGACTGCCAGAACCTTTTAAGCATGTGGGAAGAATACTATCCTAAAATAGGCTTTAACCTGCCATGGGTTGGCTATGTGGTCATACAAGGCAACCATGTCATTGGTTCCTGTGCCTTTACCGGTAAACCTATCAATAACCGTGTGGAAGTGTCGTACTGGACCTTTAAAGAACATGAAGGAAAAGGCATTGCCTCCTGGGCCTGCAAGCAGCTAATAGCAATTGCAAAAGAAACCGATCCAAACATTATCGTTACCGCCAAAACAGCACCCGAACATAACGCCTCCACTAAAATATTGGAGCGCAATGGTTTTACATTTTCGGGCGTGGTACAGGACCATGAAATTGGTGATGCCTGGGAGTGGCTACTCAAATCATAAGTTATGAGTGAAAAAGATATCGACTCCTTTTATCCCGCAAGCCGCCAGCAATGGCGGAAATGGCTGCAAAAACACCATGAGAAAAAACAATCTATCTGGCTGATCTATTATAAAAAAGCGTCGGGCATGCCAACTATCTCCTGGAGCGACGCCGTTGATGAAGCGCTTTGTTTTGGCTGGATAGACAGCACCAAAAAGACACTGGATGAAGAGCGGTCCATCCAGTTTTTCAGTAAGCGAAAAGCCCGGAGTACCTGGTCGAAGATCAATAAGGGAAAAGTTAAGAAATTGATCGAGGAAGGAAACATGACACCGGCCGGTTTAAAAAGCATAGAGCTGGCCAAAGAAAATGGTTCCTGGTCGGTATTGGATGAAGTGGAAGAATTGACCATTCCAAAGGATCTTGAAAAAGCATTTAAATCCCATACCGGGTCGAAAATTTATTTTTTAAGCTTAAGCAAGTCGGTTAGAAAAATGATGTTGCAATGGATAGCGCTGGCCAAACGACCCGAAACCAGGCAAAAGCGCATTGATGAAATAGCGGAACTGACAGGAAAAAATTTAAAACCAAAACAGTTCGGGTAGAAATGAATTACATCAACCAAAACGATACAAAATATGTCAATTATTAGTCAATTAGCATCGAGCTTAGGAAGGCGCGACGAAGTACCCAACCAGGAACTGGCAAAAGACATTGCCCGAAAGGCGGATAAAGCCGCTGTTAAAGAACTGGTTGAAAATCTTGGCAATAAGAGCAAGGATATACAGAACGATTGCATCAAAGTGATCTATGAGATTGGTGCATTAAATCCAAAACTCATTGCCGACTACCATGCCGAGTTTGCAACATTACTTGACCATAAGAACAACCGCTTACAATGGGGCGGTATGACAGCCCTCAATGTCATAGTATTGGAAAAGCCTGAGGTTATTTTTAAGAATCTCAGCAAACTGGTTGATGTGGCTGAGAAAGGAACGGTTATTACCAAAGATAATTTAATGGCTATTTTAACCAAACTTTGTTCCGTAGCAAAGTACTCTGAAAACGCGTTTGATCTATTCAATGAACAATTAAGCAAATATCCTACCAATCAATTGCCCATGTATGCTGAAAACGCTGTGCCAATCATCAATGAAAAGAACAAAGCCCGGTTTATCAAAACACTTAGCTCACGACTTGGCGACATTGAAAAAGACACTAAAAAAGCACGGGTAGAAAAAGTAATTAAAAAACTTACGAAATAAAGATGTCATCTTTTTTCATTAATTTCATCATAAACAATTGAATTGCATGACTGTAAAAGAGATTATGGCTGAACTGGAAGCCAAAGGAAGCCCGGGTACAAAAAAAGTATTATTAAAACATGGCGTGAAAGAACCTTTTTTTGGTGTGAAGATTGGTGATATGAAACCTATTCAGAAAAAGATCAAAAAAGATTATCAATTGGCAAAAGACCTGTACGCTACCGGAAACAGCGATGCCATGTACCTGGCAGGCCTTATTGCCGATGAAAGCAAAATGACAAAAGAAGATCTGGCAACATGGGTAAAGCAATCTCAATCAGTTAACGTGAATGAATATACCGTACCATGGATTGCTGCCGAAAGCAAGTTTGGTTACGAGCTGGCCATGGAATGGATCGATTCCAAAGAAGAATACATTGCTACGGCCGGCTGGGCTACCCTAAGCAACCTGGTGGCTATCAAAGCTGATGAAGATTTGGACCTTAAAGCTTTAAAAAATTTGCTGCAACGGGTTGAAAAGGATATTCATAAAGCTGCCAACAGGGTACGTTCAAACATGAATGGCTTTATGATTGCACTCGGCTCTTTTGTTCCTGCACTTACTGATGCGACCATACAAACCGCTAAAAAAGTAGGAACAGTAATGGTGGATGTTGGCGACACCTCCTGCAAAGTACCAGACGCTATAGAGTACATTATGAAAGTAAAACACAAAGGTACGATAGGCAAGAAGAAAAAAATGGCCAGGTGTTAATGCAATAGCCCAATGAATAGTATACGACTAAGCCCGGCAGGATGAATGACATAAAAAAAGAGATCAAGCAAAAAACATTTTCCGATGTAAAACAGGAAACGGTCATCAGCCTGCTGTTCACATCTCAAAGGTTAAGAGCCTTGCTGGAAGAATTGTGCAAACTGCAACACATTACACTGCCTCAATACAATATTTTAAGGATCTTAAAAGGGATTTACCCCGAGGCCCATCCAAGGGCGGAGATCAGGAAACGCATGATCGATAAATCGGATGTAACCCGGCTTATTGACCGGCTGGAAGAAGCCGGCCTTGTAAAACGGATCGGTGCCAAAGCAGATAACCGTCATTCCTTATCGGTTATTACACCAAAAGGACTGAAGGTTATTGAAAACCTGGAAGCTCCTTTTGAACAAGCCCATAACCAGCTCATGGCTAATTTAAATGAAGCCGAGATGAAAAACCTTGTTTCCTTGTTGAAAAAAATAACTATATAAAAAGTGTGTTATAACACACTTTTTATATATTTGTAGAAAAAAACAATGGCACATAAAGGCAAAGTCATAGAAAATAAAGTTACCGGCGAAAGGGTAACTTTTTTGGAAACGGCCGCTGAGAGCGGTGGAAAGCGTTTACGGTTCCTATTGAACATTAAGCCAAAAGGATTTGTAACCGTAAACCATGTACATCCCAACCAAGAAGAAAAGTTTGTAATGAAACAGGGGAAGCTGAAAGTACTGAAAGCTAAGGAATCCTTTTACCTTGAGCCCGGGCAAACAACTACCATCGCCAAAGGCATTGGCCACCAGTGGTGGAATGAAAGTGAAACAGAAGAAGCCTCATTGGAAGTGGAATTTACACCGGCCGGAAATATGGAAACTTTCCTGGAACAATATTATGGTTTGGCCAATGATGGCAAGTGCGATGGTAAAGGAACGCCATCGTTCTTACAGATCATGGCTTTTGGGAACGAATACCAATTATTTGTAACGGGCCCTCCTATTATGGTTCAAAAAATAATGTCGGCCGTATTAGGAAATTTTGCCTTATTGTTAGGTTATAAAAAATACTATAAACGTTACTCTGAATAGCATGAAACTGAAAGCACTACGGCCGGTCTTATGGACGGAGCAATTAACAGAGACCATTGATTTTTATGTTGACACCCTGGGCTTTACCTGCTGCGAAAAGAATGATGACTGGGGCTGGGCTTCGCTGCACAAAGACGATATAGAAGTGATGCTGGCAAAACCAAACGGGCATACACCATTTACCAAATCAACATTTACAGGATCATTCTACATTACCACAGAAGATGTGAATGCCTTGTGGGAACAACTGAAAGACAAAGTTACCATTGCCTACCCTATTGAGACCTTTGACTGGGAAATGCGCGAGTTTGCCATTTACGACAACAATGGTTATATGTTGCAGTTTGGTCAGGATGTGAATGAGTTGAAATAAAAGACCTGTCAGGTTTTAAAAACCTGACAGGTCTTTTATTTTTTATTTCGCGGATGATAACTTAAAATATTCTCCCGCAAAAAATGCTGGTCAAGGTGCGTGTAAATTTCGGTGGTAGTAATACTTTCATGCCCCAGCATTTCCTGTACCGCCCTGAGGTCTGCCCCGCCCTCTACCAAATGGGTAGCAAAGGAATGACGAAAGGTATGCGGGCTCAATTGTTTTTTGATGCCCGCTTTTTCTGCCAGGTCTTTTATGACATAAAACACCATTTGCCTGGTAATGGGTCCTCCCCGTTTACTTAAAAACAGCATATCCTCATTGTTCCTTTTAATGTTGATGTGGTTGCGGTGATGTTCCCGGTAATTATCAATTAACTTTAAAGCGGCTTTGCCAATAGGCACCAAGCGTTGCTTATTGCCTTTCCCAATAACACTTATAAAACCTTCTTCCTTGTGAAGATCGCTTATTTTAATAGAGATTAACTCGCTCACCCGCAAGCCGCAGCTATACATCGTTTCCAGCATGGCAAGGTTTCGTTCGCCTTCGGGTGTGCTCCGGTCAATATGCGAAAGCATCAGGTCAATTTCCTCCACACTTAAAAAAACCGGGAGCTTGCGTTTAATACGTGGCGTTTCCAGGAGTTCCGCCGGGTTTGCCTGTATGTAATTTTCAAGGATCAAGAACTTAAAAAAATGTTTGATGCCCGAAATGATGCGCGATTGCGTTGTTTCGGTAAACTGAAATTCGGCAATGTATTTTAAGAAGCCTTGCAAGTCTTTTAAGCTTACTTCTTCCGGTCTTTTTGCATGATGCTGCTCTTTGATATAAATCCATAGCTTGTCAATGTCACTTTCATAAGAAACAATGGTATTTTCTGACAGGGACCTCTCTACCTGCAAATAATACTTAAAATCAGAAATATAATTTTCCCAGGTTTTAATAATGTGTAAATTTGAGATATCAAACAAATAGCATGTTAAAGATAGCGATAATCAACGGTCCAAACTTAAATCTTTTAGGGATAAGGGAAAAAGACGTTTATGGGAGCGAAAGTTTTGAAGCCTATTTCAAAACGCTTAGTACAAAGTTTTCGGGACTTGTTGAACTATGCTACTTTCAAAGCAATGTGGAGGGCGAACTCATCAATAAACTTCATGAGATTGGATTTAACCACGATGGCATTATTTTAAATGCAGGCGGCTATACGCATACCTCTGTGGCCATTGCCGATGCGGTTGCTGCCATTAAAACACCGGTGATTGAGGTGCATATCAGTAACATTTTTGCCCGTGAAGATTACCGTCATATTTCCTATTTGGGCAAACATTGCAAAGGCAGCATCAGTGGTTTTGGCCTGGCAGGTTACGAAATGGCGGTGAGAGCTTTCTAACAGGTCGCTCCTAGGGAGCTCAGCATTTTTTTACATTTATTTATTACAAACAGTTTACTCCTACGGAGTAGTGAGTCATCTTTTCTCTTTCCTTCATCCATCACAATAAAAACCTGTGTAAATCTGCGTTATCTGCGTTCCATTATATTAATTTGAATCTCTAAAGGGCTGAAATAAATTTACAAAAAACTCTGCCCTCTCTGTACCTCTGTGGTGAGATCAATACCAGTTCACTTTCAAGAACACCGCATCATCAATCTGAATGCTGTTATCCTTTGAATAGAAATAAATGGAATTACCCTGCCTGGTATCGGCAAAATACTCAAAGCCATAACCGTTAAAAAACACATTGGTAACCGTTACCTGCAAATGGGCTTCGGTTTTTTTATCCACAATCTGTAACTGGTTAGGACGGATATACGTTTGATTTTTTGATAGTTTGATCCTGGAAGAAACAAGATCTTCCTGTTCCAGAATAAAATAGCGCCCCATAAGGGCTGCAATATTTTTGGTTTTTGGATGATAGTAAACGCTGAATGTTTTATCGTGCTGAATGAGCTTACCATTTTCCATTACCGCTGTTTCATCGGCATAACGCAAGGCTTCTTCGGGCTGGTGGGTTACTAAGATAACAGCGGTCTTCTGTTTTTTGATCTGCTGACGAATGTAAGTAAAGATCTTATCGCGCAGTGGCAGGTCAAGGTTACTAAAAGGCTCATCAAGTAGCAATACTTTAGGAAACTCCGCTAAGGAACGGGCAATGGCCACCCGCTGTTTTTGACCTGAGGATAAATTGATGGCCCTTGATCCTTTAAAGGCCGTCAAATCGAGCAAGCGCAGCAACTGGGTAGTTCGCTTTTGTTTGTACTCATCCGTGTAGCCCAATAATTTATCCTTAATGTTCTCTTCCACGGTATGGTTATCCAGCACATAAAAATCCTGGCTTACAAAGCGCATGTCCTCATGTCCCGGAATTAAATTGTAAGCAGGGCCAAGCACCTGTTTTCCATCTATGGTAATTTCGCCCCCCTGCAGGTCTTCCAAACCATAAATGCATTTAAGCAAGGTGGTTTTACCGCTTCCGCTCTTGCCAATAACGGCAATGATCTTTTCGGGTTCGGCTGTCAGAGAAACAGTGTTGATCCCTTTAAATTGTGTGGAATTGTGGTAATTGAACGATATTTTATTAACGGATAGGATAAGCGCTAATTTTTATAAAAGCCATTTGTAAACAACTGTACAAACGTTTTTTCTTTATATTTTTTACCGTCAATGCCAGTGGCTGTCAATACACAAAAATAAACGCCATCAGAACATGGTTCACCGCTGGTAGTACGGCCATCCCAAAAACCATTAAGACGTTTTGTTTCAAATATCAAATTCCCGTAACGGTTATAAATGCTAAAACTCATTTCGGTGATCTCATCCAAACGCGGCTTAAAAACATCGTTGATACTATCGAAATTTGGCGTGAACACATTCGGCATAATGATATTGGAAACAGAATCGGTTACCAAAATATCAATAGCCGTTTGCGCCTTCATATGCTGAACACACATTACTGTCAGGAGGGTCAGTATGCTATGTTTTAGTGTTTTCAATACCTAAATATAAACATTATAAGCTATTTAAAAAATCCAGGGTATTCACATCGTCTGCAAAATCAAAAACAGACGGTTGTTGTGTTTTTCCAAAAGGGATGGTTTTTATTCCGCTTATCTCAAAATTAGCCACAATGCATTGCAGATTTTGCATTTGTTCTTTTATGTTTTCAACAAGCGACGTTTGATTAGTATAACTTTGGTGATAAACAACCGCGGTTGGAGCATGCAAGCCCTTATCTTCTTTCAAGATCAGGAAGTTATTATCCAGGAAAGGGATCAGGTCGAGCAGGTAAATGGCCCGGTTATACTCATAGTTATTGTTGTATTTTTTATTGTCGAGCACGTATTTAAAGTCAAAAATGGCCTCGTACAGCTTATCAAATTTATACCCTTCGGGCACATAAAGTTTAGATACGTTGCGACAACCCAGGCCAAAATACCAGAAAATATCCTTACCCAGCTCTTTTAATTCTTCAGAACTCTCGCCGCCACTTAAAATAGCTACCGAGGTTCTGTTTTGGCGGATAATGTGTGGATATTTGCCAAAATAGTACTCGAAGTGTTTTGCCGTATTATTACTTCCGGTAGCAATCACGGCATCAAAATCCTTGAGCCTGGCTTCCGAAAAATTGATCTCCGGTGCAAAGCCGGGTTCAAAATAAATGAGCATTCCAGCCAAAAAAGGAATAAGCGCGGGATCGTCGCTGGAAACCTTAATGAGGATGCGATGCCCGCTCAGCAGCACACAAAGCATGTCATGAAAGCCCACTGCCGGGATGTTCCCTGCCATAATAACCGCTACTGTTTTAGGTTGCTGAGGCTCCTTAATCCCTTTTGAAAAGCCGCCAAGTTGTTCCTTTTCCAGCATAAAAGCGATGCCTTTTAATGCCATTTCAATACTTTGCCTGGTAAACCAGCCATTATAGGAAAAGGCAACATCCATTAAGGCATTGAGGTCGTTGTGAAAACGCGTTTCTTTTTCCTGCCATTGGTCGGAAAAATGCCGGTTTATAAACAAGCCTAATTGAACAAATGCCTGTTCGCGTTGTTTTAAGGTCATAAAAATTAATCTTATATTTGTAATCTTATTATTACAGAGTACAAAACTAATTAAAAATGGCTATTAAAATTACAGATGAGTGCATTAATTGCGGAGCTTGCGAACCGGAGTGTCCCAATAATGCCATATACGAAGGTGGTGCCGAATGGCGCTATGCTGATGGAACCAAAGTGAAAGGACAATATACAGGTGTGAACACGGGCATAACGGCTGATGCCAACGATCCGCAAACACCTTACAGCATGGATGTGTATTATATTGCAACCGATAAATGTACGGAATGCGCGGGCTTTCATGATGAACCGCAATGCGCAGCCGTTTGCCCGGTTGACTGCTGCATAAAGGATGAGGACAATGTGGAAACGGAGGATGTGTTATTGTCGAAAAAAGACAGTATGCACATTTGATTGTTCTTATGAAATTATAAGAGCCATTAGCGGGAACGTTAATGGCTTTTTTGTTTGACATATAACTTACAATGCGTCACCTGAACTTGATTCAGGGTCTCAAATTATGAATCCATAAATTAATTAATGAGAGATGCTGAATCAAGTTCAGCATGACGGAACTAATTGCCTCAATTCACCTTATTCAAAAACACATAACTAATGATATTAGCACCCATTTTGAGCGCTTTTTCATGTGCCTCAGGACTATCCTTATGGATCTCGAAGCTTTCCCAGCCATCGCCCAAATCACACTCCGAATCATAAAAGCAGATCAGTCGTCCCTTATAAATTAAACCAAAACCCTGTGGTGGCTTATTATCGTGCTCATGGATCTTTGGCAAGCCTTTATCAAAATTATAAGCCTGGTGGTAAATGGGATGTGTAAAAGGAAGCTCGATCAGATCCAGCTCCGGGAATACTTTTTTAAGTTCGGCCCTTATAAACTTATCCATGCCGTAGTTATCGGAAATGTGTAAAAACCCTCCGGCCAATAAGTATTTACGCAGGTTATCGGCTTCCTGGTTCGAAAATACCACATTGCCATGCCCGGTCATGTGAACAAATGGATAATTAAAGATTTCGGTGCTGCCCACTTCCACAATGGCCTGTTCGGGGTTGATGTTGGTTTTTAAATTGGTATTGCAATACTTAATGAGGTTAGGGAGCGAAGTTTCTAAATTGGCATACCAGTCGCCGCCACCGCTGTATTTTAATAAGCCTATCTGGTAAGCCTGGGCCGACCCAAAGAATGAATGGAAGAAAACCAATACAAAAACTATTTTAAAAATTTTGGTCATCACTGTTTCTTTAGAGCATAATTTTTCTTTTCTTCCGAGATCGGCAAGCCTAAATCGGAAACCGTTAGCTTATCTTTAAACTCGGCAAAGCCATCGGAGCTAACCGTAATATCATAAGTACCGGCAGGGAGCGCCATCACAAATTTTCCATTAGTGGGGTTGGTGGCAAAACTAAATTCTTCCTGCGTGGATACATTTACCGCCAAAATATTCACCACAAATTCCTTTGGCTGGTTGAGCGAATCGCCCAGCATTACCCCGCCTAAATACAGCGTGAGCTTTTGCTCCATGTCGTTGAACCTGATCCTGTACAGGTCCAAATCGCCCTGGCCACCGGGGCGCAAAGCGCTGATATAGCCTACCCTGTTATCGGGTGTTAAGCTTATGCTCCTGTCCTCATCGGTAGTATTTACAGGGTACCCTAAATTCTCAGCCTTTGTCCAGCTATTATCTTCCGGATTCCAGGTACTTTTAAACAAATCGAAACCTCCCATGGTATTATGACCCTGCGATGAAAAATAAAGCGTCACACCATCGGTTGAGAGGTACGGAAAATCTTCATTATAATCCGTATTGATCTCGGGGCCCATTTTAAACGGCTCGCTCCAGTTGCCATTTGGCAATTTGCGGCAAATGTAAATATCGTTCTGGTCTTCCCTGCTTTCGCTCCTTACAAAAAACAAGGTATTACCATCAGCACTGATGGAACCTGATTTTTCAATTTTACTATTGATCTTTTCATTGAAAGGAAGATATTTCTGGTAAACATCATTCTTTTTCACGGAGCTGTAAATATCACCGTACTTATCAATATGGTCAATGTAAATGATCATTTCCGAACCATCGGCTTTTAAACCAACAACCTGCTCATCGAGCGAGGAGTTGATCTTTGTTCCCATATTTTCGGCTTTAAGCCATTTACCCGCCTCTACCTTACTCACATATACATCAGAAGCGTAATACCCATCTACCTCTACCCTTCCGGCGGTTTGTCCTTTGCGGCGGGTGGTAAAAGCCAGGAAACTTTCGTCCTGGTTGATCCATGGATAATAATCGGCAAACTCCGAATTGATCTCTTTGCCAAGGTTTGTAAAGGACACATTGATGGGACTGCGCATTAATTGCTTGGCGTTATTGCAGATCTCTACTTCCCGGTCGGCTGCTTTTTTCTTTTTAGGCTCCAGTTCGCCGTATTTCTGAAAAGCCTTAATAGCGTCATCGAGCTTATTTCCAAGGCGGTAAGCCTGTCCCAGTTTCAGCCAGGCTTCATGATCGAATTTAGGGTCTTTGGTACAAAATTCGAGGTACCTGATGGCCTCGGCTTTATTAAGATTGGTGTTGAGATAACACTGCGCTATTTTATACTGGATGTCGGCATTTTCCTTGTCTTTTTTAAGGAGCTCTTTATAAATGGGAAGGGCCATTAAAAAGTTGCCATGTTTAAAGTGTTCGTCGGCATCCGCTATTTCGTAGTGCTTACTGGTTTGAGCCTGCAAACCAAAAGAAATGAAAAAACAGATCAATAAAACCCGAAACTTTAACATAATTAGGATTACAATTTAGAAAAAAAAATCAAAAATTCCGTTATTTTTTCTGAGAAAGTTTAAACAAAAGCTCTTTTTCAGCCTTGCTTAAATTATCGTACCCGCTCTTTGAGATCTTATCGAGCAACATATCAATGGTTTGTTGGTTGGCCGAATCTGCGCTTTCTGTTTTTGAGCGGTTTGAATGAACTACTTTCAGGTTATTTTTTTTCTTTGGTTTAAAAAATGAGAACTCCGATATGTCTTTTCCGTTTCGTAACATGTATCCAAAAAACAAGCCAAAGAAAGCCCCGCCGAAATGCGAGATCTTTCCGCCAGTATTGATATTAAAATCAATAATGCTTGAAAGGGCAAATATGAGCAACGCATAATATTTAAAGCGCATTTCAATAATGCCAAACAGGTTAACCGGTAAATTGGGAATATATGTTGCCAATACCATTACAACTCCTATTACAGCCGCAGAAGCACCCAACAATACCGAGCCGCCAAACAGATGCGGAAAAAGCATGGAGAGCAGCAGTAAAATAACGCCGCCCAACAAACCGCTCATAATGTATACATACAGCAGTTTTTTTTCAGATAAAAAATTAAGAAACGTACGGGCTGTAAAATACAGCAACAACATGTTATAAAACACATGCCCCAGGTTTTGGTGTGAGAACATGTAGGTAAACAAGGTCCAGAACCGGAAGATAAAGCGATTAAGATCAAGAGGCAATGCCAGGTATTCGGTAAGTCCAAGCCTGAAAATATTAACATCAAGGTTGATGACAAAGAATAAGGAGACATTGACTACCAGTAAAATGGTGAGCGCATCGTGCTTTTGCAATTCCTGTCGTATGTTTTGAATAACAGACATGTTCCGCTAAAAGAAAAAAGTTTTGTTACGCTTCCATATCAACATAATAATAATGCCAACCGCCAAACCACCCAAATGGGCAAAATGCGCCACATTATCCCTTGGAAAAAATCCGTTATACAATTCAAACAGGGCATAAGCGCTCACCAGGTATTTTGCTTTTACCGGAATTAAAAAGTAAAGCTGTAATTCTGTATTGGGAAACATCATGGCAAAAGCCACCAACAGGCCAAACACGGCTCCCGAAGCACCAACTAATCTTGCCCCGTCGCCGGTATAATAAAAAATAGCTAACTGCAAAGCCGCAGCGCCTAAGCCGCATAACAAATAAAAATTCAAAAAACGTTTTGGTCCCCAAAGGCTTTCCAATACGGAACCGAACATGTATACTGCCAGCATATTAAAGAAAATATGAGGAATGTCGGCATGCATAAACATGTAAGTAACGAACTGGTATGGCTTAAACTCCTCGTAGCCAATAGGAAAAAGATCAAGGTAAAGATCCAGTTTTCCGCCCATTACCATATTTCCAAAGAACAGGATGACGTTGATGATCAAAATATTTTTGACTACTAATGGTAATTGTTGAAATTGTCTTGGTCTGAATTCCTGGTAACTCATATAATCAATTACTTCTTAAAAAATGCGTCCAAATCCGCTTTTCCCATTTCCATCATGGTTGGTTTGCCGTTTGGGCTGTACATTGGGTTTTCGCATAAAAACAGGTGTTCCACAATAAGATCCATTTCTTCTTTTTCTAGCGATTTGCCGTATTTTATACACGCGCTTTTGGCCATGCTCCTGCACATATTCTCAAAAGGGTCGATCTTTACATCAAAGGTATTTAATTTATAGGTTTCCAAAATACCTTCTACCATTTCCTGTGTGTTAAATTCTCCTAATTCGGCTGGGGTTCCCTGAACCACAATGGTATTTTTACCAAAAGGTTCAATTTCAAATCCCAGTAATTTAAAATGCGGCATCAGGGTTTCCATTAAGGTAAAATCGTTGGCCGTTAGTTCAATGGTAACCGGAAATAAAACCTGTTGTGAGGACGCGGCATTTTTTTCCCTGGTTGCTAAATAATGTTCGTATAACACCCGCTCATGAGCGCGCTGCTGGTCAATAACCAATAAGCCAAGCCCGTGTGCCGCTATAATGTATTTATTATAGAGCTGAAAATTTTTTCCCGGCTGGCTCCCATAATCCAGGGCCGCCTGTTCGGCTTGTTTTTCCAATTGGAATTCGCGGTTCTCTGTTTTATAATCGGCCGTATTAAAATTATCGTACAGGCTCTCCCAATTTTGCTTGTTGTGTTTTTGAAGCGTTGTATCTTTAGGCGCGGAATAAGAACCTGATGAGGGTTTTGTGGTATTAAAAGGATTGTAATCGGGGTTCACCGTTACTTTTGGTTGTGAAACGGTTTTCGAATAATCAATCTCAAAACTCATTTCGCTGCTAAAGTCGAGGCTTGGCGCCAAATTGGCTTTACCCAGGGCGCGCTTAACGGCGCTGTGCAACAGGGCATAAATGATTTTCTCGTCCTGGAACTTAATTTCTGTTTTAGTAGGATGAATGTTGATATCAATTGTTTCGGGATTAACCTCTAAAAACAAATAGTAAGCCGGGTGGCTGTCGCTGGCAATAAGCTCTTTATAAGCTTCGGCAACCGAATGGTGCAGGTAAGGGCTTTTTATAAAACGGTCGTTCACAAAAAAGTACTGATCGCCACGGCGCTTTTTGGCATTTTCGGGTTTACCCACATAACCGGTAATTTTTACCACATCTGTCATTTCCTCAATATGCACCAGTTTGCCCTGAAGGGTTTTGCTGAAGAGACCCGAAATGCGTTCCATTAAATTGGATGCCGGCAAGTTATAGATCTCGTTACCATTACTGAACAATTGGAAATGGATAGCAGGATGAGGCAATGCAACCCGCTCAAACTCATCAATAATGTGTTTCAGCTCTATGTTATCGTCCTTCAAAAAATTACGACGGGCCGGAATATTAAAGAACAGGTTTTTAACGCTGAAGGAGGAGCCGGTGGGTGCCTGGCATTCTTCCTGTCGTATGAATTTATTTCCTTCAATTTCAATCAGTTGTCCCACAACATCGTCTTCGCGCTTGGTTTTTAGTTCAACCTGTGCTACAGCGGCAATACTGGCCAGGGCTTCGCCCCTAAAACCTTTGGTATGCAGTTGGAACAAATCCTCCGCTTTTTTTATTTTGGAAGTAGCATGGCGCTCAAAGGCCATTCGGGCATCTACCGGGCTCATTCCCAAACCGTTATCAATAACCTGAACCAGGGTGCGCCCTGCGTCTTTTACGATCAATTTTATAAAGGTAGCTTTAGCGTCAATGGCATTTTCGAGCAACTCCTTAACAATAGAGGCCGGCCTTTGCACCACCTCTCCGGCAGCTATTTGATTGGCTACGCTTTCGGGTAAAAGAGAGATGACGTTTTGCATGGCTGCAAAGGTAATTTTTTGTTTGATTTACAAAGCAAATTGAGGATAAAGGCTTAAAAAAAACAGGAATTAAAAATTAATCAATAAAATTTAACGAATAAATTTCCGAAACATGGTTTTTATTTATATATTTCACGAAAAATTAATTGGTTATGTCGACAAAATCTAAGGCTTCGTCAAAAAATAAAAAAGCTCCCGCTAAAAAAACAGTGAAAAAAGCAGCAGCTAAAAAAGTGGCTCCTAAAAAAGCGGCTAAGAAACCTGTGGCTAAAACAAAGCCCGTAAAAAAAGCGACAACCAAAGCAAAAGCTGTGGCTAAAAAGCCTGTAGCCAAAAAAGCCGCGCCTAAAAAGGCGGTTAAGAAAGCTGCTCCTAAGAAAGTAATAAAAAAAGCCATTAAAAAAGTAGCTCCTAAAAAGGCTGTGAAGAAAGCCGCTCCTAAAAAAGTGGCCAAAAAAGCGACTGTAAAAAAGATCGTTAAGAAGATAGCTCCAAAAAAAGCGGTTAAGAAAGTAGTCGTTAAAAAAGCTGCTCCTAAAAAAGTAGCGAAGCCCGTAGCCAAGAAAGCAGTTAAAAAGACGGCGCCAAAAGCCAAACCGGCAGTTAAAAAAGCAATTACTCCTCCTGTAGCCAAAGCTGCAAAAAAAGAAGCCAAGCCGCTTCATTCAAAAACATCCAGCGTAAAAGAGATAAAACACATTATTGATGAGGTAGTACATCATAAAGCCGAAAAACCTGTTGTAGCGGCAAAAACCAAGAAAGAAAAAGCACCTGTGCAGGTTGTTAAAAAACCCATTGTAGCGCCTACTACTTTCAGAAAAGAAGAAGAAGTTCAGACAAAACCAATGAAAGAGCCAGCCGGCAAATTTGAAATGGAATTTGTTATCAGGGCATCGGAAGACATGGTGTATGAGTTTGTAAGTACCGAAAGCGGTTTATCGGAGTGGTTTTGTGACGATGTGAATATCCGTAACGGGATTTTCACCTTTAACTGGGATGGACAGGAACAACAAGCCAAGCTGGTAAAAGAAATTCCTCCTATGTTTATCCGTTACCAATGGCTCGATAAAAACGACGGCAGCTATTTTGAGTTCAGAACCCAAAAAGATGAACTTACTAATGACATCTCATTGATAATCACGGACTTTGCCTCCGATAAATTTGAAGAAGAATCATCACGTTTATTATGGCATAGCCAGGTTGACAAATTACTTCACGTACTGGGATCATTCTTTTAATAACTGAAACTATAGTTTCACCCGAATTAACAAATAGCTCAGCCAAATTTCTCTACATTTGAATAATCATTAACCTAAAACCCTGAAATCAAGCATCGTTTAGACTTCTACTTAAATTTTTATCGTTTTTTAATAATTTAATTGTAGTTCCATGTCTATACAACTGATGACTGATAATGAGCTTGTGAAGCTCTACATGAATGGTAATGAAGAATCCCTCTCTGTTCTTGTAAAACGCCACAAACGCCGCATATTTTCATATGTTTATTTGATTACGCGTAATAAAGCGCTGACTGAAGATGTTTTCCAGGAAACGTTCTTTAAGGTGATTCAAACCTTAAAAAAACAACAATATAATGAAGAAGGCAAGTTTTTGCCCTGGGTACTCCGCATTGCTAAAAACTTAATTATTGACCATTTCAGGAAAACCAGGAAAATGCCGGGTATTTCTACCATTACTAATGAGGATGGTGAAGAAACCAGCATTTTTGACATTATTCCCGAAGAGGTTGACCATTCAAAAGACGATGAAGCGAACAAACGCTTCAAAGAAGCGATTCGTTCGGTGATTAATGACCTGCCACAGGATCAAAAAGAAGTGGTAATCATGAGGACCTATTACGACATGAGTTTTAAAGAAATTGCGGAAGTAACCAATGTATCTATTAATACCTCACTGGGAAGGATGCGCTATGCGCTGATTAACCTAAAGAAACGGTTGGAAGAAAAAAATGTAGAAATGTACATTTAAGAGAAACTACGGGCTGGTTTATGTTGCGATGATTGTTTTTTGTTTTTGTGAAAAGCTTCGGGGTAACCCGAGGCTTTTTTATGCGGTTATTTTGGGGTCCCGACTCCGACAAGACAGACACCTGGGAAAAATAATTGTCAGTTCGAGTAGCAGAACGCAGAGAAGCGTATCGAGAACTGAATACTTCAATCTCACTTCTCGATATGTTCCTCCTTACGTCGGAACTACTCGAAGTGACAGTCAACATAGTGGAATTAAAAACAATACATAATCACACATTTACCCCAACCATGATCGAGCCCTCCTGCAAATTCGCGGCTAATGTAAAGTTTACTGTATTCGAGGCTGATGCGTTTGTAGGTCAGTACAAATCCGGCAAGCCCGTCCAGAACTACCCTGTCAATCTTATCATTTGAAACCGTGTAACTATTCTCGTGGTTAAATACGCCTCCCTGCAAGGTGGCATTATAGCCTACCAAGCTTACATTACCTTTTAAGATTCCATAAAACTGGAAATTCGATCGGCGGTAAACATGCTCCTTATCCATACCCAGGTTGCTGAAATAAGGACTAAAAAAGCCCATGCGGCCGGTAATACCTGCCGAAGCATCGGTATAAATGGTTCCCAGCCTGGCAGCTGTATTAACAATGACCTCGCGGTTCTTTTTATTAAAAATGCCTTTTTCGAACAGGACCCTGTAATTAATAATATAATCGGTTTTCAACTGGTACTCCCAACCAAGCGGCTGTATGTTTACCAATGAACGGTGAATGGCTTTCTGTTCATCTTCGCAGCGGGCGCAGGGGCCAATGACGCCAAGGTCCAATTGAGTTTTCAGCGCTATTTTTTTCTCAGGATTTAAAGAAGCTAAAGAATGCGCTACAAAAAAGATAGCAGCATAGGGCCGCTCGGTGTAGTTCAGGGTATCGTAACGAATGCTGCGGGGTGTAAAACAATCCTGCTCAAACTGCAAGCCGTAATAGTTAAGCGCATTTTTATTTAAACGGATTAATGCGTACGAAAAAGGTGAGAACCGGATAACAGGATGAATAATGGATAATTGGATGCCTTGTGTGTAATACCGGTCGGTGGCGCTGAAAAAATCATTATCGTATTGCAGACGAATGTAGTTCTCTAATTTATGGGGCGCTGCCGCACTATCGGCGACTTGTGAAAAAGCATTGCTGCATAAGAACAGGCAAATGGAAAAATATAGAAAAAAATAGTTCATTGAGATAATTAATATACGAATAAAAAGGATGTTAAGATGTTATAGAATTTTGATATCAGAAACTACAGGGCATAATAAAACCTTATCTTTGTATAAATAATATTGCGTTGGAAAAACCACTGGTCCATAAAAAATGCTTGCTCGAAAAGTTTCATGGCAAAGGCGGCTGGACCTTTACAAAGATTGCCGGTATTAAAAAAAGCAGCAACGGAAAATTTGGTTTCAGAAAAGTAAGGGGTTTTATTGATGGTTACGAGTTTCGCAAATTCCACCTGATGCCCACAAAGGAAGGAGAGCTGTTTTTACCTGTAAAAGCCGAGATCCGTAAACAGATCAACAAAAAAGATGGCGACTGGGTAATGGTTACCTTGTACCCTGATGACGAACCGATGAACTTACCGGAAGAACTGTTGATATGCCTGCAGGATGAACCTGTGGCTTATTCCTTTTTCATGAAGCTATCGGAAAGCGAGCAAAAATATTATATACAGTGGATCTACTCCGCTAAAAAAGAAGAAACAAAAATAGAACGGATGGCAAAAGCCATTAACCGCTTAAACAAAGGATTAAAACTATACGCCAAAGAAAACAGCTGAACCATGCCTACCAAAATATTTGAATATCCTATTACTATTACCGAAAGCGACATCGACCAGCTGGGACATGTGAATAATATTATTTACCTGAAATGGGTGCAGGAAATTGCCATTGCACATTGGAACGCTGTAGCAACAGACGCCATGAAAGAGCAAAATTTATGGGTGGTGAGCAGGCACGAGATCGACTACCTGAGATCAGCACTTTTAAACAGCAAGCTCGTTGCAAAAACCTGGGTCAATGAGGAATACAGTGGGGCAAAATCAGAACGCTTTGTCAATATTTGCGACCGCGAAACCGACCAGGTATATGCCAAGGTAAAAACTACCTGGTACCTGCTTGATAGCCACAGCAAAAGACCAAAACGCATTGAACCCGAGATGCTTTCTATTTTCTATTAATTTAAAAAAAAGGGGTTTTAAATTTTGATTATAAGCAGAAATATGATGTTGAAGTTAATGGTCTTACTCGCCGCAATTTCCTTGCGCCCGGTATCAGTTAACGCGCAAGGTTATATTCCTATGCTGAGTGCTTATTCCGAATGGCATGTGACCAATTGTTATTTTGGCTGTAGTACCGATAAATATTATACCATTGGCGATACGGTTGTGAACCTGCAACATTACACCTTTTTGGATAAGTACCACTATAACAAAAATTTCCTGATCAGGGAAGACACCACAAACCGCAAAGTGTATATGCGAATGCTTGCCGATACCGGCGCGCCAAGAGAATACCTGCTGTACGATTTTGCGGTTCAGGTAAATGACACGGTTAGCGTTCAAAACCCTGGTAGCCCCTACCCCAAGTATGCGGGCTCTTTTGTAGTTGATTCTATCATTCTAAAACCATTATTGACAAAAAGCCATCGTTATTTTTACCTGCACTCGCTTGATACTGTTGTTTCAATAACAAAGAATACAGTTTGGGTCGAAGGTATTGGCTCATTGTGCCTGATAAACACGCCGGGTGCCCCGCCACAAATAAATGACGTGGGGCAATTAAGCTGTTTTTTTCATAACGGTATTCATGAGTACGCGCAACTGGATTCTATTGCCGATTGTAGCCCCGTGTATCCTTTAAGTGTCAAAGATATTTTTCCTTCCCGGCATTTTACGGTGAGCCAGGATTTTGATGCGCAACAGATCCTGGTTAATGGCTTACACGGAATTAACGGTTTTAAAGTATGCATCTACAATACAGAAGGCAAACTTGAATTTTATGCTGAAGAACAGGACACAAACACTATTATATCTACGCGCCGGTTAAGCAAGGGCCTGCTTCTTTTAAAGCTGGAAAATAATACCGGCTCTGTAAACGCGTATAAACTTTTTAATCCATAAGCGCCATTGAAAACCGCAAGCATATCCGAACTTAAAAAAGAATTGCAGGAATTGCCACCAAAACAGCTGGCAGAGCTTTGCCTTAACCTGGCAAAATATAAAAAAGACAATAAAGAGTTTTTAGATTACCTGCTTTTTGAAGCGCATGATAAACCGAATTTCATATTGGGCGTAAAAAAGGAAATTGATGCGCATTTCATGGAGTTAAAACTACAGTCAAATTTATATTATGTCAAAAAATCCCTGCGTAAATTACTCCGCATTATTACTAAATATTGCAAGTATGTGAATGATAAAGCGCTGGCGGCTGAACTTCATATTTATTTCTGTGCAAAACTCAAACAATCAGGCATTCCTTATCATAAAAGTCAATTATTGGTAAACCTGTATGAACAGGAATTAAAAAAGATCAACGCCCTCATTCAATCCCTGCACGAAGACCTTCAACAGGATTACATGAATGATCTTGAGAAGATCATGTAAGCTCATGTTATTTTCAATCATTGTTTATTAGAATAACGTAGGATTTTAAAGCAGTTATATTCTGCGCGTCATTGCGAACGAAGTGAAGCAATCTCAAACCCAACTTTGTGTGAGATTGCTTCGTCGTCCCTCCTCGCAATGACGAAAATAATCCTACATTATTTCACAACATAACCTTTCCAATTACTTTTTTATCAAGGAAAAAAGTAAAGAAAAATGCTACAAGACTCAGATTCTCCACTGAATTTACCTTGTTTTTCAATTTAAAAGGCTTATTTTTAATCCGCTATTATTGAAATGAAAATCGGCGTAAAAATAACAGTTACCTTTTTCCTCATCGCTTTCCTGTCGATGACAGTGATAGGCATCATTAGTTATTTACGTGCCAAACAATCGCTCGAAAAACAATCATTTGATGAATTAACCGCCATTCGTGAAATGAAAGCCACGCAAATAGAGGATTATTTCCAGATCATCCAGGACGAGATCATTACAAGCGCAGAAAATCCGATGATAATTGACGCCATGAAGGATTTTAAAAGAGGGTTTAATGCCATTAACCAGGAGCTGGCGGTTTCGGGTAAAGAATCGGAAGTTATAAAACAAAGGGTCGATCATTATATTGAGACCGAATACATTAAACAACTTAAAGAGAATCTTGTTCCCGATTCGGTTATTAGCAGCATTGCCTTTGATGACAACACCATACTCCTGCAGGATCTGTACTTTGCCTCGAACCCGAATAAAACCGGAGAAAAACATAATTTATTACAGGCTAACGATGCGAGCTCTTATACCAAAGCGCATGTAAAATACCATGCTGGCTTAAAACATTTTCTCGAAAAGTTTGGCTATTACGACATATTTTTAATTGATGCTGAAACCGGGAATATTGTGTATACGGTTTATAAAGAAGTGGATTTTGCCACTTCACTAAAAACCGGCCCTTTTAGAAACACCAATTTAGCCCAGGCATTCAGGGCGGCAGAAGCATCCGATAAAAAAGATTTTACAAAGCTCGTGGATTTCAAGCCCTATATTGCGTCTTATAACGCTCCCGCTTCCTTTATTGCCTGCCCCATTTTTGATGGCGATAAAAAAACAGGCGTCCTGGTTTTTCAAATGCCTATTGACAAGATCAATGATATTATGACCAATAAGCAACGCTGGCTTAATGTAGGCCTGGGCAGTTCGGGCGAAAGTTATATTGTAGGCGATGATTATACCTTGCGCAACCAGTCGCGTTTTTTAATTGAAGACAGCGTCAATTACTTTCATATGCTGCACGATATTAACATAGATGATAAGACCATCACCAAAATAAAACGTTTCAACAGCTCCATTGACCTGCAGCAGGTAAAAACCGAAGGTTCAATTGCGGCCCTGAAGGGAGAAACCAATGCACGAATCTTTTCAGATTACCGTGGAGTTCCGGTATTATCGGCTTATAAGCCCTTAAAAATAAAAGACATGCACTGGGCCATTATGAGCGAGATAGACGAAAAGGAAGCGTTTAAAAATGTAGTGACCTTACGAAACAACATCTTCATTGCCTTTATCTGTTTATTGGTTGCGGTATTCGCCACTTCTTATTTTGTGTCGAGGGCAATTACAAGGCCTTTAAAAGAATTAACTGCCGATGCGCTGGAACTTGCCAAAGGCAATATGGACATTGAGATAAAAACCGGAAAAAAAGATGAGATTGGTGTGCTGGCCCAAAGTTTCAAAAAAATGCAATCCAGTATCAACACCCTCATTAGCGATTTGCGCCATATTAACCACAACCTTGAGGATAAGGTGACAGAACGCACCGCTGAGATTGTAGAACAAAAAAACATTATCCAGGAAAAACAAAAAGAGATTGTCGACTCCATTCATTACGCACACCGCATTCAAACTACCATTCTGGCAAAGGATGAGTATTTGAAAAAGCACTTGCCCGAACATTTTGTATTATTTAAACCAAAAGCCATTGTGAGTGGCGATTTTTACTGGGCCACTACAAAAATAAGCAGTTATAACGAAACCATTACCGATAATCGTTTTTACCTGACGGTTTGCGATAGCACCGGCCATGGTGTGCCGGGCGCCTTCATGAGCCTGCTGAATATTTCATTCCTGAATGAAGCTATTCGTGATAAGAGCATTGCCGAACCACACGAAATTTTAAACCATGTCCGCAAGCGACTGATAAAATATATTTCGCAGGAAGGCGGCCAGGATGGCATGGATGGCATTGTGATGTGTTTTGATCGGCTAAACAACACGATCACTTATGCCGGAGCACACAATGCCCCAATTGTTATACGTAACAAGGAGATCATTGAATACAAAGCCGATAAAATGCCGGTTGGCGTGGGCGTTAAAAACGACTCGTTCACACTCAACACCATTGATTTTCAGAAAGGCGACATGATCTATTTGTATACCGACGGGTATGCCGACCAGTTTGGCGGACCTAAAGGAAAAAAATTCAAATACAAAACCCTTAACAGTTTACTGGCCGAGATCAGCACAGAGCCCCTGGACATTCAGCGTAGCAAGTTAAACGCAACATTTGAAGACTGGAGAGGCAATCTTGAACAAATTGATGATGTGTGTGTGGTAGGCTTAAGAATTTAAACGATGTTAGACGGCACAAATCCACAATTACTCATCGACCTTGTCAATATGCCCATGCCTTATGGGCGTTATAAAGGCACCATTTTATACAGGCTGCCGGTTTCTTACCTGGAGTGGTTTAACCGAAAAGGCTTTCCGGAAGGGAAACTGGGTATGCTGTTGCAAACATTGTACGAAATAAAACTGAACGGTTTAGAATTTTTGCTCGACCGGATCAAAGCCGAACAAAAGAGCTGAATTACCCCTTAGTGCCCAAATATTTCCTCAATTGAGCCCTGAAAACCAGGAATATAGCATTAGCTTGCTTACAGGCTATGGCATATAATTTTCATGCTGTTTGGTATAAACCTGCGGTCATGAAACGTTACACTTCAATCCTCGCTTCATTTTTTGCTGTTGTTTCATTAACAGCACAAACCGATACGGGAAAAGGCATGCCTGTACCTGATGGCATAGCCGCCCCTTCTTCCATTTCCAATAAGTTCAGCACCGATTACCCTGAGGCAGCACCAGCCTGGGTAATGGACGGGCCTAATTACAAAGCTGAGTACAGGGATAAAAAAACAAACAAGGGAAAAGCCATTGTGTATGACGGGAACGGCAATATCATTCGTAATGACAATGAGCTGGACCGTTCAAATTATCCCGCAGGCGTTAGTGATTTTTACCTCACCAATTATCCCAACGAAGAACCACAGGTCTGGGTAACCGAAGATGACATGGGCAACCGCTTGTATTACATTAAACGCAAATCGGAAGTGATATGGCTTGATAAGGACGGGAAATACATGGCAGGCAAAGCGGAGAAAAAAACGGAGAAGCCGGTTCAGAAAAAACAGCAGCAAAAAAAGGAAACAAAAAAATAATGTATCATGAGAACAACATTTACAATTATCTCCTTTTTATTGGCATGCCTATTCATCAATGCCCAGCCATCAGCACGCGACAAACAGTTTATTGAAGATGCTTCGCAAAGTAATTTACTGGAAGTAAAACTTGGTGAGCTGGCCCAGGTCAGAGCCAAAGCTCCCGAAATTAAAACACTGGGACAGCAAATGATGGCCGATCATTCAAAGTCAAATACGGCCCTCAGCGCTTTGGCAGCCAGGCAGGAAGTTACTGTTTCAATCGTATTGAACGAAAAAGGACAAAACACTTATGACCTTATGGCTGAAAAACAAGGAAGCGATTTTGACAAAGCTTATACAAAATGCATGGTCAACGATCATAAAAAAGATATCCGCCTGTATAAGAACGAAGCCAGAAAAGGCGATGATATTGACCTGAAAAGTTTTGCTTCGGCAACAGTAAAAATAGTGCAACACCATAAGCAAATGGCAAAAGACGCTACTAAAGCCATAAAAAAACATCAAACCGAGCAAATGAATGTTAAATTGGCCGCTGCAACAACGAATTAAAAAATACAAAGGCTTAATTTCATACCTTTACATTTCAGGCATAAAAAATGAAATTATTTAAGATCACGCTTTTCATATCGTTGCTATTCTTGTCGGTTATTGTAAAAGCGCAAACCTGGCAGTGGCTAAGCGCATCTACCAATACGCTGGCCAATTCCATTCCGGGCAAGATCGTTTCCGATGCTCTTGGTTATACATATTCCACAGGCACCTTTAGCAACACCTTTATTGTTGCTCCAACCATGTCGCTTACCAGTGCGGGCAACAAAGACATTTATGTGATTAAGCGCGACCCTAATGGTATAGCCATATGGGCAAAACGATTTGGAAGCACCCTGGAAGATGAAGCAACCGGAATTGCGCTTGACCATAGCGGCAACATTATTCTTGGTGGAAAATTTTCTCAAACAATGGCAATGGGCGCAACACTGCTTAGCTCCAATGGAGGATTTGATGCCTTTATTGCTAAATTGGATAACACCGGTAATACCATTTGGGCAAAATCATTCGGAGGCACATCATCGGGGAATTGGGATGCCGTGTATGCTTTGGCAACCGATACGTTGAACAACATTTACGCTACGGGTTTGTTTTTTGGAAACGTGAGCCTTGCTTCCGGAATTACAATTTCTTCAGCAGGTCCGTATTCAGATTTTTTCATGCTTAAAATGGACGCAGCCGGTAATTACAACTGGGCCAGGAAAGGGATTAGCATTACAGGTGGTTTTGATTATTCCGAAGGCTTAACCATTAAAGTTTCTCACGACCAAAACCACGTTATTGCCGGCGGAACCTTCAGGGGAAAAGAATTTATTTTTGGAGTGGATAGTCTATTGAGTCCGGGCAATACAGCAGCCGACTCCTATATTATGTCGGTGAATGCAGCTACAGGGACCACACATTTTATTAAAGCAATTACAGGAGCAGGGTATACCGAGGTAGCCGATCTTGACGTTGACGGATTGGATAACATATATGTAACAGGTTATTGCGAATCCAATACCTTTACATCCCCTGCCACTATTATTAACAATACTGGAACATACAATATCTTTGTGTTTAAATACAATTCCGCCGGAGCATTCATATGGTCAACGGCGCTCGGCAACAGTACTTATGCTCATGAATCAACTTCTATTCTTGTCAACCATCATAACAAGGTTTTAATAAGCGGTTATTTCAGTCATCATCTTCAAAACGGTTCGTTTTTAATCACTGGTTACGGTATGTTCCTGGCTGTGCTGGATACTAATAAAACAGCCCTTAGCCTTGATAAGGCTACCACCAGCCTGGCATCAAACATTTACAACAGGTATATGAGTATTGATACTGCCGACAATGTATATTTTAACGGAAGCCTGTATAACGGCGTAAGTACTTTTGGAACCATTACTTATACCGCTACCGGCAATCAATTGTTCAATGCTAAATTTGGGAACCCTACCAGTATTCCTACGAACCTTCATGCAGCCAATGCTTTAAACGGTGTATCCATCTATCCTAACCCGGCAACCGATGTCCTTATTATATCAGGTAAGAATATTGAACGGGTTGAACTAAAAGATGTGTGGGGCAGAGAAATGATAAGTGATACGGGTAAAGACAAGGAGCGGTATGAATTAGCGATAAGCAACCTGAGCGAAGGCGTTTACTTTATTTGCGTACGTGACAACACGGGAAAACAACAGCAGAAAAAAATAGTGATAAGCCGCTAAGCTTTATAACAACTTATGTTTATGGGCATACATAATAACCCCTATCACATTTTTGGCTTTCGTTTTTGAAAGGATGCGTTCTTTATGGCCATCAATCGTTCTCACACTCAGCGATAATTTTTTAGCAATTTCCCTGTTAGTTAGTTCACAGCTTATCAACCTTATAATTTCAATTTCACGTTCTGTTAACTGTACACTATTGAATACAGGAGAGATCATTTTCGCGTCAATAAGTCCTCTTACCATGGCCTGTGAAACACGTTCGTTAAAATAGTAGTTATTTTCCATCACACCATGAATAGCATCGGCTACTGCTTCAATGCCCTGGTCTTTTAATACAAACCCACTCATACCTTTACCAATTAATTGATGGATATAGCTTTCGCTGTCATGCATGGATACAATAATTATTTTTGTACCCGGACATTTATGCTGCAAATGTTCCGCTACTTCTGCCCCATTCATTACAGGCATTTGCAAATCAAGAAGCACCACATCAATTGGTGTGTGACTAATCGCATCCAATAATTCACGGCCATTGGAAGCTTCAATTAAAACTTCAAACTGAGGAAAATCCCTTAGCTGGGCAATCAACCCTTTTCTGAATAGCAGGTGATCATCAACCACTGCGAGTTTGATACATGAGCTCATAAAACAGGAACCAGGGGATTGGGGTAATGTATTTATAATTCATTTCCGGTTCAAAAGACACAAATCAAAAATACGTATGTTAAATATATGAAATATAAATGTACAGACAGTGCTACCAGGGATTTAAATATCTGTATCCATTTATTTCAATGATAAACAGGAAAAACAGGAAACCGAAGCAGCAAAACTCATTTACTTTGTTTGCCAGGTGAGCGAAACAAGCAAAATCAAATTTCATAAAAACATTACATATGTAAGATTTTATTGATTAATAAAATGTTAAAAGCGGTGAAAATTTGAAAATGGGGTATTTTTACCCCTTGACATTGCGTTTTATATTCGTGAGGTTTGATATACGCTTTTCTGGTTTCCCTTATGATCTATTACAGAAAAGTAAACCTATTTTTCAAGAACTGTTCCCGAATCAATGAATTTGAAAAAGCAAAATAATCATCCAAATCGCTTTCAAAAAAAACAGCTGCCTGTTAAACTGCTCATGGCATTCCTATTCCTGCAGCCGCATATCAATGCACAAGTTTCAAACATACGTTTTCAAATTAAAAATACTCAAAACCAAACCATACAAAACCCAACCATTACTATCATAAATAAAAACAACGATAGTATAAAAGAAACTTTTTTACTCGATGCTGTATCAGGCAATTATTTTTTGCCTGCATCTTTTTTTTCAAATAGAAATCCGGAAGACCTTATTAAAATTGAAAGTCAGCGATACTATGCCTTTGATGCACCCTTATCGTATATAAAAATTGATACAGTAATAAAAAAAATTAATCTTGTAAAAATGGGCCAGGCATATTACAATTCGTTTCCGTTAAATAATGAATTTGGCACGAATCCTATGTCCGTTAAAATTCCTTATAGCTCAGATTCCTTGTTTGTGATTGCCGGAATTACAAAATATGCATTGACTCATATTGATGAATTAAAAAAAACAGTCGAAACAATAGGCCTGAAGTTTTATGAACCGGATCTCGAATTATTAGAATCAGGAAAATTAAGCGGATTAGGGATAAGATTAATGAAAAAAAACAAAAAAACGTTTACCGCCTTTAACTGCGAAGAGTTGGAAAAGCTCCGTAACTGCAAAGAGCTGATTTATGTTGCCGGGCCAAAAATAATACCGGAGAATATTTTTCCGCATAATAATAATTCATATTTGTTGTTTACAAATACAATTTTTGTAAAAATAAAGCCCGGTACTGAAGATGAATTTATGGGGCTTATTAAACAGGAAGGACTTAAACTGGTAAATAAATATACGCCAAATAATGAGCCTTATTATATTCTGGAAAGTAAAAGCGATGTGGGAGAAGGAATAAATACGATCGCAAAACAATTATTGCAATTCAAAATCATTACGCACGCACACCCCTCTACCAAAAACTTGTTTCCAAAAATTAAAGGTCATGCACGTTTTTAAATAATTAAATATTAAATAATAAACTTTATGGATCCATTTTATAACCTGCAATGGTATTTAAATAACGACGGTTTAGCCAATACACTAGGCTATGATTTAAAAAAGAAATTTGCCGATATAGGTGCCGAGGCTGCCTGGGTACTGGCCAATGGTGGAACCGGTATAAAGATAGCGCTAATTGATCCTGATTTTAGTGTTCATCCCGATTACACTAACAATATCCGTATAAGCACAGTTTCCTCAGGAGGCGCGCTTTTGCTTAAATCAAAAAATCCTCCGAATTCAGACAGGGACAAATCAAAATTAGTATCACCTACTACACCTAGCACAGAACCTTCACACGGTACAGCCATATTAGGAATAGTGGGTGCTGAAAAAAACGGCACAGGTCTTCAGGGAATTGCTTATAATGGAGAGCTCATTCCTATTATGATGCCAATAAATTCAAAAAGAGATTTATTGCCGTATGCTTTGAAATATGCATCAGATCCAAGAACCTTATTTACCGGAGCTAATGTAAACGATGCCGCTGATGTGATAAATATGAGCTTTGGAGATGAGAGTAATACCGGGATAAGCGATGATTTAACGGAAGCACTTGCCTGGGCAACTGTATATGGGAGAAAAGGAAAAGGGAATATAATTATATGGTCCGTTTCAAATTCATACAAGAAACTCATTAACGACGATGCTATAGCCCAATCCAATCGTATTTTAAAAGTAGGTCGTTCGTCGCTCAATGATCAAAACAACGGATCGGCATATGGCCCTGAACTTGAATTGCTGGCACCGGGAATGGATTTTTTAGTTCTTAATGAAAGCAGCCAGCCATTTCGCAGGTCGAGGTATGGCCGGCCTATTTCTCCGGGCACTATTTCTTCGTCTGACGATGGCTTTACCACAGGAACTTTTGGAACAAGCTGGGCTGCCCCTGTGGTATCGGGAGTTGTTGCCTTAATGTTGCAGGCCAATCCTAACCTTACATGGGTGGAAATAAAATATATTCTTAAAAAAACAGCTTTTCCAATTGAAATAGACAATCAAATTACGGGTTATAAATGGAAAGATAAAACAGGAAATGATATTGTAGATTCCAATAGGAACTTAATTCCTTTATCAGGTAATACAATTTTATCCAATCCTATAACAGATCCAAATGATAATACCATCAGAGATGTTGATATCACTGTACAAAGTGCTTCCGGATTTCAGGTCGGACAGGTAATTATGATTGGAGCGAGAACCAAAACAACAGCTGCTATAACCAGTTCAACTCAAATCCAGGTACAAGATCCAAGCTTATTTAAACAAAATCATTATATCACATTAGGAACAGATTTTTCTACAACTATCTTTCAAACTGCCATTGATCCTGAAGGTGATTCTGAATTAAATGTCGTAATACCTCCTAACCAAGTAAATGTAAAAAGCAAAAGCGGCTTTATAGTTGGCCAGAAAGTAATATTAGAGGGCTCTAATTGGGATGACAGTACAGGTTTTCCCGCTGTAACCCAATCAGGAATTACCATACAAGCCATCAGTAGCGATAGCACCCGACTTACATTATCGGCCAACAGAACTGTTGAATATAATGAGCAAGCCTGTTTAAAAGTGGTAGGGAAACAAAGCGGTTTAAAAATAGTCAGTATTTCAGGAAACATAATAACCCTGGATTCCGCAATAACAGATACAGCAGCGCATCCTGCAGGTACCTTAGTTGAAATTGAAGGTACGGAGATTGTTTTTGTGAGAAAAGTAGATTTAACTAATAACATTCTTACGGTCAATAAACTTCAAAATTCGATTCCCATTCCTACAATGCCTGCAACTATTCCGGTTATAGGCGGCCGAATCCCTTATCGTTGCGACCAGTATGGCTTTGGACGTGTAGATGCTTACCAGGCAATAAAAGAGGCCAATGAAATGTTACTGGCGCTGCAGACTAACACGCCTTATTATGACCTCTACATAAGGGATGATGTAGGTGATGACGGGAAAACGCTTTTCACAGGAACTATAAACAGCCCTGATATCGCAGTAAGCTACACAAATAGTTTTCCTGGTAGTACCGGAGATCGTATTGACCATGAGGATCCTTTAGCGAATAGTGACCGCTATGTTCACGTACAAATAAAGAATATTGGCACTAAAGCATGTTTGGATGCAGAAGTGAGACTATTTTTAAAAGTTGTTCCGTCTGGCCCAACGACATTTAATTTTCCTGATGACTGGAATACATATGAAAACTTAAAAGAGGTGGAAGATTCGACATCTCCTGGACTATATTTATTTAATGAAGATGTAAAAAAGATAGGGGAAGGAAGTATAAATCCCGGATTAACTGGACAATATACCTTTAAGTGGCCCAAAAAATACGTACCCTCAAGTGACCCGAATTTCGACACCTATCTGATGGCAATGATCTCCCCATTTGATGGTATTTTAACAGGAACTACCGTAAACAACAATAACAACATAAGCTACAAAAAGGTTCAGATCATTTACAACATTTTATTTAAAGATTCAATTGGTGGAGTTCAATTACCAAAAACAATAAGTCTCAGTGCCTATTCTGCCGCCCAAAATTTCCCTTTTGCCATTCAGGTGAAAGATTCTGCCACCTTCAATTTCAACATTATTGAAATCACATTTAAACGAAAAAACCGAAAAGAAACAGATGAAACGGCTACCTTCAAAAATAGCGGAGGTGTTTGGAAATTTGATGGAGCTACTCCAAACTGGGTCTCATTTAATACAACACCATCTACAGCCTCCGGCACGATAGCAAATTTTGTAGGTTCCTATAAAGTTACACCCGAGCAAAAATATATTGAAATAAGTGTAAAAGCTATAGACCCTGGTGCAAGTCCGCCAATAAATTTTGCCGCTACTCACAGGCTGAAAGTGGCAGTTACAGATGTTTCAGAAATAGAAGACACCTCAAAAGGCGGCAGCAAAATGCATTTTTATACCAATGTAGACACTAACTTACAAATGCAAAGCGCCCTGCAGGCATTTGGCCCCTTTACCGATGTTGCCAAACCTACAAAAGATTTGTTCCGGATCACCAATCTGCATACGTCAACAGCTACCACCGACCCCAAGGCGTATGCCGTTTGTGATGGACTGGTGTGCGCGCAGGAAATAAGCAGTACCCTGGTCAATTTAATTGTTAAGCCATTTCAGCAACCTGCTGTAAATTTTGCTCCCATAAAATACATCATTTACAAAGGCATAAAACGCGCTTCGCTATTCAGTGGAAACGACATGGCGGCTTTAACCTCAAACAGCCTTACCAAAACGATCTGGGATTCCCACACAAGTTTAAAAACGAGTATAGATCATAAAATTGCAGATATGACCGCAGCAGGTGCACCGCCGGCGGCCATCCCTACCCCTTTGCCGGCCGTACCAACAAAATCGGCGCTGGGCCTTGACCTTACCGCAGCTTTAGATGCTACCAAATATGGCAACGACAAGGCCATTGAAAACTTGTTCCTGAAAGCAGATCCTAATTTTCAGTACCCAATCATAAGAGGAGGCTGGGACATTGGCGATTTTGACAAAACCAGTTTTGGAGTTGAAATTGTTTTTGAAAGCGTTGGTTACAAGCCAACCTTAGATAAAGTAAGGGTGCTGGAAAATGTGATCGAGCTGGACAAGATCACCGGCACAGAAACCGACATTGTTAAATTTGAGGCTAAGCTGGCACGTGAAGAGGTCTTGAACTATATGGATGCCGCAGCTTTCTTTGGTTCCATGTATTCCAACAGGGCATTTATTATTACCAGCCCTACGTCAAATACGACCACCAATAGTTTTACACAAAAAAATACGAACGAGATTTATACCGATCTCATTAAACTTAAATTCCTCAAATGCAATCGTACTTACATTGACATACGGAATGAACATTCGTACTCATTCAACTTCTACTCAAACTATACGAATACTATTCGCATTGGCTTTGATGGCGCCAGCCCTGTAAACACCGTCAACTATTATGATAACGATTATGGCTGGCCATTACTTATCATTGAGAATTCTAAATTTTCTTCGAGCGATACTTCTTTTGCCAAAAAAATTGAAATTGCTTTACCTGTAGCGAATGTAACAAGTGGTGGTATTATCGAAAATGCATTTCCTCTGGCTTACATCTCACAGGGATATAGCAATATTAGCCGGGGAACCATATTAAAGGGCCGGGAAAGATTTGTAGAACTTACCGCACAGGTAGAGAATGGTACCCTGATCTCAAATTATACTAAAGAAAGTATTAAACTGCAGGTACCAAATGGCTCAACAAGTGCCACCGAAGTAGTGACCTCGTACATCAGGATAAAATACTTAAAACGGTTCGACCCTACCTTTACAAGTACACCGGCATCATCGTCGGGATTGGTATTAAGAGCGCAAAATTATCTTGATAATTTATTTGTTCCGGTGAACATGCAGATTCCGTATAACTCAACCAACAATTTAAACTCGGTGGTGTTTGATGAGGAAGCCTACATTGATGCCACAAACAGTGATGTTAATTTTGACTGCATTGCTAAAATAGGCCTTGCTGAAGACGCGAATAACAATGTAACTTTGTTTGCTTTTGCAACCGATGTAAGGATCAGAAACAAAGACCTGGCGTCGAGCAGGTTTGCCATAAGCGGCGAATCAAATGATACGGATTCGGATTACCTGGCCCAGCTAGTGAACCAAAACAAAGGTGTTACAGCTGCCAAAAACGAGTTAACCATACTCGGCAATGCCGTACCTTATGTGTCGTTACTGGATGCAACGCCAGGATATGGAAGCTTTGACAAAGTTGACCCGGATGATTTTTTCTCGCTGGTTATTACCAAAGCACAATTTGACGATATTGTTTTAATAGCAGCCGACCCGGGCACGTTTGACCAAAAATTTAAAGTTTACCTGGCCATCGCCAATAAAATAAACGGCACTGACGACAATGGATTGGCTTACACACAATTTGACCTGGTATTGAGAGGTTATAAATTATTTTCATCCGATTACCAAATAGTAGAAGTAGCAGTTACACCAACCATAACAATATACAGCAATGGCAATATTTAGCAGTTTACAGGCAGCAACCAACATTACACTGGTTATTAAACAGGTTTTTACCGTTGAAGAGAACAACTCGTTAAAAGCGGAAGCCAAAAGTATTTTAGCCAGCGACAGCGCCTTAAATACCCTGGTTAACCAGTTTGAAACAGATATTAAAGCAATAACCACCAAAGCGGCTCTTAAAACAAGAGCCCAAACCGCAGGTTTAGCTATTTTTAATCATGCGGTTACCAAAAATCAAAGTGTTCAGGACGACCGGCCCCTGTATTGGGCAAGGAACAGGATGAACTATTTATTGAAAGATTTAATGAACACTACAAACGCGCTTAATGACAACAGCATATTAAGTGCATTTGAAAGCAAATCGAGAGGGTTTAATGATGTTAATTTTTCGGGATTACCGGCCGGAACCAAAAAAATACTCATTACCGGTTATGATCCCTTTCAGCTCAACAATAACATGAAACAAAGTAATCCATCCGGTGCATCAGCATTGCTTTTACACAATCAAACATTAGTAAAAGCGGGTAAAACCGGTAAAGTTCAGGTAGCCATAATGCCGGTAAGGTACGGCGATTTTGACAGGGGCCTGGTTGACACTTTCTTTAATAAATATTTCCTAGGCACGGATAAAGTTGATATGATTATCACGCTTAGCCAGGGAAGCCCTAACAGGTACGATGTTGAGCGATTTGCCGCTAAATTCAGAGATTATCGAAAAACGGATAATCTGAATATACAAGGAGGATCCGCAACATTTTATGTACCCTCATTTGGAACAGCTGTAATTGCGGCTTCAACTGTTTCATTACCTGAGTTCATAGAAACGGAACTACCAACTAATAAAATGGTACCGGGCACATACTCTAACAGTAAAACAATCTATAACCAAAAATGGATTACAGGTAAAGTAACCGGGCCACGTTTTGGTATTGATGAGGTTAAATACCACGAGCGACTTCCCTCTGTGCACACTGATCCAAATACTGATTCTGGCAATTCACCGATAGTAGACTATCCGTCAGAGCCATCACTCGAAGGATCGGGTCAAAATTATTTATCGAATGAAATTTTTTACCGGGTAGCATTATTACGAACAAAACACGCCTCAACTGTAAAAACAGGACACATACATGTTCCAAATTTATCGCAAGGCACAAGCGATATGGATAAATACAGGACGTCGGAACTGGTATTTAAAGTTAAGGAGATGATAGAAGACGCGCTTAGCGGATTATAAGTTTTAATCCATGAAGATTATTTGTATTTATAAATGAAACACTGCACATTAATAATCCTATTGTCTCTTATGTTGGGTAAGTTAAGCTCCCAGCCAATGGACAATGTCATCAATTTCAACATTTTTGACTCTAATAACAGAATCGTTAGTTTTTACAAGGGAGATTTACTTTACAACAAAGATTACAGGATTAAAGTATATACATCGGAAAAAGGATTAACCAATGATAAAAAGCATCCCGCTTTCCCAAAAGAATATAAAACTTCGGGCATCATTTATAAAATGAGTTGCACACTGACCGATTCTATAAATGGCTTGGCCTGTTATTCCATGGGAATTAAATATCAATTTGAAAAAAGCCTGAGAGTGGTGGTTACAAACAAAAAGGACTCCATGGTTTTAAACATTTATAACATGAGCGAAAAAGAGTCATTTGTGTTTATTGATTCCATTTTTTACAAAACAGGTGATTATACAATAGATCTTGATACTATTACAAAAAATGTGTTCGAAAGAAAAGAAGGTGACGCAAAAACCTTAAAAAATATTTGCAACGCTTGTACTTATATTCCTCATCCGATGAAGGGATTACAAAATTCAAGAAAATATAAAAAGAAAAAAAATTAAGATATGCCTACAACTAAATTCTATCCGTCGCTGACTACGCTTGTTGACCTGGACAAAATTCCCGTTATTGATATTGGCTTCTTACAGGATGCTTTGAATAATGTATTCCATGATTTGTACTACAAGGATTTTTTGATCCAGGCAAGTTCGGATGGCTCATCGGTACATTACAACATTACTATTATCTCCTACCAAAGGCTTGCGGTTGAAATACCTGGAACCAATGGTTTAGCTTTGGTTCTTAATCCAAACGGGCTTAGCACGGAAAGTTCTGCCATTCCCATTTCATTTGGCTATCGCATAGAAGGCTTGAAATATGTAAAAGGATTTGACATTAGCAGTTTTTCTCAACAACCTATAGCATACTTCAATTTGTTTCTTAGCATATTGGACATAGATAAAAAGAAATTATTACAGGAATTAATTGAAGTTTTTCTTGGAGCGGAAGCTAGTCCTTATGACGAATTTGTGGCCAAATTCAATGAGATAAATGATGAAACCATTGAGCTGCTAAGCTCTATCAACACAGAAGAAGTTCTCACCAACCTCGTAGACACGATCGAAAATCTCGACATCGATATTTTTACGATGGTATACGACGATTTTTTAAGCGAGGGCAGCATTAATCTTGACGATATTATTGCAAAAATAAAAATACTGTTTTCCCGTATTCTCGGAGAAATCGATTTTAAGGACATCCTGGCGAAATTCATTCCTCAGCTCGACTTCTCAATCAACTCAATTGTAGTAGCGCTCGAATTTCCAAGAAGCGTTTTCGTACCTGTTGAAACAGCCGATCTTGACAACAATCCTTCAACAGTAATTGGCGATCCTTTGCCTGAACCTTATAAATCGCAATTAACATTCAATGTTGGGTCTATTACCTACTCAACCGATAAGGGCTTTGAGATCAACCTTCACCAAACGCCAAATATCAATTTCACAAAATCGTTTATTTTAGGTACAAAATTTACCCTTGAGCTGGACGATGTAAAGCTGGATCTTTCGCGCACCAAAAACATTCCGGAAGCAATTGCCGATGGCCGGCCGGATGATTTCATAGGTGTGTATATAAAAAATGGCATTGTTACTTTTCCTACCGACTGGAACCACAATCCGGGATCGACAGGTGAGTTATATGTGAGTAATTTATTAGCAGGGACAGGTGGTCTATCAGGCACCATTGGTTTAAGGGGGGTAATTGTCACTCCTGCCACGCCAACCACACCAGCCGTTCGCGAATCCAACCCTTTAATAGGCATTAAATTTGGCAGCGGTTTCGAAGCTACACTGAATGCCTTCGATCTCACGTTCCATCAAAACGCTGTAATTGGTTCCAACATCACGGGCACCATGAAGATTCCGGGCTTTAAAGACACTACGGGAGCTGATGCCACTATCCTCATTCAGATACACATTGGTCAGGACGGCGAGTTTAACGTGGTGGCATCGGTTGCTGCCGGAGTAACGGTGATTAAGATCCCGGATGTGTTTTCCTTTGATATTAAGAGCCTGTTCTTCGGTAAAAATGACGATGGGCGTTTTTACATTGGCATCTCGGGCGACATCGATTTCCTTCTGCAAGCCCCGATCGGTAAATTTTTACCGGATAAAGTAGACATTAAAAAACTTATTATTTACGACGATGGTAAGTTTGAAATTGAAGGTGGTTCCATTTATTTACCAAAAGCGTTTGAACTAAAACTGGGTCCAGCCAAGATCGGTATTACAGCTATCCACCTGGGTTCTTACGAAAAAGACGACCGTAAATACAAATATTTTGGTTTCGACGGAGGTGTAAAAGTAGACCCGGGGGGTGTAGACGCGCGCGGAAAAGGCATAAAATATTATTATACAACCGATGGACCATTTAACTCAAGTCATCCGTTCAAATGGTTTATCCGTTTAGAAAGTCTTGCCATTGATATTATTATTCCGGGCAGTTCCGATCCAAAAGACGCCGCGGTAATTATAAAAGGATTCCTGTCCATTAAAGATCCGCAAATTCCTCCCGGAACCGTTGATCCTTTATTATCCATCCTCAAAAACGCTACCGAATATGCCGGCGGCGTGTACATTTCCATTCCAAAATTCAAGGGTTTGGAAGCCAGCGCCTCCATGCGCATGACGCCTCAGGTTCCCGCGTTCATCATCGATTTGGGTGTAGAGATTTCCACACCTATTCTTTTAGGAACAACCGGTTTAGGTATTTATGGTTTCAGGGCCATCTTCGGCAAACGTTATGTGGCTACCAAATTTGCCGCCGGAATACCGGATGATGGTGAATGGTGGCAGTATTACAAAGCAAAAATAGATCCCGATTATAAAGAAGGCATCCAGCTTTCCAAGTTCTCCATCAAAGAAGGCTTTAGTGTTGGTGCCGGCGTATCTCTTGCCACATCCAGCGATTCAGGAAAGATCTTCTCATCAAAATTATTCTTCCTGCTATCGCTACCAGATGTATTCCTGTTCCAGGGCCAGGCACAATTCTTAAAAGACAGGATAAGCCTCGACGCTGTTCCCGATCCGCCATTCTTTGCCATTATTGCCATTACCAGCCACTCGGTAGAAGCAGGCTTTGGCATCAATTATAAAATTCCGGAAGATACCGGCAAATTGGTTACCGTTGACGGTGTTACTGAATTAGGTTTCTTCTTTGGCGACGCCTCGGCATTTTACTTTAACATAGGCCGCGAATCGCCTGACTCCATGCGTATACAAGCGCGGGTGTTCGATATCCTGAATATGTATTTCTATTTCATGATCTCGAACAGCGGCATTCGTGCCGGTGCCGGTGTGAGCTTTGAGTTAAAGAAATCGTTCAGTCCGTTAAGTGCCGAACTGAAAGCGTTTATGGATACCAAAGGGCGCATCAGTTTCAGGCCCAAACAAATTGGAGGTTCCATACAACTTGGAGGTACCGTATCGCTTAAATGTTGCGGCTTTGGTTTCACCGTATCCGGTGGAGCAACATTGGCTGCCGAAGCGCCAAAACCACACATCATTACGGGCGAGTTTGAAGTATGCGTAAAAGTTCTGAAGAAAGAACGTTGCGCACGTTTCCAGTTCACATGGAATTTCGACAGTTCGTTAAACTCTACCAGGAACCCTGTATTGGTTGATGTAACCGAAGGTTCGTCCACATCCAACGCGAACGATCTTACCAAGGTTGCAAAGTCAACACACATGGTTACCGGCGAAACACTGAACCTGGCAACCGATATTTTAAACGACAGCCAGTCCTTAACCTCACCGGCCATTAAACATCCTGACCTGTGGATCAACAATCATCCGGAGGCAGATAAATTCCGCGTACCGGTTGATACGTTCATTGACATTGAATTTAAAAAAGGATTAAATGTATCGCCTACAGCAAGCGGCGCGCACAATCTTGATAAGATTGGCGGCATGAGCTCGCCATGCGAGTATGTGGAATATGTACCACCGCAAAGAGGTTACTCCGACCGTGTGCGGCATGAATACTTCTTTGAAAGCATTGACATAAAGTATTGGGACGAGAACATTAGCGGCGGAAGCTGGCAGGATTATAATTTTTATGATGCCCTTGTGCCAATGTTCCCCGGAACTACACAGGTTGGCACCATGGTGAGCCCCGCAGCCATTACCGCTATGAAATGGGGTTACTGGCAACAACAAAGGCCTGGTTATAACAACAAGCTCCGCATACTTGCCACCACACCGTTATCCTACGCCGCTACCATGGGTTCGTTACCGGTAGAGAATCTGGGAATTAACGGCAATACATTATTATGTCCGGGTAATGAAGTTCCTAAAACCTGCATCACCTTTGATAAAGACCAGGTTTACAAAACATACCCGGGCAATGTATTGAATACGTATAAAGGTGTTGTGTTTAAAATCACTACTCAGGATGGGCTTGTGTTAACAGCTCCTTATCTTGGTGTAGCCAATGGGCTTTTAATACAACCTGGCAATCTGGTGGAGATCTTCTTTAATGAACCAATGCGTTATGTGAACTTGCTCATTAATTCAGGAGCACCAAGCGTAAATGTAAAATATTACGAGCGTTTAACGGTTCTCGATCCATCGGGCAATCCTGTGTTATCGGGTGGTTTACCAACCTTTAGCTACGACCTTGTTAAATCCAAAAATTATAATGCCGCTGACTGGGCAAACGAAATAGCTTACCAGCATGCTACGAGGAACATTGATTATGTAAAGATCACTTCCGTATCCTGTTATGAAACACCATCGCAGGAAAGGAACATTGTATGCCTTAAAATAGATGAAAAAATTGCCCTCCAATTAAGAGACATGCAAAATTTCCTCAGCACACTTATTAAGAACAAACATTTCACCGCGCCTCTTGTTCAGCTAAATCCTATGTTCCAGGCAACCTACGATGGCGTGTACATGGGAACAAGCCTGTATTCTAATAAAAATTTCAAAGAAAACACCATTACTCTTACTCAGGGTTATATGTCGGGTACTACCCTGTTGTTCACTATAGCCGACAATGCGGGTTTCAGCTGTAATTACTCTTTTGAATTATTAAAACCATTTCCTGGTTTCAGCTTTTCAAACATCAATTCCATCATCAGCGTTACTCCCTATACCACAGGTGCAACAGCAGGAGCCAATTATTATTTCCTCATAAGGGCAACTGTGTTCATTGGCGGAGAATTAAGGGAAGTTGAGATACTTGGAAAATGCTGCCTGCCAATGGCTTACTGCTATGATAAATGCAGCACAGCTCTTTACCGGGTATGTTTCTTATCCTATGCCAACTTTTTATTGAACCAAACCATTCCAACAGCAGCCCAGCAAGATGCCAATAATCAAACGCTGTTCAACAGCATCAACAAAACGCTGCAACCTATCTGGAGACCGAACACCACATTTGCCATAAGGGTACGAACATCGGACAGGTTATACAGGGAAGGCGGCTCATCGGCGTTAACTGCTCCATATTACCTTGATATGGTATATGGTTTTAAAACAGCAGGACCTGTGGGGCATTACCATAAATACCCTGTTGACAACGCCACTGCTGTTCCTGAATTGCGTAAAGATTACGCTAAACTTGACCTGGCTGATAAAACGGATGATTTTAAATTATCAACCCTTAAATTTTACATTGATTACACCAAGTCGTACCCAAATGCCGATGGCGATATCATCAATGCAAAACCACTGTTTTACATGAATGCCGAATTAAGGATGTTTTACCTGTATAATTACGTATATGAATTTTACAATGACTGGGTAGATACAACAGCAACTTCAGGTTCACCACATCCTTACATTGCCAAATCATCGCTGGCAGTTGTGATAAGGGATCCGGAAGACTCGACCATTCCGGAAGTAAGCCCTACTCTTGGCTTTGTGGCCGGCATTGTGCCAACGGCAAACATCAACAGTATCAATAACGATATCAGTACGCTCAGCAACATCCTGTCAAACGGAACGCCTTGCGCACCTTCTATACTTTTAACGCCAATTGATATTTCAACAAAGAAAACGCTGAACCTGAAACCGCTTAAATTATATACAGCTCAATTCATTGCTAAATATAACCCCTGGATACAAGGCCAGTACGCGGTAAAAGATTACGAATCGCTGGCGCACACCTACGTGTTTCAAACATCGCGTTACAAAGACTTTGATGAGCAGGTGAAGAGTTACATTTTGAAGAAAAATGAACTTGACATTGTTGTAAAAGAAGCTGTTTTTGTTTTAGACGCTGTAAAAGTCAATTCCATTATCGACATGAGTCTTGCCGGTATTGTCATCACCAACAATGAGAATTTTATCCCGGATGAGATCAAGGTGCAATATGCCGACCAGTTCGACCGGCTCATTAATGGTGTTTTCCATATTGATTACAACATCCTGCATGCTGCTGTAACTACCGAGTTCAATATCATTAAGCATCCTGATACCGGAAACATTATTGGCATCCTGATCCGCAATCCGGAACCATTCAATGATCCTAAGCTTCCAAAAGCTGATCCTAACATGTCGAGCACTGAACCGAACGAAACACTTGAAGTAGCGGCATGGAATGGTTCATCATGGAACAGCCCTTACGACCATTATGTTATTCATTCAAAAGACCGCACCAAAATGTTTGTCACCGGACGCAACTTTAGTTTTGGCATGGATCCTACAGCCAGGATGAAGTTTACCTTCCGTTACAAATTATACAATGGTGTAAGTTATGCCGATGTAAATGTTATTGATGTTGAAATTGATCTAAATTCCTATTCTATCTAAATTAAAATATTATGTCAAAAGTTGATTTAAACCACAACCCGATTATACAAAGTCCTTACACTTACCTGCAGGCTGCAGGCTCCGATGGCACTGATAAAACTGTAAAGGGAAATCATTTAAGGTGGGATTTTTTCAAGATCCTGGGCGATAACCATTTAGCAAAAGGAAACTACACGCTAAACGCGCCTTATGTATCAACACAGGGTTTTAACAGGGACAATGATTTTATCAAGATCTATCGTACCAAGTTTAAGAACAAGTTTTTTACAACCGTTAATTTTAAAGTTAACCAAACAACCGTTGTAAACAGCGGCACCCTGCGTGCCTGGAAGTATACGTTGCCGGTTGACAGCCTGAGCGGCACAACTACCAATGTTACTGTTCGCTTTATGGATTACGTGCAGTACGACGTGTTAAGAGCCGCGCAAACAACCTTTAACACCATAGCCTTGCTAAATGCCTATACCGGCATTGTAGAGGTTGAAACCGACAATAAATTATTTTTTTACGCGGAACTTGAACTGGGCCTGCGATCGGATAAAACAGATTATGTGAGGGTTGAATCGGTAACGCTTCCCGATACGTCGGATGTGACACAAAAGCAGGTGTCGTGCCGCAAGAAATTTTATCCATCTTCGGTTAAAACAATTTCATGTGAGAACATACAATACATTCGCTTTGACTATGTCAATGCTTCCTGGAAAGAGATCCGGATCTACTGTTATGAAGATTACATAAAAGGCGTTAACTCAACGGATGAAAAAGGCGGATGGGAAGACGTTGGTGATTTTGCCCTCACAACTGATGACCTCATCATGTCGACCCGCTTTATGCCCAATGAAGTGGATGGCGTAAACGGGCACTGGCCTAAATTTAACGACAACAATGCAGCAGGCCAGTTTACCATTAACAAACAAAATTACTTCGACCGTTGGAGAAGACCGGGCTTTACCTTTAGCGCAACCGCGCCGGCCGGTAACGACATCAACAGTTTACAAAACTTTGTGCACACCTACATGAAACTGAGCGCAACCGATGAGAGGGCGCTGGCCAGCCTCCCTTCAAACACCCCGGGCGATCCAACTACACAAAACATCAGTTATCTTGACATGATCCGCCTGATGTCGCTCGATTACCATGTGGCAAGGGTTCTGGGTCTGGGACATATTGACGGGATAAAGAACCTTGACAAAAAACCGACCATTTATTGCCTGGAGTACAAGACGTATAAAAAACTTGAAACGCCCTATACAACCAACGCACAACGAACCCATATTTACATGACCACGCCGGTAAGCATTACCGACTATAAATTGCCGCCCATACCTGCCCTTACTCCGCTTACTTATGGCATTACGGTTGATAACGGGACATCGACACCAACCATGTTGACAGATGCCAATGGCTATGCCCCATTTGGGGACCTGCGCTTTATCAATATAAACCGTGGCCCTTTTAATTTTGAAAAACCATTTGGCCCGTTCTATTGGGACCCTACCGAGTTTTGCCTGTGCGACGAAACACAGCCTGTAGCGTATGGCTTGGATTACAGGGAAATAAGCGAATCGAATTTTCGCAAACCGGAAATAAGTCATGATACAGATTACCTTGATGTAACGGGTATCCCGGAAACAATGCCAATTTTAGAAAACGGCGGACCGAAAATATACACCCACCAGGAAGAAGAAGAAGGAACACACGAATACCGTTCTTATGCCATCAACTGGTTCTCCAGGGTTTCCAAACGAAGCAATCCTGTAACGGCAATTACGTTATTCCCTAAACAATCGCATTTATTACCTCCGTTCAACTTTGCCGTGCAATTGATCCAGGATGAAGACCCTGCTGAAGCTATTCCCGACAAAACCCTGATCCTGACCACCGTTGCTGAACAAAACCTTTTGGCAGGGTTGGCTGCTGAGCCTGATAACACCTTGGTAAGAACAAGTTTTGACTGGAACCATGTACACCATCATGCACACCAGTATGCCGATTATGCCGAAATATTTTTCAGAAGGCCTGAACCCTTGGTAGTAAAAGGGCAAATCTCATTTGTTAGTTTGTTAACAGGTAACAGGGCGCAAATAAGCACCAGCTCTTATACTATTACAAGTACATTGCCGGTTACGGTTATTACACCAAACATTTCTGCAGCTGATTCGCCGAAATTTGCAGGTTCATTTTTTAGCAGCGGGGGCGAAAATTACGTCATAGAAAGTGTACTATCCAGCGGCGCTAACCCTACGTTCATTGTTAAACTCATAAAACAGGTAACAGCCTCGGCCGATCCTGCTCACCCGGGTCAATTTATTTCCAACGAAACCTATAAAGCACCCATTACAGGCGACTTGTTCTTTACGGCCGAAAACATGGGTGAAGCAGGTAACTGGGATTTGAGACACAGTCGCAGGATTTACCTTGAAAAATTTTATACCAATGCACAGGTTACATTAAGAATATCGCCCACACATACCAAAACTTACGATATTAAAAGCATAGCACTTGGCCCCGGTGGAAATACACGCGTTACCGTAGAGAAACCCATAGACATAGGTTTCAGTTCAGGCTTAACGCTGGAATATGCTGTGAAACATGAGATCATGGCCATTACAGCATCCTCTGTAACCATTAACGGGAACCATACAGCCGATTTTAGCACGGGAAAAGCATTCAGGATTTTTGCCAACAGGTTAAACGATGGCCTGTATACCGTTTCGTCAAGCGCTATTGTTTCAGGTAATACCGTAATTACGTTGGGTGCAACATTAAACACATCGCTTATTGACGGTTTAATTGAAGTGATCGTATCACGTCCTGTCATGTCTATCAATACCCCGTCCAATTTCTTCAGAATTAGCGGAAATTGTGTGCCCGAAATTGATGCCGCAAAAATTGAGTATAAAACAGAAACAGACGGCTCACTCTCGCGCTACGTGGTAGGCGGCATTAAAGATACGGTGACCTTTACACCGCTTTTAACCAATCCGCCATCAGGTTCAGGTTTCTTACCCGAGGGAACGGGCTTTATTCAATTAAACTTTCAAAGTTACGACCTTCTCCCTCATCCCGATTCTGAAGTAAACTGGTACAAAGGAACGGTGAGGCTGAAAGATGTTTCAGGACAAACACAGGTATACCCTGTCACATTCATCGGTTACCTTACGCCAACAGCGCCTGCGCACCTGGCCGTGATTATACAGGACCCGGGTTTTATTCCGGCAAGCGCGCAAAGCGGACCTTCGCCGGCCGACATTTATACACTGAATTTAAGCGCGTCGCAAACCGCAAATTTCCATCCATCGTATAAGTTGTACTTAAAAGCCGATGATGGTGTTAATCCGGTAACCGGTGTTGCTCTTCCGGGCTCTGCCACTAACTTCGACAGGGATGAAATTTTACCAGTACAAAATGATCCGAATGAAGGAAGCAGGCAAACTTACATGAGCATCCGCGCTTATGATATCAAGAACGACCTGGAGTCCTTTCTCTCGAACCCGGTGGTGCTCCTGGCACAAAAAATATCACTTCCAAAAAAACCGGATACACCAAAAGGCCCGTTATATGCTACCCGTCCTGATTTCTACGGTAAATCGACTTACACGTTTGATACAAAACTTGACACAACCGGAGGCAGGGTGCCATACAGCGCTGTATTTTATCGTACCAGCGAAGACAGGGTGCTTGACCTCCTGTATAAAAAATCGACACAGGCATCTATTTTAGATGATCTCGATGGCCTGGTGAGTACAGTGAATCCTGATGCCATTTTAAAACACGATCCGGATTTGTGGAACATTCTTTTTGGCGCCATGGGCGACGGCGTGAGTGGCGATTTCATGCCGTACAACGGTTCTACTCCGCCATATGTTTGGCCTTTGCCCGATAATGAGGAGTTCTTTTTGGTATACGAAACCAATAAGGCCATCAGTGCCAGCAATCCTTCCGGCGGATACGTGTTTCCTTTCGCTTCGGGTTTCAATTTTAATTTTGCAACATCAAACTATACCATTTACGGGAAGCCATGGACGCCTGTGCAAATTTTGAAACGCGCCATACAGGATGCCTTTATTTCGTTAACCGAACAACCACCAATGTTCAGTTATGTAAAAACGGGAACCATTACCTCATCTGTAAAAGCCAAATCGCGCGATGCTAACGGCAACATATTGAATGCAAATACTCACGACATTTTCCCAATGATCCGTAAACTTCCGGGACTAACTGACACGGTGTTGCGATTTACCGATTACACGTTGGATGGCGCATCGAAGAGCCTGTATTTTTACCGCGCGCTGGAGATGGATGATAAATTCAAATTCAGCGAGGCCAGCCTGCCTGTCGGCCCTGTGCTGATGGTAAACTCCTATCCGCCTGATAAACCGCAGATAAGGAAGCTTGTAACGCGACTCCAGGATGTAACAACCAATACGCCAAGCTCTGTATGGTTTGACATCAATGAGTACAGTGCAAACGAAAAGATCTCAAAAGTAGAGATTTACCGCGCTACCAACGAACTTGACGCCCTGAGTATCCGTACGATGAAAAAGGCAAAAAGTATTTTGTGGGGCAATCCGTTGGTAGATGATTTTACGGATGTTGATTTTCCGCCATATGGCGAAACACTGCACTACCGGTTGATTGCTATTAGGGAGGTGGAAGATGTGCAGGATGTATTGCTTGCTCCCGCCCCATCGCCAGGAGACCCGATCCCGACACAAATCACAGACATGCCGTCGTTACCATCTTCCGTTTCCAAAACCAGCATTGTGGATGTTATTAATCCCGAAGCGCCAATACTGCATTCAGTAAACGGAACCGCTACGCCAAGCGCCTTGCAGAATGTGATCCTGAAATGGAGCCCTACCTGCTACAATGGCACTTACCGTTTACAAAAACTAAATGCAAACGGTAACTGGGTGCAACTATACAGCGAAAAGGTAACAGATACTCCTATGCAATACCCGCCACTTAATGTGAGCAGCATGCCCGATTTTGTAAACTACCCTGAAACTGTTAGCCTGCCAAGAGTAGATGAAAATGGCAATGCGGTGTATCACCGGTACAGGGTACAGGTCGAAAATTCCTCAGGCTTATTTAACCTTACGGAATATGAATTAACACTGGCCCAAGGCGCTTCCGATCTGCAGCAAGCAGATAGCGTATTAAGTTATACGGATGGTACTCTGCATAACCTGCCTGTTTTAAAAACCACAAACCTTGTGGCAGGAGCTAATTACCCCGATTCAATGACCTTTACGCATTTGAACGAGCCTTTACCGGCAGGGCATAATACCTTTATGGGTATTGACATTACAGTGACGGATGATCTGAACAATTCAGAGACCATCACGATTTCGTTCGCAGGTGGCAGCGCATTGTTTAATGCCATTTCTGCTCCTACCCTTGATCTTACATCTCCCAACAGGGTTTATACAGTAAAAACAACGCTTTATACCGACTTTGCCCCTAACGGTGCGGCACAGGTGTTTACTATTAATTACCTGGCAGGCCCTGCATACGACCTCTCACAAATTACCGGGCTTGTAAAACTGACGGATAGCAACCATGATGTAAATCCATTACTATCCGGCAACATCAACAACGGTGTAGCTTACCCAACAAGTTTATTGTTTACGAAGATCGTTAATGTAACATCCATTGGTCAAACATACAACCACATGGATATTACGGTAACCGATGATCTTGGTAATACTGCTACCAAAACAATTGGTGTGAGCGATAATGATGTGTTGTTTACAGTAGCCGACGGATTGGCAGTAGATAATACGAACCCTAACAGGAGCTATGAGATAAAAGCAAAAATTGTGACCGATGAAGTACCTTCAGGCAACGAAATAACCTATAACATTTCGTACACTTACACTCCATGCGATGACCTGAACACGGTAACGGCTGTAGCCAAATACACCGACAGTAACGGCACCAGCATCGACCCGCTCACAAGCCAAACCATTACAGCGGTAACGCATCCTAACGGAAGCATCAGCATTAGCGTGTATGGCAGCATTGCTCTTCCTTCAGGCCATTCATTTAATCACATGGATGTAATTTTGGAAGATGATCTTGGTGGTTCTTTCTTAAAAACTACCAGCTCACTTGCAACGCCAACAACGTTCAACCATGGCGATGGCAACCTGGTATTGAACGGTAGTAACCCACATCGTACCTATTTTGTAACCTGCGTGTTATATACCAACTTATGCAGCAACGGAAGCACTTATAGCTACACGGTTAAATACCAATAGCCTGATACTGAGAGGTTGATTGTTATATTATTTCAATACAATTTCCGGTGATCTTTCGATCACCGGAAATTAACTGTATAAAAAAAATCGTTCTTGCTCCTGTCTTCTTTATTAGGTTCCTGTTTCCTATCACTAACCCTTAAACCCCAAATCCTATGAAAAAACAACTAGCCTTACTAGCCTGTGTGTTATTAAGCCGCATGTTATGCTCCCAGACCGTACCTATGGCACTGGAAGAATGGAGAACCACCGATGGCACACAAAACTTTTATTACAAAAGCGCCACCAAGACCGATCCTTCGGGAAACATTATTGTAGCCGGGGCCACCATGAATGGTGGAACCACTGACATACTGGTTGCCAAATACAACTCGGGCGGAAACCAGCTCTGGATCAAACAATTTGCAGGAACTGCCACTAACGGTGTTGACTTTGCCGGCGGCTTGTCGGTAGACAACAATTACATTTACCTCACCGGTGCCATTACCAATAACACCCTGGTTCCCGAAACCGACTGCGTGACCATGAAACTGGCCAGTTCCACAGGCTCCGTGGTATGGAGCGCTACTTATAATGGTGGTGGAAATTACCATGATATGGGCAAGCACGTGGTGGTTGACGGTTCGGGTAACGTTTATATAGCCGGTGGCACCTATAACGCGAGCATGAATGCCGATTACCTGTGCATTAAGTATAACAGTTCGGGCACGCAGCAATGGGTGAGCGCCTGGGATTACCTTGGTTTTGACGATGCCTCTACAAAAGTAGCCATCAGCGGCGCCAACTTAACCCTAACCGGCGCGGTAACTACCGCCACCGCAAGCGCCTATAAAGTGTCGGTATTAAGCCTTTCACAATCAACGGGTTCTTTGCTGGCTACCAGCGTGGGCACGGCCGTAACCACCACCAGCGTGGATGTGGTGACCGATTTTGTAAGCGACGGATCAGGGAACATCATTGTAGCAGGAAGTAATAACGTGGTTGGACAAGGAAACAACTTCTATGTTCAAAAGCTAAGCAATACCCTGGCCCCCACCTGGACTTATACCTACAATGGTTCTTCTTCATTAAATGATGTGGCAAAAGCCATTGACATTGATGCCTCAGGCAATGTATACATTGCCGGTTATACCACCAGTTCCACCTTAGGGAAAGAGTTTACATTAATTAAACTCAACTCCAGCGGCACCCAGCAGTGGGTGCAAACCGGCGGTTTTAACGGCAACGATGAAGCCGCTGACCTGGTTGTGGATGCCAGTGGTGATATTTATGTGGGAGGTTATAAAACCGACAGTACACAAAACTATTATACGGCTAAATACGACGGTAGCGGAACTAAAATTTGGGAAGCGGAGATGACAGGGCTTTTAAGTGATTATGCTACCAACATTACCCTGGATTCATTAAATAATGTGATTGTGACAGGACAATCAGAAAGCACACTGGGTAACTTTAATTTTACTACGGTTAAATATGTGCAGCGTGATGTGATAACACCGACTGACTTTAGTGGAGAAACTCCAAGCAACTCTTTTATGTATTATCCGAATCGAGGTCAACTAATAGGCACAAATGATACACTTGTTCCTGATATTAAATTTTATACACACGATACCTATCCGGGATTCTATTTTAAAAGCAGGAGCCAGAGTTATTTGTTTTCTAAGATTGATACGGTCAGGTCTACGCTAGATACATTACAACGAATTGATTTGGCTTTTACCAATTCGTTGGAAAGTGCCGGAACCTATGCTTTGGAAGCACAGGATGCCGGTTATTTGAATTATTATCTTGCTCATACGGGTGAAGGAATTACTGGTGTGTTTGGAAACCAACGGCTTATTACACCTGGTCTCTATAATAATATTGATCTGATGTGTAGCAGCAACCAGGATGGGATTAAATATTATTTTATAGTGAAGCCAGGGGGTGATATGAGGGACATTAAGACAGAATTTACGGGGGCCACGTCCTATAGTTTAGATGGGACAAGCAACACTCTATCTGTTAACAGCGATTTAGGCAGCATTACCTTTAGCAGGCCTATTGCCTACCAGCTCACAGCAGCCAATGCAACTGTAGCCGTAACCGGCTGGACACCGGATTGGATGACCGATGGCGCTTCCAATAAGTATAAGTTTAATAACGGTTCATATACCTCGTCCTTAACGCTCGTTATTGAAGTAAAACAGGAACCTATTTCTGTTACCTCGGCCAGCGCAAGTCCTGTGTGGGGAACATTTTATGGTGGCTCAGGCAGTACTGCCATGTCCTTGGATATTGTAACTGATAATTCTGGGAACTTATATTCTGCGGGTTTCAGTGATAATTTGAGCATCCCCATTGTGACAGGCATAGCATACAAAGGTGGATACAGTGATGCGTTTATGACTAGCTTTAATCCGAACTATGGGTTAAGATATCTAAGCTACTACGGTGGAACTGATTCAGACAAGGGATATAGCATAACTTATGACGCACAAAATGATAAAATTTATATGTGTGGTAGCACCAACTATTCTGCCTCCCCGATTATGGCACTCTCAGGTTCAGCAACTTGCTATACAAATAACAGCTGGACCAATTTGAATAAGGGATTTATTACTCGCTATGATGCGTTAAGTGGAGCAATGGAATGGGCTACCCGCTGGGGGCTTGGTGATGGATATGGTACCAAAATTAAGGCTGATGTGAATGGAAATATCTACATGATCGGCAATGCCGGTCCTGCTACCTTTACCACTAATTGTGGTGCAAGTAATTCAGGAGCTTTTCCCTTATGTGACCCAGGAGGAACTGCTTATTTCCAGAACATTCATCTTTCCAGCCCGGGTAGTGGTACAAGCACCAACACATTTCATTATGATGGTTACATTGCCCGTTTTAACTCTCAAACGGCCTTAACATGGAGTACCTTGTTTGGTGGCAATGGCGATGATTACATGATGGGCTTGACGGTGGATGATACTAACCAGAAACTGTATGTAACCGGCTTTACACAAAGTACCAGCAGTGGGGTTCAAAACTGCAATTTTACGTCAAATACTTTTCCTTTATGCAACAGTAACGGAAGTTATTACTACCAGGACCGACTGAACGGGAACGGCTCCACGCCAGAGGGGGACGGCTTTATTTCAAAATTTGACCTGAGTACCTTAGCTTTAGAATGGAGTACCTTTTATGGCGGTAGTGCTGAAGATGCCATCAGTTCGGTAGTAACCGATAATAACAACAATGTTTTTATAGCCGGTTATACCAAAACCTCCACAGCAGGATCACCTGCCTGTGGCGTGCCGGGTAATAACGGTTTTCCATTTTGTGCCGCCTCAAGTTACACTCAAAGTTTTGGGGGTGGCTACGATGTATTTGTATCAAAATTCAGTTCGGGAGGTATATTGGCCTGGTCAAGTTATTTTGGCGGACCATCAAACGACATCGTTGTAGAAAAAAACAGCGATCCAAAGATCGCCTGGAACAATGTTACCGGCGACGTTGTTGTATCGGGGAACACCCGTAACACTACCTTTTTTCCGAATGCGTCCAGTGGCACCATGTATCAACAGGGAGGGCATGGCGATGCGCCCTGCAGCACCTGCCCAACAGATGCCTTTGTAGCCTCGTTTAGTAATTCAGGCTCATTGTTACACAGCACGCGTTTTGGCGGTAAAGGGTCTGTGTCGGCTGCTTTCGGTCCAAAAGGCGATATTGCCTGTGGATTGGCTTTGTATCAAAACCGGGTTTATATTTCCGGCGGCTCTTATTCAACGAACAGTTTCCCTTTTGCCTGTCCTCCGACAACCAATCCCTACTGCAATACTGCCTATGGCGCTACAGGAAATAGCCGTGCGTTCTATGCCCAACTTGAAGCCGCTGTGGTTGGTATACATGAATTGGATAAAAAGCCTGTACTTAATTCACTCCATATCTATCCTAACCCAACCAATAATCAGTTGAATGTGGAATGGGAAGGCACGGAATCTAAAACCGTCGAATTGGCTATTTATAATTTGATGGGTCAGGTAATAACTTCTTCTACTTTGAAAGAGTATAATGGGTTAAATAAACAAGCCATTAATGTTTCAGATTTAAAATTTGGTTTGTACCTTGTAGTAATCAAAACCCAGACCCAAACCTTGAATGCCAAGTTCATTAAAGAATAATTTCTCTGTACTGATTTTCATTCTGTTTTTCTGCGCAGGGTTAAAAAGCCCTGCACAGCAATGGCAAACGGTGAAGGGTGGAACAAATTATGGGGTGTATCAAATAACTTATGATTCCCTTACGAATAGCCTGTTTTTGGGCGGTGAGTTTCAGTATGCCGACACCCTGAGTGGATGCGCAGGCATTGCAAATTGGGACGGAAACGTATTTACAAAGCTAAATCCGCCGATAAATAACTGCAATGTCAGCTGCCCACCAACACGATCTATTGTAAGATACCATAATAGATTGTTTATGTGTGGATATTATGGACCGTATAACGGGAAGGCCGAACAGTTATTTGAATACGTGAATAACAACTGGGTAGTAAGTTGTGTACTTGGGAAAAGCGGTGGCATTTCTTATTTAAAAATAATAAATGATAGGTTATTTGCTTTCGGTGTTTTCGATTCACTATGTGGACAGAATATTCAATCTTTAGCTGTCTTCAATGGTAACGATTGGGAAACATTTAGTCCTCCCAGCCCGATAGTGTGCGACCCGCATGTAAGTGTACCAAATTATATGATGTTTACGGGTGAATACTACAAAGGCGAATATTACTTTGGGGGTAACTTTGAAGATGTCAACGGATTTAATGAGGTGATAAGATGGACGGGAACACAATGGGCACCTTTGCAAACCGGTATTCATGGAAGCTTTGCACAAGTCACTTCCATGAAGGTGTATAACGATATTCTTTATGTTGGAGGTTATTTTTTTAATACGGATGGCAATGTAGGAAACTGCATTATGGGCTGGGACGGCAATAATTGGTTCGACCCCTTTCCAGGCATTTTTTACATTGGTGCGGTCAATGATCTGGAAATCATCAGCGACCAGTTATATATCTCCGGGAATTATATTATTCCTGGTGATAATGATTCATTGCTGTACGTGATTGCCCGTTATGACGGCTGCAATTTCAATGCTTTTGGCGGCAAATGCAAATATCCACAGTATGAACATGCGCCTTATTCAATAGCAGGTTTAAAGGGCCAGCTTTATGCAGCGGTCGATTACTCCTTTTTCGTTCAGCCAACAAATTGGTTTATGACCATCCCAGAAAGCACACCTAACCTACGAACAATACCGATTACCAACTGCCCTGAAATGATAAGCGAATTTCCCTTCGCTATTTATCCTAACCCTTATACCGATAATATCACTATTCAGCTACCAAGCAACTACACTTTAACGGAAACAAAATTTACAATCGTTAACGCTTTAGGTCAATCGCTACTTACGTTTTATCCAGACAGCTATAATGAACTTTTGGATTTATCGTCGCTTTCGTCCGGGATGTATTTTATTACAGTAAGCGATAATTCTAATAAACGAACAGTGAAGATTATTAAACACTAAATGCGGTTTATATTAATCATAGTTATTATTCTATCATTTTCAAAAACCTTTGCCCAAAACTGGACAAAGGTTTATAATGATAAATTTGCACAATGCTCATCTTTGTTTTCATTTGCCGCATATTTTGAAACCGTAAATTTCAGTAATCAATCTACTACTTCAAACGCACATTATTTTTGGAATTTTGGGGATGGAACAGGGTCTAATTTTCAAAACCCCATTCATATTTTCCCAGAAACAGGCAGCTATCTTGTAACATTATTTTCAAAAGATACTGTCAACAATTGCTCTTCTTTTTATGAGTATTGGGTTAATGTTACCAAATATTCTACCGATGTTTGCCAACCATCTGTTACCGATTCAATTTATGTTTCATCAGGGACTCATTACTTAAAGATCGTAAACACTTCAAATAATTGCAATGGTTATATTTCTACTTATGATGGGGGCTCGGCTTTAAATTTTCCATGGGCATGGTCTATAAATCTTAGCGGATGGAGTACTATTCCGTATCGTATGGTGTGTAGAGGCCAATTCTACGATATTGGAAATAATCTAAAAAGAGAAGCTTATAAATCTTTTGCTTATAATTATAGTAGCTCCAAGAATTATGGAAACTGCTCGGCAAATTTTGAATTTATAACAGTATCTAAAGATTTAACAGGTCAAAGAATTCTTTTTAAAGCGATGAATAAAACTTCTGATACTTATGAGTGGAATATTTCAGGTTTTGGAAACCCTATAACTTCTGGTAATGATACTATAAGCCAGTTTTACCCATATGATTCGAATGATTTATGGACAGTTGGCTTAAAAATCACAAAAAATAATTGTTATGATACACTTTACCAAAACATATTGGTAAGAGATATTCAAACAATAGAATCAATTAGTGAAATAAAAAGTGATTTAAATTCAATCATTTATCCAAATCCTGCCTTATCAACTCTAAACATCACCGATGAACAAAATAAGTTCAAAAACTCTATTATTGAAATAAAAAACACCTTAGGGCAAACAGTCCTATCTTTTCCTTTTAAACCGGAAATTGATGTTTCTGCTTTATCAACCGGTATTTACTTTTTGCAGATCGAAATGGAGGATAAACGTTTATGGAATGCAAAATTCATTAAAAACTGAGGCTAAATGGCTAGATTGTATCTCATCCTTTTTTGTATTACGGGTTGTTTAAGACTGAACGCGCAAGACATTAAAATGGGTTATATGAAAATAAACTGGCTCTATGGCTACACTTATTCTGATACAACCTACTTATTAACTGATGTTACTACGGATGTTAACAGACCTTATATTTTAACCGACTGGGATGTAAAAACAGATACTTCCAAACTTATTCAAACTACACTCACAGTCAATGGATATTTAAAAAAATATTATGGCAAATGCACCTATCCCGGCCCGGGTCATTATAATATCAGTAATACAGATGCATTTAGAATTGCAGGGATAAAAAATATGACCAATTCCTTCAATCAATCTATAAAATTAGCTTCTGTCTTAAATATCCCGTTTTTTTCAAGTAGTGCTAATTCTGCTCCAATTTTAAAGAATACCAATATCACACTATCCGTTCAAGCCGATAGTGTGATATTTAAACCTCAGTTTTACGACGCAGAAGGAGATAGTTTATCCTTCCAATTAACACCTTGCAATGGTGCAAATTATTACTTGCCGGTTAATGCTACCATCGATGATTATGGTAATTTATATTTTCACAAAGATTCCATAGGCATTTATGCCTTCTCTACTCTTGTGAAAGAATGGAGAAAGAACGATGATGGGGAATATTTCAACATTCAATCATCACAGCTTGATTTCACAATAAACATTACCTCAGATGTAGGAATTTTGGAAAATAAAAAACTTTTAGTGGAAATTTTCCCGAATCCAACTACTTCAATTTTAAAGATCAATAATGATCAAAACCAATTTCAAAACGCCTCTATTGAGATAAAAAACACCTTGGGACAAACAGTCCTATCTTTTACTTTTAATCCCGAAATTGATATCTCTTCTTTAACAACCGGAATTTATTTTTTACAGATCAAAACCGGGGATGATAAAGTAATGAATGCCAAATTTATGAAACAATAAAAAAGCACCGGTGAAAACCAGTGCTTTTTGTGCTCCCACCTGGAATCGAACCAGGCACCTACTGATTATGAGTCAGTTGCTCTAACCGAATGAGCTATAGGAGCGTTCTTGATCCATGTTAGGACTAAGGCTGCAAAAATATATATTTGTAGCTCAATTACAAAATATATGGGCAAAATAAAGCATATAATTTTTGACCTGGGTGGCGTTATCATTAATCTTGATATTCCTAAAACCATTGCCGAATTTAATAAACTCAGCGGACGCCCCTTTGAAACTATTTATACGCAATTGCAACAAACACCATTGTTTGACGATTTTGATAAAGGCCGCATCTCTGAAAAAAAATTCTTTGATGAATTAAAACGCTTGCTGGAAGGCCCTATCTCAGATGAACAAGTATTAGCGGCATGGAATGCCATGTTGCTCGATTTTCCATTGCATAGATTGGAACTGCTAAATCGCCTTAAAAAACACTACCGCTTATTTTTGTTAAGCAATACCAACGAAACGCATGTTGCCGAACTTGAAAAACAATTGCATGCAGCCCACGGTTATATGAACCTGGAACCTTTTTTTGAAAAAGTATATTATTCCTGCCGCATGAACATGCGCAAACCCGATCGGGAAATTTTTGAATTTGTATTGAAAGAAAATAATTTAAAACCCGAAGAAACCTTGTTTATTGACGATTCGCCACAGCATATTGAAGGCGCCTTGCAAACCGGTATTAAAGCCCATTTTTTAACCAAGGGCAAAGAGGTTGAAACCTTGCTGAGAGAGCTGCACGTATTAGATCAAAACATGTAATAAAGTTGGAATACTGTGTCAGTTCGAGTGAAGTCGGGAATTAAAGGAATACCATCAAACGCGTCTCGTCTACACTCGACCGTGACACACATTTCATTGAGTTCTTAACCTAAGGAATCGTAAAATTGATCTGCGGGCTGGCATTGGCAGTACCCAAAGCGTTGAGCGTAACCGTGGTATTGGCAGTGCTGATCCAGTCGCCGCTGTTGGCGGTGCCGTTGCCATCGTTATCATAAACAGCATACACATAATAACTTCCCGGGTGCATGTAATTAAAGGTGAAGCTTTGATCGTTGGCCGATAAGGTGACGTAGCGCGAGCGGTATTTTAAGTTGGCTAAAAGCGGTGTCATGCCACTAAAAAGTGGTTGTGTCATAATAATCAACATCACTTTTTTTGAAGCATTTGGTATGTGCGAGGCATCGTAGGTATAATTAATAGTTGTTTGCCCTAAGTACGGCTGAGCTGTTTCAGGGTATGGGTCGGCAGCAAGGTTTACGCCACTGTAATACACCGCCTCGGTTTGCCCGATAAAAGTGGATGAAAAATCTTTGGTAAGTGTTTTTTTAGGAAAGCCAAAATGGCTTACTGCGGCAGCGGTTGACGTACTGTCCTGTAGTTTTGCCCTCCAGGTCATGTGTGGCGCGGCCGCTGTTAAGGTATTGTATTTGTTGGTGTATGATTTAACGGTCATGCTATCGTTATTAAAGATCACCTCGGTAAAGGCCCTGCTCTTCCCTTTCAGGATCTCAGCAAAGCGGTAGTAGGATTTAACGGCTGTTTCCGAAACACTGTCTGCCAAAAAGTACGACACCCGTTTCATGCCTCCAAAAGACCCGCCGTTACGAAACCCCATTTTGTACTCATTGTTGTATTTGGCAATAAAAAATGACATGAAAATATCATTCAATGTATCCAGCTCATTTTTAGCGGCTACCTGGTTCTCAGTAATTGGTCTGAAATCAACGATCCACTCAGGATAACCGCCCAAAGGTGTGGTAGATGTTACCGGACCGTTCCAGATTCCTTTTGCCTTATTCAACACCCCGTAACCCAATGTGTTATTAATATCGGGGCCACCACCGGTGGTAGTTACATCAGGAGTTTCCTCTTCTGATTTTTTTTCTTTACAGGCTACTGTTGTCAGTAACAGGCCCAGGATCAAAAGGGAATAAATACTTTTCATGTGTTGGCGGTAAATTTATTTTCGCTTCTTGTAAATCTTGCTTTTTGCAAGCCCCATTTTATTGAAGAAATGCGTGAAAGATACGCCCAGTACACCCATTCCGTATTTGGCGCTTCGCCTGAAATTAATGGAGCTGGCCTCAGGGAAATACTTTGTAGGGCAGGTAATTTCAGCGATATCAAAACCCGCGTAAAAGATCTGTGAGATCATTTGGTTATCAAACACAAAGTCATCCGAGTTTTCATGGTAACTAATGGTTTCTAGGATCTCGCGGTTAAATGCCCTGTAACCGGTATGGTACTCGCTCAGTTTTTGATTTATCAGCACATTTTGCGTAAAAGTGAGGCAGCGGTTAAAAATGTATTTATACATGGGCATGCCGCCTTTAAGGGCTCCTTTACCAAGGATCCTTGAACCAAACACTGCCGGGAACAAGTCATTAGCTATGATATAGCTCATGCTTTGAATGAGCTTTGGCGTGTATTGGTAATCGGGGTGCAGCATGATGACAATATCAGCGCCAATGGACAAAGCCGTATCGTAGCAGGTTTTTTGGTTACCACCGTAACCTTTATTCTTTTCATGACGAATGACATGTTTTATACCAAGCTCCCTGCCCAGTTCGGCGGTATTATCCTTACTATGGTCATCCACCAGTACCACATCATCCACAATATCAAAGGGAATCTCGTCGTAAGTTCGTTTTAACGTGAGGGCCGCATTGTACGCGGGCAATACAACAACTATTTTTTTGCCATTTATCATATCTTACAAAAATAACAAATTTCGATAATTTGGCTACTCTCATTTAAAAATATCCTTTAATTTAGTCCAAATTATTTTGAGGTTAAAAACACTACATAGCTATTTACTAAAAGCCTACCTGCCGCCTTTTTTCCTCACGCTCTTCATTGGTGTATTTGTATTTTTTCTCATCTACGTTTTCACGTATATGGACGATATTATTGGCAAGGGCATGAGTGTTTGGGTGCTCACGCAATTCTTCACCTACTCCTTCATCACCTTTATCCCTACTGCCATGCCGCTCGCGGTACTGCTCTCTTCCATTATGACTTTTGGGAACCTTGCCGAAAATTACGAGCTGGCAGCTATGAAATCATGCGGTTTATCCCTGTTTAAGATCATCAGGCCCATTTTTGCTTTTATTATTTTACTATCGGGTATCACCTTTATTTTCAACAACTATGTACTACCCAATGTGGTTTTAAAATCATCGAGCCTGCTGTGGGACATCAGGCAGGCCAAACCTACCTTAAGCATTAAGGAAGGCGTGTATTACAGCCAACTGGAGGGCTACAGCATTAAAGTGGGTAAAAAAAGCAAAGACGGTAACACCTTGTATAACCTTTCCATCTACGATCACAGCGATGGACTGGGCAATAACGTCCAGCTGTATGCCGACAGCGGTTCGTTAAAAACATCGGCCGATACCAATTACCTGCAGATAAAAATGGTGAATGGCACACGCTATGAGGACATGCACCAGGAAGAAAAACAAAAACGCACCAGGCCACTGATGCAGCTGTTGTATAAAGAACTAACGGTTAATGTTGACATGAGCAGTTTTAAAATGAAACGCACCAAGGAAGAACTGTTCAAGAACAACCACCAGATGATGAACGTATGGCAAATTGATCGTGAGATCGACACGTTTAAATTAGAGATCGGGAAAAGGCACGCGCTGCTACAGAACCAGTTCAACAACTATTTCCTGGCCCGTACCATACATACCGCTGCTGTTAATAAAAACGCGGTAAACATTCGCCAGTTTTACCGAAAACTGAACCAGGATGAATACAGGAGGAGTATTGAGAATGCCATGAACCTGGTAAGGAGCTCTCAATCCTACGTTGACAACATGGTTGATGAAATACGCGGCAAAAATGTGAACATATTGGATTACGAGGTAAGCTGGCATAAAAAAATAAACATTTCCTTTGCCTGCATTGTCTTGTTCTTTGTAGGCGCCCCCTTGGGAGCTATTATTCGTAAAGGCGGCATGGGTTTGCCGGTTGTGGTAGCCGTTTTATTCTTTTTGCTGTATTATGTTGTATCCATTGTATACGAAGACCTTGTGCTGCAGGGCGTATATGCCGTAGTGTTTGGTACCTGGTTCCCGCTCATGTTATTTTTACCTTTAGGCGTGTTTTTAACCTACAAGGCAGCAAAAGATTCGTCGTTGTTTGATGTAACGAATTACATGATGGCGTTTAAAAAACTGTTCAACCGCTTCCATAAAAAAAATGAAAATCCTTCAGCTGTGTAATAAAGCCCCATATCCTGCAAACGATGGCAGTTCCATTGCCATTTGCAGTTTAGCGGAAGGATTGGCCGACAATGGCGTTGAATTGCATTTGATGCCGGTTAATACAAAAAAACATTTTAAGCCCGAAGAAAGCATTCCTTCCGGTTTTAAAACTAAAACGCACTACCAGTCGGTATTTAAAAACACCAATACCAGTGCCGTAGGTGCTTTGCTCAATTTGTTCTCAAGCCAATCGTATTTTGTAAGCCGTTTCTTTTTTAGCGAATATAAAGAGCAATTGATAAAAAAACTAACCGGTCACAATTTTGATGTGGTGCTCATAGACGGTGTGTTTATGGCATCCTACATCCCGCTTATCAGGCAACATTCAAAAGCAAAAATAGTATTGCGCACCCATAATGTGGAGCACCAGATTTGGGAACGCCACCTGGCCATTGAAAAAAACCAGCTCAAAAAAGCTTACCTCACCTTGCAAAACAAACGTTTAAAAAACTATGAGATAAGCGCTTTTAACCAGGCCGATGCCATTGCCACCATTACCGATGAAGACAAAAAAAACATCGCATCCATGGTGCCGGGCAAGCCCATCACAACCTGTTTAACGGGCATTGACCTTGAGCGTTATAAATTTATTACGGAAGCCGCAAAACCTAATACAGCCTTTCATTTCGCCTCTATGGACTGGATGCCAAACGTTGAGGCCGTTGACTGGTTAATGAATGAGGTGTGGAATGAGGTTGAAAAAAAACTACCGGGCGCTACGCTGGTTTTGGCGGGAAGAGGGATGCCGGAGCGGTTCAGGAATATGGCCAATACTACCATAAACGTCATAACAGATGTGGAAAGCTCCGCCGATTTTTACGCTACTTACGATTTGATGCTGGTTCCTCTTTGGTCGGGGAGCGGCTTACGCATAAAACTGGTGGAAGGTTTTGCCTACGGCAAGGCTATTATTACCACGAGCATTGGCGCCGAAGGAATTCCTTACCGGCATGGGCATGATGTGATAATTGCCGATACGGCCAACGATTTTGCACAGGCAATTGTTACTGTTTTATCGACTCCTGGTTACAAACAGCAACTGGGGCAACATGCCAGGGCACTGGCCGAAGAACATTTTAATTACAAAACCATTGCTGCCGGGCTGCTCAACTTTTGCAAAACGCTTTAAAACAAAAAATCCTTTTACCGGCTGGTAAAAGGATTTCCTGATATTTTTTATGAGTGTCTTATTTTAAGGTCACTTCTTTTTCAACCGCTTTACCTTCTTCCAGCTTAATGATCCCAACGCCCGACAGGGTGCCTGAAACGGCTTTAATATCTAAAATAGCAGGTAGTTTGAACGTATACGTTGTTTGGCCGCTTCCATCAGAAACACCTTCCGCTTTCAAATCAGCTTCAACAGTTGATCCTGATGCGGTTTTAACATTGGCATATAATTTTACAGTAGCGCCGGATATAACATTCCCCAATTCGTCTTTGGTAGTAACGGTTAATTTACAATCTGTTTTCTTTTGGCAGGAAGAATTTAAGCCTATTGTTAAAACAGTCAGAAAGAGGGAAGCTATAAATAATTTTACTTTCATTTTTATATTAACTTTAATGGATTAATATTTGTAGCCCAAATATAAGCAAAAAATATAAAAACAATGCATTTTAAATCTATAATATTGAGTTTAGGTCTGGTTTTAATTAGTAAACAAGCTATTTCACAGACCTTTTCAAAAGAAACGATCCTTATTACCACTATTTATGGGAGCATGAAGGTAAAACTGTTTAACGAAACACCCTTGCACCGTGATAATTTTTTAAAATTGGTACGATCGCATTTTTACGACAGTCTTTTATTTCACCGCGTTATTGAAGGCTTTATGATACAGGGTGGCGACCCTGACAGCAAACATGCCGACGCTGCAAAATTGTTGGGCGACGGAGATTTGAGCTATACCATTCCCGCCGAATTTGTGCCGCAGCTCTGCCATAAAAAAGGCATGTTGTGCGCTGCCAGGAATGGCGATGATGTTAACCCATCCAAAGCCTCATCGGCCTGCCAGTTTTATATTGTGCAGGGCAAAAAAAGAGACGATAAAGAATTGGCTGCCTATGAAAAACGGATCAACAAAACACTGCTTGTAAAAATAAAAGACGAACTGTTGAGCCATCCTGAAAACTATGTATTAAAAGATAAAATAGAGACCTTTAAAAAAGAACAGAACAACGATAGTCTTTTGATTTATTTAAAAAAACTGGATGATCTCATTGATGTTGAATATCAAAAACAGCCACACTATACATTTACGCCTCAACACCGGGAGATTTATAAAACCATAGGCGGAACGCCACACCTTGATAGCCATTATACTATTTTCGGTGAAGTGATCGATGGCCTTGAGGTAATTGACCGGATTGCAGCCGTAGAAAAAAATAAAGACGACAGGCCTTTAATTGACCTGAGAATGCAAATACGCGTTATTTCGGAATAAAAGCCGGGCCGGAATTTAAACCTATGTGTTAAAAACAGGTTTTAAATGATTAAAATATCCCTTTCTGTTAGTAAAACAAGTTGAGGAAATTGTATTTTTTCTGTATTTTTGAATCTTACATATGTAAGATTTATGGAAAATTTGTTTTTACCCCCAAAACAAAGAACTAAAGTACCCTTTGACCTGAAAGACAAGATCTCGGAAGCTATTTCCCTGGTTTTTTTAATTACCAGCATTTCCATTGTGGCGGTTACTGTACCAAAATTGCCCGATAGCATTCCGTTTCATTATAACATGACGGGGGAAGTGGATGGTTATGAAAGCAAGCATATGTTGTGGGTTATTATTGCCCTTTCCGTCATCATCTACATTGGCCTCACTGTTTTGGCGATGTTTCCGGGGTTATACAAGAAAAAATTAAACGGCGAGAACCTTGAAGAGCAGTACCGCCTCACCTCAAAAACAACCCGCACCATGAAAGCGGTGATTGTGCTGAGCTTTTTAATTGTGTCGTATTTTATGACACATGCCGCGCAAATAAAAAATACCGAATCGCTTATTTACCTTGCCCCTTTCTTTTTATTGTTTGTACTGGTAGTAAGGTTGGGTAAAGCTTAGTTTCTTTGCATTCAGAACACATCAACCTATGCTCCGTAGGAGCGGCCTGTTCATAAGCCTCTACAATTGCTTTATCCCATTCAGGTAAACACTTTCAATTAAATTGCTGCCAAACGAATAGGGAATAAAGCCATATGAACTGATGGGTTTAGTAATGAAGAAATTAGCTTTCTTTCCTATAGTAATGCTTCCCACTTCCTGTGATAAGTTCATGGCGTAAGCCGAATTAATGGTGCAGGCATTGATGACTTCCTCGGGTGTTAGTTTATATTGCACACAACCCAGGCTCATCATAAAATTCATATTACCACTTGGCGAACTGCCGGGATTAAAATCGCTGGCAAAGGCAATGGCCAATCCCGAATCGATCATTTTACGAGCAGGTGGCAAGGGCAGGTTTAAAAAGAAAGCGGCTCCAGGCAACACCGTTGGCATGGTATCCGCATTTTTTAATATGTCAATATCGGCATCGTTGCAATATTCCAAATGGTCTACGCTTACCGCTTCACACTCAACCCCAGCCTGTATGCCACCAAAATGGCTCAGCTGTTCGGCATGTACTTTACCTTTTAATCCGTGTTTTTTTCCGGCTTCCAGGATTTGTTTGGTTTCTTCGGCGGTAAAATAATTCTGTTCGCAAAATACATCAATGTAGTCGGCCAGTCCTTCAGCTGCTATGGCCGGCAGCATATCATTAATAATTAAATTAATGTAACCGGTTTTATCCTGTTTGTATTCCTGTGGCAGGGCATGAGCGCCCAAAAATGTTGCTTTTACCGGCAACAAATCCAGATCTTTAATACGCTTAATCACTCGCAGCATTTTCAATTCACTTTCCACGCTTAAACCATAGCCGCTTTTTATTTCAATACTCCCGGTTCCCTGGCTTATTACTTCTTTGAGGCGAACCAGGGTTTGTTCAAACAACTCGTCTTCGGTAGCATCATGCACCCGTTTAGCCGAATTTAAAATACCGCCACCCCGTGCAAAAATTTCTTCATAGCTCAGGCCATTGATCCGGTCAATAAACTCCAGTTCCCGGTTACCAGCGTACACAATGTGTGTGTGGCTGTCGGCATAACACGGCAAAATTAATTTCCCTTCCGCGTCAATCACCTCCAGGTCTTTCCAATCAGCTATTCCCGGAAAATCGTACATGGGGCCAAAATCGGCTATCACACCATTATCCACTGCCATCCAGGCATTGTCAATGCAAGGCAGATTTTTCATATCCCTGCCGCTCACTTTTAAAATGTGTGATTCTCGAACCTGTACCAGGGTTTTTATATTTTTGATCAATAGTTTAGACATAATTGCTTAGGATTTTCAAACCTGCAAGTTAGAGCAAATATTAATTCTAACCACACAGGTGCATCAATATTTTATTTAGAGTCAGGAGTTCATAGCCGCTACGGTTAAACACAGGCTAGCGATGTGCAAAAACCGGTTTTCTATGCTTACCTGCTTTTCTATGTCCCTATGTGTTTAAAATCAAGCTATATTTCAGCTAAATTGCTATTTTTACAACATGGCAGGCAATACTTTTGGCACCCTCTTCCGTTTAACCACCTTTGGCGAAAGCCATGGCGCAGCTATTGGTGGTATACTTGATGGCTGCCCGGCAGGATTGGCAATTGACATGGTCTTTATTCAAAATGAACTAAAACGCCGCAGGCCCGGGCAATCGCACATTACCACCCAACGCCATGAGGACGATGAAGTGAAATTCCTGTCAGGTATTTTTGAAGGAAAAACAACGGGGCATCCCATTGGTTTTATGATTGAAAATACCAATCAAAAACCGGGCGATTATGAACACCTGAAAGACGCCTTTCGCCCCTCACATGCCGATTATACTTATGAAGAAAAATACGGCATCAGGGATTACCGTGGCGGCGGGCGCTCATCGGCCCGCGAAACAGCTTGCCGCATTGTAGGAGGCGCCATTGCCAAATTGTATTTAAAACACCAGGGCATTTCCATACAGGCTTATGTGAGCCAGGTTGGTCACATTAAACTGGAAAAATCATACAAAGAACTTGACCTGTCCAAAACAGAAGAATCCATTATTCGTTGCCCCGACGCAGCTACCGCTTACAACATGGTGAGCTACATTGAAGATATAAGAAAAGAAGGCGACACCATTGGCGGGATTGTAAGTTGTGTCGTTAAAGGAACTCCTGTTGGTTTAGGCGAACCGGTGTTTGATAAATTGCATGCCGACCTGGGAAAAGCCATGCTGAGCATTAATGCGGTAAAAGGTTTTGAATACGGCGAAGGTTTTAATTCTATTAATTTCAAAGGCTCCGAACTGAACGACTCCTTTGTCACCCTGAGCGGAGTCGAAGGGCAAAAAACATCCACAAAAACCAACCACAGTGGCGGCATACAGGGCGGCATTAGTAACGGTGAGGATATTTATTTTAATGTAGCTTTTAAGCCGGTAGCAACCATTATGCAGGGCCAGCAAAGTGTTGATAAGGCTGGACATGAAATTACACTAAAAGGCAAAGGCCGTCATGACCCCTGCGTATTGCCAAGGGCCGTGCCTATTGTGGAAGCCATGGGGGCGCTGGTTATCCTGGATTTTATTTTAAGAAATAAATCTTCCAGGCTATAGAACGCAAATGATCTTTAATGCGATGAAGAAAAACTTTTTAGAAATAAAATATTCTGTCACTTCGAGCGGAGTCGAGAAGTGCACTAAAACAAATTTATTAGTTCTCGACTCCGCTCGAACTGACAATTAAAACCTTTATATACAACACTCAAAACTATGTTCAGTAAAAAAAACCGCCTCATTACCATTATTATCATTTCCATGATCGTTGGCATTATCCTGGGATATGGTATTAACAAATCCATCACTAACAATACGCCTAAAACCGAGCTTTCCTACATTAAGCAAAAAGCGCATGGCAATGCCGAACTGGAAAAACAACTCACCATTGCTTACGATAAAATTGACAAAGCCACTTTAAAAAAAGCAAAAAAGGATGTGGCCTCTAACTTTTCCATCCTGAGCGAAATGTTTTTACGCTTTATAAAAATGATCATCGCCCCGCTGGTATTATCGGTACTGGTAATGGGCGTTGCCAAGGTGGGCGATTTTAAATCGGTGGGACGGATTGGCGGCAAAACCATTGTTTATTTTACGTTTGCTACCTTATTGGCCTTAAGCCTTGGTTTGGTGATTGTAAATTTATTTGAACCCGGAAAAGTAATGGCCCTTGACTTACCAGCCAGCAACGCCGACGCTGGCGTAAAAGCCAACGCGCAAAGCGCCTCCAATTTTATAGCGCACATTATTCCTGACAGCATTGTGAAAGTAATGGCTGATAATGATATTTTGCCCATTGTGATCTTTGCCTTGTTCTTTGGGGTTGCAGCGGCAAGCATTGGCGAGCAGGGCAAGCCTATGATAAAGGTCATCGACAGTTTATCCCACATTATGTTTAAAATTACCAACTATGTGATGAGCCTGGCGCCTATTGGCGTTTTTGGCGCCATTACAGCGGTAGTGATACAGCAGGGCCTTGATGTGTTAAGCGGCTATGCTTATTTAATGGCCTGTTTCTTTGGCGGCTTATTGTTTTTTGTATTCGGCATCCTGTTGCTCATTTGCCTGGTATGCCGCATTCATTTCTTCTCGTTGTTGTCGCATGTCAAAGAACCTGTGTTACTGGCATTCAGCACCGCGAGTTCCGAAAGCGCCATGCCAAAAACAATTGAGCAGTTAGAAAAATTCGGGATCAGCAACCGTATTGTGTCCTTTGTGTTACCGCTCGGTTATTCGTTCAACCTCGACGGGTCCATTATGTACATGACCTTTGCCACCGTATTCATTGCCCAATCGTATGGTATTGACATGACCATGGCCGACCAGATAAAAATGATGCTTATTTTATTGATTACCAGCAAAGGTATGGCCGGTGTGCCGCGTGCTTCGCTGGTGGTTATAGCCGGCATGCTCAGCATGTTTCATATTCCGGGCGAAGGTTTATTGTTATTACTGGCGGTTGACCAGATCCTTGACATGGGCCGTTCGGCAACCAACGTGGTAGGTAATGCCGTAGCAAGCGCTGTAGTGGCAAAATGGGAAGGAGAGAAACTGGAACCAAAAATACAGATGTAAGACAAATGATGAATGATAAAAGACAATTCATAAATCCTTCATCATTTATCTTTAATCCAAACTAAAATGTTATTCTACTGGCTAAACCTCATCGGTATTTTTTTCTTCAGCATTTCGGGTTCACTGGCTGCCCGCGATAAAAAACATTACCATGATTATTTTGGCGTTTTTTTTACCGGCTTTATTACCGCTATTGGCGGCGGCACGCTCAGGGACATGATGCTTGGCGCTTATCCTATTTCCTGGTTAAGCGATGCCAGCATTCTTATTTCCATTATCGTGGCGTTTTTTGTGACCATGCTGTTTAAGAGATACATTATTAAACTCCGTCGCACCTTGTTTTTATTCGACACCGTGGGTGTTGGCATTTACACCATACTGGGCGTGCAAAAAAGCCTGGAGTATCATGTCAATCCCTTTGCAGCGGTTATTCTTGGATTGGTATCGGCTGTATTTGGCGGCGTGATCCGCGATACCTTATTAAACGAGATTCCCTTGATCTTTGCCAAAGAAATATACGCGACTGCCTGCATTATTGGCGCTGTTTTATTTACAACAATGCTCTATTTTAATATCGATTCAAACATTGCCGCTTCCATCAGCATGAGCGTCATTATTATTATCAGGATAATAGCTGTAAAATATAAACTGGCTTTACCTAAATTTGACTCGGGCAACGAAACCATTGATTAACATGAACACAGAAGAAATAGGATACATTAGCAAAACACATGGTTTAAAAGGACATGTTATTTTACGATTGAATGAATACATACAGATTGATGAGGACATTAAATCTGTTTTCCTGGACCTCAACGGTTCGCAGGTTCCTTATTTTATTGAAGAGTGCCGGCCAAACAACATGGGTTATATTTTAAAACTGGAAACCATTGATACGGTTGACACCTCCAAAAAACTGATCGGAAAAAAAGCCTTTGCTTTAACTGATTTTATTATCGAGGACGAAGAGTCGCTGAACGAGTTTATTGGTTATGCCATTATTGATACACGACTTGGCAACATTGGCAACATTTCGGAAGTGGATGAAAAAACGGATAATGTGATTATTAAGGTCATTCACCCAAGCGGGGTTGAAATTATTTTACCTTTTAACGATGATTTTATTGTGGAAATTGACGATGACTTAAAAACCATCGAATTTAACGCGCCGGAAGGCCTGGTTGAAATGTACCTGAACCAGTAAGTCATTTACACTTCACGCAGTGAAAACAACATTTCGTGGAATGAAACAAGCGCTTCGCTAAAAACTTCATAACTAGCTAAAAATTAATTTGTTAAAAAGAAATCCAAACTCTTCTGTAGTTCGTATTTTTCTTTACATTTGATTATATAATTCAATTATTTTCATGAAAAAATTTTTATGTAAAGCTTTGCTTTTAGCCGGCCTCCTTTCATCTGTTACATCTATTAACGCCCAATGTTTACTTGATGCAGTGGGGTCGCCAAATTATGTCGCCTACTCCGCATTGTCGGATATGGCGGTAGCTCCCAACGGCCGGGTATATACCATTACTTTTAATAGCGGCTCCAACCAATTCCAGTTATACTCAGCAATGTTCCCGGGTGCTTTCTCGTTACAGGCCACCATTTCAACCTCAACATCCGTGAGGCCTGCCATTGCTATCAGCAAAACAGGAAAAGTATCGGTGCTTATCCGCGATGAAAACGCCGGGAAAGTAGCCAAGCTCTATTGGCTTTCGGGAAGCTCTTTACTTCAACAGGGCGCTGCTATTTCCACAGGCCAGGTTTCCGATCTTTCGTTAGCGTTTAACGCAGCCGGTGAAGAAGTTGTAGCCTATACCGATATTGCCAATGCCAACATAGCTACTGTAAAAAAATGGAATGGCTCTGCCTGGTTAAATGTAGGAAGCGGAACCGTTTCACCGGGCGCTGCCGCTTACAATTCAATAATGGTTGATTATGCTGATTTTCCTGTATTAGCCTACCAGGATGCAACCACAGCACCTGCCAATAAAGTTACAGTAAAAAGGTTTAATGGGTCTGCCTGGGTTTCAATGGGTTTTGTATCTGCAAATCCAGCCACTAATGCAAAACTAAAAGTAGGAAAAAACAGCACCAACTATTACCTGGGTTATACCGAAATTTCTACTGCCAGTGCTGTTTTTCAATTGTATAATGGTTCATCCTGGAGTGCTTTGGGTTCGCCGGTAACAAATTTAAGTACTGCTGCCGGCACATTTGGTTTTGACCTGGATCCTATCGACACGCCTGCTTTCACCACTGTATTAAGTACGCCTCCTTATCCGGTATCTTATAAATATGCGGCAGGTACATGGAGTGTGCTTGTTTCCTACATTAACAGTTCTACAGCGGTAAGTACCAATCTGGGATATGATGCGACCGGAACCCCTTACTATTTTTTTGTTGACCAGCCGAATAACTACGCCTTAAATGTGCGAAAAACATCTGTGAGTGCTTCTATTTCGACCCAGCCAACTTCTACCACAACATGTAACGGCGGCGGTTCGGGTTATTTTTATACAGGCGTTAGTGGTGGCTCACCGGGTTACCAATGGCAGGTATCATCGGGTGGAGGCTTTTTTGCCAATGCCGGTGCAACTTATAGCAATACTACCAACTCTTCTATGCTCTTTGATCCTGTTACAGCTTTGAACCAGAATGTTGTAAGGTGCGTATTAAATGCAGGTTGTATCAATATCGTTTCCAATACGGCTACCCTAACGGTTAATACCTTAAGCGTTGCTTCTACAGCTACAAACCCTACATGTTCAAACACACTTGATGGTGCTATCAGTACTACCGTAACCGGTGGCTCTACTCCTTACACTTACACATGGAACCCTATTGGCGGGAATAATGCTACTGCCACCGGCCTTTACGGTACAACATACACATTGTCTACTACCGACAATATTGGCTGTGCAACCACAAAAATTATCACCTTAACCACACCTCCATCGGTGAGTAGTTCCTTCTCAGGGAATCAGAACATTTGTATCGGAAGCGCCACTACACTCACGGTTAATGCTACCGGCGGCGTTGCACCATATACCTATTCCTGGACTCCATCGGTAAACATTGCTCCTACTACCGGTTCGGTTGTTACGGCAAACCCAACTTCTTCTATTACTTACGGTGTACAAATTACCGATGCCATTGGCTGCGTGTATACCAACACTGTGGGTGTTAACGTGAACCCGCTTCCATCGGTATCCGTTACTTCATCTACCACCAGCATTTGTGCCGGCTCACCTGTTACGCTTACTGCCAGCGGCACTGCCGATACCTATACCTGGAACCCTGGTGCCATAGCCAGTAATACTGCTACTGTAAACCCGACTTCAACCACCGTTTATACAGTTACCGGCACTAATACTGTTACCGGCTGTACCAAAACCGCAACACTTAACATTAATGTGAACCCTGTACCAACGGCCAATGCAGGGCCATCGCAAACCATTACTTGTGCCGTTCCTACACCTACTCTATCGGGCTCTACTGGTGGTGGCGTTACTTACAGCTGGACAGGCTTCGGTATCATTTCCGGAAGTACAACCCTTAACCCGGTTGTTAATATATCATAACTCACCAGATAGTTACTTAGGGGGCGCC
>JBEHXV010000012.1:0-134874 GCA_048498515.1 Bacteroidota bacterium | reverse complement strand
CAAGTCAAAACGATCGCAGCCCGCTCTTTTAATTTTTAAGTTTCGCAACTGAAAAACACTGAAGGTTTTTCAGGCTCAACTAAAAAAATTAAAATTCACAGCTCACCGGCTCCGCGTTTTGACAGGCCTGCGCGCTGCTTTGTAATGGCTTATGTGTCAATATAGGATATAAACCAAGAATAAATTGTTCAAAAGAGAAAATATCTGGCTTGAAAATAAATAGTATTAGGGCAGCGCGTGGGCGTGAACGAAAAGTGTGAACCGCCATTTTTTACTCCGTTTCCTGGGCAGGCCTGTGCGCAAAAAATGGCGGTTGGTTTTCGTTCTTGATTTCTTTTGTTCCTCTACCCACATGCCGGCTCAATTGTGTACTACACAATTGCCCTCATCAAGGAAGAAAAGGAAGTACTAAAAGAAAGAAGTAATAGAAGTTGATTAAAATAAACCTACATTATTCTACAATATAACCTGCCCAAACATCAAATTATGTTAATTGCCTGTTGCTATGATTAAATAACGTAATTTTGTATCAACAAAAATCGAAAGCAGTGCGTGATGTAATCTGGACAGTTATCATTCTGTGGGTTGTATGGAAAATATACGATGCCTTTAAAAATGTTTCGAAAGCAAGAACACAAACACAGAGCCATGAAGGGTATTCATCCCAGCATAATTCAAACCGGCAAAAAGAAGGAGAAGTAAGGGTAGATGTTAACTCAAAACCTAAAACGCATTTTAAACCAGGCGATGGCGAATATGTTGATTATGAAGAAATAAAATAATATGAAAAAGGCCTTATATAGCATTGTATTTGTGTGCAGCACCTTTATGGGGTTTTCACAGGACACGCCTTTGCCTCCCTCAACGCCGCCCCCGTCACAAAACCCGCCACCGGGGCTAAACCCCCAACCACAGGAGTTCGATCGGTTTATTGACCGTTTGTATTTTGGTGGAAACGTAGGGGCATGGTTTGGCTCCACCACTTATATTAATGTTCAGCCACTGGTAGGTTGCAAGGTTACCAAAAAGTTTTCGCTAGGTGGCGGCTTTACCTATAATTATTTCAGCCAAAACTATGGCGGGCAAAAATATGTGTCAACCATTTACGGCAGTAATGCCTTTGCGAGGTATTTTGTATTGGACAATTTATTTGCACAAGTAGGTTGGGACCATTTAAGTGTTCCCGATTTTACCTCGCCATTGCCCAATACCAGGGCCTGGGTTGATAATATATTGCTTGGCGGAGGTTACAGGCAGCCATTCTCGGAGAATGGCAGTTTTATAGCCATGATCTTTTACAATGTGAACCAGGGGCCTTTGTCGCCTTATGCCAATCCTATTGTTCAAATAGGTTTTAACATCGGATTTTAGTTTTTTGATGGGAACACAGATTTAACGGATTTGACAGATTAACACAGATAAAATTTTGTTGGTGATTACACCTAAGCAACTTAAGCTAAAAAATCCGTGAAAATCGATTTAATCAGTGTTATCCGCGTTCCTATTATTAATGCATCTTCCCGATCCAACGCGGGAAATGCTCTAAGTCTTTAAGTACAGGCAGCTTATCAAACAGACCAAACACCGCGCTGCCGCTGCCGCTCATAGAAGCATAAATAGCTCCGGCTTCGTAAAGTTGCGTTTTTGTTTTTTCAACAACCGGGTACTTACTGAAAATAGAGGTTTCAAAATCGTTTACAAGTTCTGCTTTCCAGGTTGCCATGGGTTGCTTAATGATCTCTGTAATAGACCTGTTTGGTTTGCCAGGCTTCACCAGGCTATAGGCGTCTTTTGTGTTACTATGCACACCGGGATAAATAACGGCGATGTAGTAATTGCTAAGGTCCAGTTCAAGAGGTTTAAACACATCGCCTTTTTGGCAGGCGAAAACCGGTTTATTATGAATAAAAAAAGCGCAATCGCTGCCCAAAGGCCTTGCTATGTCAAGGCGTTCGGTTTCCGATAAATTCAGGTTGAACTGTTGATCCAGTAAATTGATAAAGAAAGCGGCATCGGCGCTTCCACCGCCAAGTCCCGCGCCCATTGGCAAAGCCTTATGCAGGTATACGGTAATGGCCGGAAGGTCCCTGCTTTGTTTGATGAGTTGATATGCCTTGTACAATAAATTGTCTTCAATAGTTCCTTGTATGGCAATGCCGCTCAGGTTCAGGTTGAACTCATGGCCTGCATTGGGCGTTTCTATAATTTCCAACGCGTCGCTCCAACCAATGGGATAAAAAACGGTTTCTATATTATGAAAATGATCGGCACGCTTTTCGGTAACATTTAAGCCCAGGTTTATTTTAGCGTTCGGAAAACAAATCATGTTGTAAAACTATACATTTTAATGAAACCCTCTTTCTCAAAAATAATTTTTAACCACATAGATCCATAGGTTGAATAGAGTTGATTGAAGCGTTCTTTAATCTAGTACTCTAAAGCCTGCAATTGCCTCTTTCCAGGCATCTATGGGGTTAAATTTGGCACTTTTTTACAAACATTCCTTGGTAATCAATCACTTACAAATCGCTATTTTTCATTTTTTTAGTATCTTTGCCCCCTAACTAACTACCACTATAAATGATCTATCTTGATTTTGAAAAACCAATTCAGGAGCTGAACGAAGAACTGGAAAAACTCAAAGGTGTTGCCGAAAAAAGCAAGGTTGATATGAGTAAGCCCATTGCCGACCTGGAAGCGAAGATTCTTTCAAAAAAGGAAGAGCTTTTCTCCAACTTAACGGCCTGGCAACGCGTACAGTTAAGCCGTCACCCGGAAAGACCTTATACCTTAGCTTATATTGATGCCGTTTCAAACAGTACTTTTATTGAACTGCATGGCGACCGTACCGTAGGTGACGATAAAGCCATGGTTGGCGGTTTTGGTGATATTGACGGGCAAACCGTTATGTTCATTGGCCAGCAAAAAGGGATCAATACTAAAATGCGGCAGATCAGGCGATTTGGGATGGCAAATCCTGAGGGCTACCGAAAAGCCCTGCGTTTAATGAAAATGGCTGAAAAGTTCAATAAGCCTATTGTGACCTTTATTGATACTCCCGGCGCTTACCCGGGCCTGGAAGCGGAAGAGCGGGGACAAGGCGAAGCCATTGCCCGCAATTTACTGGAAATGACCCAGCTTAAAGTGCCGGTAATTTGCATTATTATTGGCGAAGGCGCCAGCGGTGGTGCATTGGGAATTGGCATTGGCGACAAGGTGTTGATGCTTGAAAATACCTGGTACTCGGTTATTTCGCCCGAGTCGTGCTCCTCTATCTTGTGGAGAAGCTGGAGTTTTAAGGAAACAGCTGCCGAAGCGCTTAAATTAACAGCGGAAGACATGAATGGTAATGGGCTGATTGATGGCATCATTAAAGAACCATTAGGAGGCGCCCACAACGATCAGGCCGCCATGTTCGCTACCGTTAAACAGGAGATCCTGAAACACCTGGCGGGCTTGAAAAAACAAACACCCGACGAGCGCATTAACGCGCGTATTGAAAAATTCAGCGCCATGGGTGTGGTGCATGAACTGGAAGATTAAAATTAACACATAAAACAATTATAAAAAAACAGATTATGGCAGATACAGGCGATATCAACGTAGGATCGATCATCAGGTTTAATAATGAATTAATGCAGGTAATTGAGTGGCAGCACCGCACACCGGGAAACTTACGCGCTTTTTACCAGGGAAAAATGAAGAACCTGATCAATGGAAAACAAATTGAGAACCGTTTCCGTTCGGGCGAAACAGTAGAAATAGTACGTGTTGATTATAAAAACATGCAGTACATTTACCAGGAAGGTGAATTTGCTGTATGCATGGATAAGGAAACATTTGAGCAGGTATATGTTCCGGTAAAATTATTCGGCGACAGTTTCCAGTTCTTAAAGGAAGAAATGGAAGTAAAGATCTCGTTTGAAGGCGATACGGTTATTTTAGCAGAGGCACCAACCTTTGTGGTTTGCGAAATTACATACGCAGAACCGGGCGTGAAAGGCGATACAGCTACCAACACCTTAAAACCTGCAACCTTGGATTCGGGCGCAACGGTAAACGTTCCTTTATTTTGCAACGAAGGCGATTTTGTGAAAGTGGATACACGTACTGCTACTTATGTAGAGCGTGTGAAAAAATAAGGTTATTAAACTAATTGAGAAGCCCTTTTCATTTTATGAGAAGGGCTTTTTTGTTTTTTTAGAATTGATTATGTTAAGAAGTCATGCTGTCACGACGCGTCGTGATGATTCAGCATCTCTTACTCCGGGAGACCCTGAAACAAGTTCAGGGTGATAGCTACATTTCGCTCTGAACAGGGTTATAAAACTTCCATCCTGTTCCCTTCAAATAAGGTCATCGAACGTGTAATGTATTGTTTCATGAGCTCAAGGTCGTGTGAAGAGACAATGATTAATTTTTTCTGCTCCGCGCATAATTTTTTAAGAACAGCAAACAGCTGGTGTTTGGATGTGTGATCCAGGAAGGCGGTTGGCTCGTCCAGAATTATAACTGGTGTTTGTTGCGCCAGCGATTTGGCGATCATGGTTTTTTGTCGTTGCCCGTCGCTCAGCTCATCAATCAGCTTGTGTTTTAATGCCTGCAAGCCCATTATATCAAGGCTTTCGTTAATAATGGTTTCATCCTCTGCCTGCAGTTTTCCAAATACATTAACATAAGGCGTTCTGCCCGATGCCACAACGTCCCACACCGTAAGGTTAAAGCCACCCAGGCGTTCAGTCACAACAATTGATAAATGCTGAGCCAATTGCTGCACGGTGTAGTTGTGTATGCTTTTGGACTGTAAGAGCACCTCGCCCGATAAAGGTGTTAAAGTGCCGGTAATGGTTTTTAATAAGGTCGATTTTCCAATGCCGTTATCTCCCATTAGCCCAACCAGATCGCCCGCATTGAATTGCGCGTCGATGTTTTTGAACACGCTGATGCTTTGTTTTTTATTTTTGTAGCCTATTTCGAGCTTATTCAAATAGATCATTGGATGCTGAGTTTTGATTTGAATAATAAGTAAATCACTACCGGGGAACCAATTAAAGTAGTTACTGTATTAATTGGCAACATCACTTGCGCATTTAGCTTAACATCAAACACCAAATAATACAGGAAAGCCACTATTTCAGAGTTCCACAGCTGGCAAATAAGGTCGGAGGCAACAAGCACACAGGCTCCCAGCAATAAACAAAATACAATCTGGTGCAAATGATGGGAGGTTTTAAAAAACAATCTTGAGGCTATTGGCACCGAAATTCCAACAAATGCAATTGGTCCGCAAAAAGCGGTGATGATCCCTACAAGAACAGCGGTGATGCAAATGATAGTAAGACGTAAATTGTTGACATTAACGCCTAAATTTTGCGCGTATTGTTCATTTAATAAAATAGCGTTGAGTGATTTAATAAGGAAAAAGCTAGCCACAACTGCCAGGGAATAGAAAGGCAAAATAAACAGCAGGTCCTTAAGCGTGGTGCTGCTAACACTTCCCATGCTCCATAAAATAAAGGTTTTTAAATTATCGGCGCTGCTTACAAATTCAATAAGGCTTTGTAATGCCCCAAGTATTTGAGCAAGCATTAACCCCACAAGCAAAATGGTGACATTGCTTTTTGTTTTTTTGGAAACTGCCAAAATAATAAGTGTCACGCAAAATGCGCCTGCAATAGAAAACAGGGTAACAATGCTTTTTCCAATTAAAAACACACCCGAAATACTGACAGTGGTTAAAAGCATGGTAGCAATAGCTACAAATAAACTTGAACCACTGCTTACTCCCAATACATAAGGGCCAGCCAGGGGGTTACGGAACAGGCTTTGCATTAACAGGCCGCATAATGCCAAACCTGAGCCCGCAAGCACACAGGTTAATGTTTTAGGCAGGCGTATGTCAAATAAAATATTGGAGAACAGTGGATCGTTTGAGTCCAGTGTAAATAAGTTAACAGGCCCAAAGCTGAGGTCGCAAACAAACAAGCCGGCTAAAACAATTACCAGGATAAAGACGTTACTTATAAACGTTGAATGCTTCAAGGCTTAAAATTACTCAATCTTTTTATAAAATGTAAACGAATGGTTGGGCAGTAGCGATGGATGCAATACATACATAAGATCGGCCAGCACCTCATCGGGATTACTGATGCCTGTCTCCCAATAGTTACTGAAGCCTTTGGCGTTTTGCACTTTATTGTTATTGAATAAGCGGTTCTCCTTATAAGCTTTAAATAAGGCATAACGTTCCTCATAATTGGTGAGGTCTTTTTTGCTGTTCACGTTATACATGTTTATCCATACATCGCAATCTTTGGCTTTAGCGTATACTGCTTCAAATGATAAGGGCAGGCTTCCGGTTTGCTGTTCGTTTTTCCAGAAATAACTTCCGCCGGCATCTTCAATGAGGTTGGCCATGTAGCTTTTTCCGGCAGGCACGTACCACACATCGCCGTATTTTATTTCGGTGAGTACACTTGGTTTATCGCTGCTGTTTTTAGTAAGTTCTTTTAAGGCATTGTATTTTTTTTCACTCGCCAAAAATAAAGAATCGGCCATGGCTTCCTTACCAAAAAAACAAGCTATGAATTTTATCCATTCATACCGTGCCAGTGGTGTTTCTTCAAGGTGGTCGAGGCTTATGGCAACTGGTATATTGGCATCCAGGATTTTATTTTCTATGTCCTTTTTCGGGTTCCCCATTCCAAAGGTTAGGATGAGCCCAGGCTTAAGGGCGAGTGTTTTTTCTATTTCAATGGTTGGGCCTTTCGACAGTTCGCTTACCTTACCTTCGGCTACCTGACCTTGCATATAGCTGTCGTTGTAGTAATCAATGTTGTCAATAGCCACAATGGTATTCTCAACCTGCAGTTGCTGCATCATGGTGGTGTAAATGGAGCTCATGCAGGCTACCCTGGTTACGGGCACTTTAATATAGTAGGCGTCGGGTTTGTAGGCCGGTTTTTCGCTTTTGTACAATACGAAGCTTGCCGTTACTTCGGCATTATTTTTATTTCCAAATAATTCGAGTACGGTGTAATCCTTTTCTTTTTTAATATTAAAACGCCTGGCGTATGATAAAGTAGCGGGCTTGTCAATCTCTGTTACTTTTTTTTCCTGATTTTGGGTGCAGGATACAAGCAATACTATTAAGCAGGCTGAAATAAATGATCTGGTCATATTAAAACTGGATGCGGAAAATACTTCCACGGGGGTTATTGTTTAGTACTTTAATTTTTGCATGATGAAGGTCGCAGATGCGTTTCACAATGAATAAGCCAATACCGGTGCCTTTGGTTCGCCGGGTATCTTCATTGCCACTGCGAAAGAACTTATCGAACACCTGCTGTTTCTCAGCATCAGAAATGCCAATGCCCTGGTCGGCCACCTCAAGTACAGGATGGTTGTTGTGATTCTTCAGGCATACGGTTATACGAACGGCATCGAACGAATATTTTATGGAGTTCTCAATAAGGTTAATAATTACGGAAGGAAACAGGTCTTTATCCAGCGAATAAAAAATAGCTTTCTCTACGGTGTATGTCAACTCACCGCTATCGAGTCTGTTTTGAAAATAGCGTGTCATGGTATTTTCAATGACTTCGCTCAGGTTGCAGTTCTCTTTTTGAGTGGTAAGATTATTATTCTCAATTTGATTGGCTAATAAAACATTGTCAACTAATTTGTGAAGCCGTTCCGTTTCGCCAAGCGCGTTGTTCAGTAATTGTTTTTGCTTATCGCGGTCGAGTTCATGCTTAATAAGTGTTTGGAGCTGAAGCTTGGTAGCGGCAATGGGTGTTTTTAATTCATGAGAGACACTTGAGATGAAATTTTTTTGCTGATTGGCCAGCTGGGTTTCTTTTTTAACAGAGCGCCGCACCATGTAGATGCCGAATAACAGGATGAGTAAAAAAACAGTGCCTTCGCCCGTGATCATATACACGCGCTTCATTTTCTTTTTTTCAAGCAGGTCAATATCCCTTTCAATCAACTGATCGTTGGTAGAGGAAATGGCGGTGATTTTTTGTTCCCTGGTAATGATGTCATTGGACTGCCTTACCAGCAACACTTCCCACCACAGGAACTGCAGAACAATGTAGCCAACTAAAACAGAAAATATAAGTGTTGTTCTTTTCGACATACAGTTATAAACCCTGTCTTATTTATTAAAGATCTGTATAAAGCCTTTTAAATAACGTTCTTTAATACCCGTTACACGAATCTCATTTACCTGGCAGACGTAAAAATAAGTGCCTTCGGTACTTTGCAGTTTAGACTGTATCACTTTTCCATCCCAGTTAATCTTCGGATCGGTAGTTTCAAACACAAGTGTGCCCCACCGGTTATAAACTTTAAGATCAATGTCTTTGATGAATTTGTTTTTAATAGGTTTAAAAAAGTCGTTCACACCATCACCGTTAATGGTGATGACGTTTGGCAACTCGTACTCAGGACAATTATCCACACAAATCTTCTGACTTTGCGCGCTTTCGTTCCCAAACGAATCTACCGCGGTAATGGCATAGCAGCCTGCTATAGAGGTCAGGTCATCAAAAGCCAGCAAGGTGTCATTCATGTTCTTTAAAGAATCGGACAGCACAAGATCTGAGTCTTCGGTTTCGGAAACATAAATATTATATTTCACGGCGTCGTCGCTGCACGAATGGTTTGGATTGTTCCACTGCAGCATGAGGCTTGGCACCTGGCAATCGGAAACGATCTCCAGGCTAGGAGCGCACGGAGGAGTCATGTCGCGTGGTCTGTCGCAGGCCTCCTGTGAGAAGTTCAAGAGTGGAGCAGGGATCGTTGGATCGGAATAAGCACCCGTGGTTTTTACTTTATAACAATACAGGGCCCCGTTTGTTAAGCCTGTAGTAGTATACTGGTGTTGTGTAGTGCTGCCAATTAATACATAGCTGGACGAAGACGGGCCTTTTTCATAGATCTCGGTTGTGGTATTTAACCATGGCACCTGTTCCGACCAGTTCAAGATCATTTGGTTGTCGCCAGGTGTCAGTGTCAGAAATACGGAAGAAGCTTTTTGCCCCGCACCTACAAATTGTCCGTTGGCATAAAATTCAATTTTATAGGTATGAGGTATTGTTTGTGTGTTTAACTGTGAGCCCGCATTACCAATGTGTGAGAATGAAGTATCAGGCCCCTGGTTAAAGCCGGCAAAATACGGGTGGCTAACAGAGTAAACCGGTGTGAAGGTTCCGGTAAAGCCACTGTGATACGTTAACCTGAACTCGTATGGGCCGGGAACAGCAACCGTATCAAGCGCGTTAACACCCAGTACCGGTTTTATCCATTTAATGTCAATAGAACCATTGGTAACATCGGTAGCGGTAACATCCACATTCGTTAAAATAGGTACATCACGTTTTAGCTGCACACATACCTGGTTTGAGGCGTAACTTTGCGAACCGTCGGTATACACGGCCACTACCAGGTAGCTGTAATTGGTACCCTGCGATAAGCCGTTGCCCGCGTTTGTATCAAGGAATTGAGTATCGTTGATGCCGGTAGTACGGCCAATATAAGTAAACCCTGTATAGCCCGGCACACCGGTTTCGCATGACGAATGTACCCATGGCAGGCAATCGGATTTACGGTAAACATAATAACATAATATTTTGTTATTGCCCGTAGTGAGCTGGCAGGTTGGAAGGTTCCATTGCAGTTTTACACTTGTACCCAAAGGGGTTGCCGTTAAATTAAGGGGCGGTGGCGCTACCACGGTAATATTAAAAGTTTTAAAATCAACAAGGTTAATGTTTGGGTCCTGGTCTTCCGCTTTTATGGTTACCTGGTAAGGCGTTTTACGAATGTGCTCGCAGCTTGTTTGCCAGCTGAATAAACCGTGTGCCGGGGTGGAAGTAACAGGGGCTGCAAATGTAGCCACAGGAGGCACAACACCAAAAGGTCCGCCATTTGCATTCAAGGTCAACACATCACCATCAGGATCGGTGGCTGTAATGGTACGGGTCAATAACGTTCCTGCCAAAATGCAGGTATCGGTTACAGCCAGTATGCTGGGTGAGTTATTGATACAGGTGCTCACATCCACCTGCAGATCGCGTAACACATAACCTATTAAAAAATATTCCCCGTCATCTTTTTTGCGCCATTCACGTATGATCATGGCTAAATTGTATTCTCCCTGTAATTGAGGCGAGCACCAGGTTAACGTTCCTGTTGTAGCGTTTACATTATAAGTGCCGCCTCCGGTTGCAGGATACGTGTATCCGGGACACATGGCGCCGCCTATACCCCTGCAATAGGTTAACTCGTAGGATAAACTATCGCCATCCACATCATAGGCGCCGGGATTATGCATAAAGCACTTACCAAGGCAGCCTTTATCAATAGGAGGAAAGGTTAATACCGGAGAATCATTTTTGAGGGTGGAGAAGGATGGGATCACCAGCAGGGATTCAATATAAAATACCTGGTTGACGGAGTTGGGTAAATTAATAACACCGGCATTCCTGTTTGGATCCTGCATGCTTATTTTATAATTACCCGGACCCGGGAAAGTATGAATAACAACATATTCATTTAATTTAATGGTTCCGGAAAGTGGTTCGCCATCCCTTGCAGGCGGAGAACAGATATTTGATAACCCATTAGTTCTTGGTACCTCCTTGCGTGGGCTTCCATCCCCAAAATCTACTGTATCGGCACACCTGTCGGCTAAGCCCGATGAGCCAATGTTTGTATACGTGGTCACTTTTATGCGATAGGTATATCCATAAAGCCATTGGTACGTAATTTCCCCTGCACGGTTATGCGTCGCTTTTGCCTGTATAACAAAGGCTAAACAAAAAAGTGTGATGATATAATGCCTGATGCTGAACATGATGAATGATTTATTGCTTGATAATTTTTTTGGTAATGATTTGATCGTTGTGGATGATCTTTATAAAATAAATGCCCGAATTAAAATCTTCCATATTAATGGCGTAGGTGTTTTGTTTAACAGAAGACCGATCGGTTACAAAGGTTCTCATGTTCCTGCCGGTTACATCAACCAATTCAATGGTGCACGACCCATCAACCGGTTTATTGAAAGATACGAGTGCTGTTTCGGTAACAGGATTAGGGGAAATGCTGATGTCGGAATTTGCAAGGCCTATTTCCTTTATCCCCACATAAATCTGGCTCGACGCAATATTTGAAACATAACTTGTAGAGCCGTCGTCGTATTGTGCCAATACCACATAGCTGTAATCCTGTGCGGGAGTAAAAGGATTACCGGAATTAAAATCGAACAAGATGGTATCATTCACAGAGTTGTTGCTGTAACCTAAGAAGGTAAAGCCTGTGTAAGCAGGTGGTATCGTTTCCTTATTGGAATGAACCCAATTGGAGAGGCCGGTTTTGCGGTAAACCATGTACCTGAAAAGCTTATTATTTCCGGTTGTGGAATAGGTTGAGGGCTTGTTCCATTTTAATACAATGAAATCGTTGGATGGAGTAGTTGACAAATTTATTGGACCATCGGGTAATACCTTTATGGTAAAGGTATTGAAATGCACCAGGTTAATTTGTGGATTCGAGTCTTCCGCTTTTATCGTTACCTGGTAAGGGATTCGTCTGATAGCAGCAAGATCAGGGGTCCAGCTAAACGTTCCGTTGACCGACGAAGCGGCAGGTGTTGATGTAAAAGTAGAAGATGTGCTGCCTGTATGAAAGGGCTCACCATTGGCCGTGAGTGTAAGAACGTTGCCGTCGGGGTCGTTTGCCGAAACATTAACGATAAGGTTACTGGTGGCTACCACACAGGTATCCGCTATATTAACCACATCAGGATCGTTGTTGTTGCAGGTTCCTATATCAACCTGCAAATCCCTTATCACATAACCAATCAATACATAATGGTTGCTGGCATCCATGCGCCATTCTTTAATATACATGGCCAGGTTGTATTCGCCCTGTAACTGTGGTGTACACCAGGTAAGGGTACCCGTTACCGAATCAACTTTAAATGTTCCGCCACCGTTTGCAGGATAAGCGTAGCCCGGACATATTGCACCGCCAGTGCCTCTGCAATACGTCAATTCATAAGACAAGCTGTCGCCGTCGGTATCATAAGCACCGGGATTGTGGTAAAAACATTGAGTAAGACAGCCCTTGTCGATGGGAGGAAATGTAAGTATTGGAGAGTCATTATGGGTGGAACCAGAGGTTGAAATAACCAATAAGGATTCGATGTAAAACACCTGGTTAACCGAATTGGGAACATTAACAATCCCTGCATTCCGGTTAGGATCTTCCATGCTGATGATGTAATTTCCTGGCCCGGGATAGGTATGCATTGTTACATACTCATTCAATTTAATGGTAAAATTAATGGGAACACCATCGTTGCCAAAACCGGCGCAAATGGTACTTAGTCCGTTTGACCTGTTAACGGTTGCATGGCTTCCATCTCCAAAGTAAACGGTATCCTGGCAGCGGTCGGCAAGACCAGAGCTTCCTATATTAGTGTAAGTGGTTACTTTGATTTCATAGGTAAAACCATAAAGCCATTTATAGGTAATTTCGCCCGCGCGGTTATGTGTAGCTTTTGATACAAGAGAAAAACCCATGCAACATAAACTCACCAAAACAAATTTCAATCTTAACATACCTTTTATTTATTGCTTGACTAATTTTTTGATAAGGGTTTTATTTTTACTGCTCACTTTTACAAAGTAAATGCCGCTGCTCAGTTCTTTTGTGCTAAAGGTCATGGATGGTTTAATAGCCGAGTCTTTCCATAAGCAGGTAACTGTTTTGCCGGTAATGTCGGTGAGCTCAATGGTGCAGGGTTCATCAAATGCATCACCAAACTTAATTTCCAGGTAATCGCTAACAGGATTAGGGTATACTGTTATGTCCTGGTTTTTACCGGTCATATCGTTTATTCCTGTGCAGCTTTCAATGGTAAATTGGGTATCTCTGTTTACAATGCCAACCAGTGAATAGTTTCCGCTACCATCATTCCTCCACTCTTTAATTCGTATCACTACGTTGTAATCGCCGGCAACTTGTGGATTGCACCAGCTTAATAAACCCGTCACAGGGTTAATGCTTAATGTGCCACCTGTACCGGCATTAGGGTATATAAAACCTGAAACCAGGCAAGGAGCCAGTTCAAAGGATAAACTGTCGCCGTCAATGTCACCCGCAGCTTGCGGATCGTAGCTAAAACATCCGCTATTCATACAACCAAACGCTACAGGTATGTTTGAAAAAATGGGATTGGTATTTGGCCCCCCAAAAGAGGAGATGGCTAAGAAACATTCAAGGGACATTGGTTGGTTAATGGAACTGGGAATGTTAGTAATGCCGACGTTCCTGTTTGGCTGATTAAAACAAATGGTATAATTCCCCGGACCTGGATAGGTGTGAATAACAACGTATTCGTTCATTTTTACGGTTGCGGACACCGCAACGCCATCATGCGCCGGAACAGCACAGTCAATAGAGGGACCATTACTGCGTATCAATGCGCCATTGCTGCCATCACCAAAGCAAATGGAATCAATTTCGCAGTAATTATCGGGCGAAAAATTAGTGGTGTAGGTGGTATACTTTATTTGATAAGTGTAACCATTTAACCATCTATAGGTTATATCAGCCGCACGATAAGCCGCACTCATGTTTAACGAAAAAAACAGGCAGCCAAGCAGGATTGTGTTTATGTAATTTTTCATACTGAATAATGGATTAAGGCAAATACCAAAATTAGATTTTAGTATTTAAAGATAGGGAAAAATATTCAAAAGGAACGTTAAAATCGGCTTTTTGCAAGTAAACGGCTTTTGCACCAAAAAGTCAAATTTTAGGCCCTTTTTATTTCATATTTATTTCGTCGAAAATCCATTTTAGCGTCTGTATTAGTAGTAATTTTGCTGTCCTAAACAAATCTTTTTCATGGGATCTCATCATCATGGTCATTTGAGCAAAGTTACCGCTGCCGGCCTTTTAGTTACTCTTGGAATTATTTATGGAGATATTGGTACCTCGCCGCTTTATGTGATGAAAGCCATTGTTGGCGATGGACCCATTAATGCCGATGTGATTTTAGGAGGAATGTCGCTGGTGTTTTGGACACTGACCCTGCAAACCACTATTAAATATGTGATCTTTACTTTAAAAGCGGATAATAAAGGAGAGGGTGGTATTTTTTCGCTGTACGCTCTCATTAAAAAGGCAAAACGCAAATGGCTCATCTTCCCGGCCATTATTGGCGGATGCTGTATTTTAGGAGAAGGAATCATCACTCCGCCCATTTCTGTTGCTTCAGCTATTGAGGGCTTAACGCTGATCCCGCGTTTCAGCCACATTCATACCATTCCAATTGTTATTGCCATTATCACCTTATTGTTCTTTATACAGCAGTTCGGAACAAAATTCATTGGTAAATTCTTTGGGCCCATTATGCTGGTTTGGTTCCTTACCCTTGGTACCATGGGTTTACTGAGCCTTTCGCACAACCTTACAGTGCTTAAAGCATTAAATCCTTATTACGGCCTGCATTTGTTGTTTACCCACAAAGGCGCGTTTTGGTTGCTGGGCGCAGTATTTCTTTGTACTACAGGGGCCGAGGCCTTGTACTCCGATATGGGGCATTGCGGCAGAAAGAACATCCGTATCAGCTGGATCTTTGTTAAATTAATGCTGGTGCTTAACTATATGGGCCAAACAGCCTGGCTGGTATCCCGCGACGGCCAAACACTCGATGGTTCCAACCCCTTTTATTCCATTATGCCGAACTGGTTCCTGCCGGTAGGTATTGGCATTGCCACCATTGCTACGGTGGTGGCTTCACAGGCCCTCATTAGTGGTTCGTTTACGCTCATCAACGAGGCCATGCGCCTCAACTTCTGGCCAAAAGTAGAGATCAAGTACCCAACCGATCTCAAAGGGCAAATGTACATTCCATCCATCAACTGGCTGCTTTACATAGGTTGTGTGTTCATTGTGCTTTTCTTTAAGGAATCGAAAGAAATGGAGGCGGCTTACGGCTTAACCATTATTTTGGGAATGATCATGTCGTCGCGTTTGCTGGCCTTTTTCATGACCCTCAAAAAATTCCCGAAAGTGTTTATTTATGTTTTTGTGGTAACCTATATTATTGTGGAAGGTGCTTTCTTGATTGCCAACCTCGAAAAATTCCCGAAAGGCGGTTACATTACACTTATTATTGCCCTGCTGCTGTCGGGTATTATGGGTTGCTGGTACATGGCCAAAATTATCAGGCAGCGTTATACCGACATTGTTCCCCTGGCCAATTACAAGCAAATGCTGGTTGACCTGAGTGCCGATCCTTCCATCCAAAAATATGCCACCCACCTGGTATACATGACCAGCGCCAATAATCCGAGTACCATCGAATCGAAGGTGATCTATTCCATTTTACAAAAACGCCCTAAAAAAGCCGATGTGTATTGGTTTGTGCACGTGGATGTGGTGGACGAGCCTTACCGCATGGATTATAAGGTGACCCAGATTGCGGAGGAAGATATTGTGAGGATCGATTTCAGGCTTGGTTTCAGGGTTGCTCCAAAAATAAACCTCATGTTCAGACATGTGGTGGCAGATATGGTGAAGAACAAAGAAGTGGATATTACCAGCCGTTATGAATCCCTGAACAAAAACAATGTAATTGGCGATTTTAAATTTGTGGTGCTCGAAAAATTCCTGAGTTATGAAAATGATCTGCCTTTCTTCGAAAAAATGATCCTGAACGTGTATTTCTTATTGAAACGTTTCAGCTTAAGCGAGGCTAAGGCTTTTGGTTTGGACAGCAGTTCGGTGAAGATCGAAAAATTCCCTATGGTTATCAGCAAGCCAAAAGAGCTGAACTTAAAGCGTATTGATTAAAATGATTACGAATTTATACGAATATACGAATTGCCTTTAGTTATTGCCAATTCGTATATTCGTAATTGTTTCGTAATCATAATTCATAATTTTTCGTGTGAATGGTAATATATATGTGTAAAGCTGCACGTATTACTTAAAAATGGTTTTATATTTGGTAAAACTATTTTTTTATGAAATTAACCATTTCTAATGTTTCCAAAACATACACTAACGGCTTGAAAGCTTTAACCGATGTCAGTTTAACCATTTCTCCAGGTATGTTTGGCCTGCTGGGTCCAAACGGCGCCGGTAAATCCACGTTAATGAGAACCATCTCAACCCTGCAGGACCCGGATACGGGAACCATTATGCTGGGTGATATTGATGTGATTAAACAAAAGGAGGAACTTAGAAAAGTGCTTGGCTACCTTCCCCAGGATTTTGGTTTTTATCCTAAAGTAAATGCAGAAGACATGCTGCACCACTTTGCCGTGCTTAAAGGAATTAATAATAAAGCGGAGCGTAAGGAAATTTGCGATGCCTTACTGAACCAAACCAATTTATTCGAAGCCCGCAGGCGCAACCTGAGTGAATACTCGGGCGGTATGCGCCAGCGTTTTGGCATTGCGCAGGCCTTACTGGGCAATCCAAAATTAATTATTGTGGATGAGCCCACCGCGGGCTTAGATCCTGCAGAACGCAACCGTTTCCATAATATTTTAAGCGACCTGGGTGAGAACATCATCGTCATCCTTTCCACCCACATTGTGGAGGATATTAAAAACCTGTGCCCTCGCATGGTGATCATGAATCGCGGACAAGTACTACTGGATGCCAAGCCAAGCGATGCCATTGAACAGATGCGCAATACTGTTTGGAAAATGCTGATTGATAAAACAGAGCTGAACGCCTATAAGGAAAAGTACAAGATCATTTCGGCCAAGGTGGTTGAAGGGAAAGTGTTGATTCATGTGAAGAGCGATACATTGCCCGATAGCCAGTTTTCAGTAGTAGAGCCGGACCTGGAAGATGTTTATTTCTCAAATATCATGTAAGGAAATTAAATGCATGGCAACATTGCCTGTGTTTATAAAGCATTATACATTATAAAAAATTCAACTATGTTTTTAGAAATTCTTCGTTTCGAATTAAAATATGCACTCAAAAAACCATCTACCTATGTGTTTTTTAGTATTTATTTTGCATTCTATTTATTTCTTTCGCTGGCAGCTTCGGGCGTTATTCCTTTAGGCTCAAGCGACAGCAATACTTACCTGAACAGTGCGATAGCCAATGCCAGCTTGTACCTGGCGTTTAACCAGAATATCCTGGCGCTCATCCATAACATGATCATCATTGCCATTATGGCAACGGCCATTCAGCGCGATTTTGAGTTTAACTCGCACTCTTTGTTTTTTACCAAGCCCATTACAAAAGCCTCTTATTTTTTCGGGCGCTTTTTTGGCGTGCTCATCATTGCCCTGTTTGTATTTAGCGGGCAATTGTTTGGCTTACTCTTAGGAAGCGTTATCGGGCAGGGGCAACCAACCATAGGACCTATTCATTTATATAATTACATCCAGCCCTTCCTGTACTTTGTTGTTCCCAATACCTTATTATTTGGTACTATTTATTTTTCACTGACCACCTTTTTGCGCAATACTACCATTGCCTACCTGTTCACGGTTATTTTCTTTTTATTCGACCTGGCAGCTAATTCCGTCCTGTCGGATATTGATTATCAATCTATGGCAGCCATGCTCGATCCTTACGGTAACAAGGCCCTGAATAAAGTGACACAATACTGGACACCGTCTGAGCAAAACGAACGCCTGCTGGCATTGACCGATGAATTATTGTATAATCGCCTGGTATGGTTAGGACTGGGACTGCTCATCATGTGGTTCAGTTATGTAAAGTTTAATTTTTCGCAATTCTTAAACCCACCAAAACGTTGGTTCAAGAAAAAAGAAGAAAGCTATTCGCCGCAAACACAGGCTATACAACACGTATCGGAATTGCCAAAGGTAACCATTAGCAGCAGCGGAAAAGCGTTTTGGAACCAGCTGTTGTTTATCGCACGTTTTGAGTTTAAGCGCATTATAAAAAGTTATTTCTTTATTATTATGCTGGTATTGGGTGCTGTACTGGCCTACCTGGTAAGCAGCTTCAGTTCCCTCATATTTGGTACGGAAGTATATCCTGTTACCTACAATGTCGTTCAGCAAACCGGCAACATGTTCCAGTTCATGCTGTCGATCCTGATTATTTTTTATTCAGGAAATTTAGTGTTCAATGAAAAACAATTCAAGGTCGACGAGTTGGTAGGAGCTTCTCCAATAAAATCGTCTACGCTTGTTATGGGTAAATACCTGGGTTTACTGGGGTCGGTAGCTTTAGGGTTAACAGGCGCTATTTTAACAGGTATTATCATCCAATCTTTAAAAGGCTATTATCATTTTGAGATCGGGCAATACCTTACCAGCCTTTATGGCCGCTCATTCGTTAGCTTAGCATTGGTAACAGCCCTGTGTTTTATTGTGCAATTTATGGTAAGCAATAAGTATGTTGGTTTTGTCATCTCATTTATTGTTGCGTTTTTAATTCGCATCATCTTCACCCAGATGCAATTGGATAATCCTTTGTATAATTTCAACTCCAGCGGACCACTGTTGCCATACAGCGACATGAACGGTTATGGGCACACCACACCAATCTTTTACACGTTCAAATTGTACTGGCTGGCTGTTATTGCTATTTTATTTGTTATCTCAATCCGCTTTTATTTAAGGGGTAAGGAAAAAGGTTTGAAAGCCAGGTTCCGCTTTTCAAAATACGATTCACACAAACAATTCAGGATCGTGGCGGTTGCAGCAGGCATTGTGTTTATTGGTATTGGCTCACTGATCTATTACAACATTAAAATAGCCAACAAAATGATGTCGCGTAAAGAGATTGAGAAGGAACAGGCTAAGTTCGAGCAAACCTATAAGCATTTTCAAAAAACCCTGCAGCCACGTGTGGTGACAAGTTATGTTGAGGTTGATCTCTTTCCTGAAGAGCTTGGCGCTAAATTCAAGGGTTATTATTATTTAAAGAACAAGCATAAGCAGCCATTGGATACCATTATTGTTAACTACAATATGAATGTGGAGCTCAAATCGCTTGCCCTTTCCTATGCGAATAAGGAGATCATTAACGACAAAGATTTTTTTGTAAAAGTATTTAAGCTTAACACGCCATTGCAACCCGGCGATTCCCTTAAACTGGATTACACCATCGATTACCTGCGCAAGAGCTGGTTCAGCAACGATGAAAAATCGGATGTGGTGTATAACGGAACCTTCATCAATAATTCCCTGCTGCCTTCTATTGGGTATAACGAAGGTTTTGAGCTTGGTGAAAATGAAGCAAGAAGGAAATATAAGCTGGCACCTAAGCCGCGTATGTTAAATATTGATGACACCACCGGTTATGCCAATACCTATATCAGCAACGATGCCGACTGGATCAATTTTGAATGTGTGGTAAGCACGGTTCCCGACCAGATAGCCATTGCGCCAGGTTATTTAATGAAGGAATATACCAAGGATAACCGCCGCTATTTCCATTATAAAATGGATTGTCCTATCCTTAATTTCTATTCCTTCTTATCGGCCCGTTACGAGGTGAAGAAGGATAAATACAATGACATCAATATCGAGATCTATTATCACAAAGGACATGAGTATAACCTTGACCGGATGATAAAGTCCATTAAGAAATCGCTGGCTTATTACGAGAAAGCCTTTAGTCCTTATCAGCACAAGCAGGTTCGGATCCTGGAATTTCCACGTTATGCCTCTTTTGCACAATCGTTCCCTAATACCATCCCTTATTCGGAAAGCATTGGTTTTATTGCGGATGTGGATGAGAACGATCCGTTGAGCATCGATTACCCATTCTATGTTACAGCGCACGAGGTTGGCCACCAATGGTGGGCACACCAGGTTATTGGCGCCAATGTACAGGGCTCTACCTTAATGAGCGAATCAATGGCGGAGTACAGTGCCTTAATGGTCATGGAAAAAGAATATGGTAAAGAGGCCATGCATAAGTTTTTGAAGGACGCCCTGAATAAATATTTAATTGGCCGTGCTACCGAAAAAAAACGGGAATTGCCAATTATGCTGGCTGAGAACCAGCAATACATCCATTACAACAAAGGTTGCCTCATTATGTACGCGCTGAGGGATTATATTGGCGAAGATTCGGTTAATGCCGCGCTGAAACGCTATATCAAAAAAGTGGGTTTTCAAAGCGCGCCTTATACCAATGCTAAAGAGTTTGTGGCTAACATGAAATTGTCCACTCCCGACAGCATGCAGTATGTGATTAAAGATTTGTTTGAAGACATTACCATTTATGAGAATTATGTGAAAGACCTTAAATCGGTAAAACAAGCCGATGGCAAATACAAAGTAACCTTAACGGTTGGCTCGGTTAAATTTAAGGCAGATACATTGGGCAAGAGCAAAGCCGTGCCGGTTAATGACTGGATGGACATTGGTGTTTTTGTGAGCAATGAGGTGAATGGCAAAAAGGTGGATAAAGAACTTGTGTTCAAAAAAATAAAAATGGATAAGCCTGTACAAACCTTTGAGTTTACAGTAGATAAAGAACCGACCTCGGCAGGACTTGATCCCTACAATAAACTCATTGACAGGAACCCGGAGAACAACCGCTGCAAGTTTGGTACCTTGCCTAAGCCGCCCGACCTGACAGAAGGTAGTGGCAACATCACGATTTCGCTGTAGTTGTTGAATTGTTTCCGGTTTGTTTTATTATCCAACCCCTTCGGGGTTGGGCATCATATTATCGTCATTCTCTATTCATATTGAAACCCTTCGGGTTTCCTGAATAAATTAGAAAGATTGACACTTTTCTGCACAAGTCCGAAGGACTTGAATATGAATAGAGACAGTTTCCAATATTCACAATCCGCCAGCTGGCGGATTGAATGTTCTTAATATTCTGACAATTAAAAAAAGTTAAGGGCCATTGTAATGGTATGCGCCACCTTTTTGGAACCATTGTATTCGTTTTGCCCGGTGGTGGAAAGGGCATAGTAAATTTCGGGAGCGTAATTGGTTCCATGAAACTCGAAATTGATGCCATAACCTATGAATGCTCCAAAATTAAGTTCATTCTGATAGCCTTTACCAAGATAACCTGCATCGAATTTCTTAAGGTTTATTTTCGGTCCAATTAACAGGTAAGGCTGTTTGGAGGTTAAATAGCAGCTCATGTCTTTTGCCACGTGTATGGTGCCGTTGGTGTTTGGCGCGTCAAGGGCTATTGCAAATCCATGCGAAATGCTGATGTCGAAGGAAGTGGCATACACACAGCCTGCCTGTTTTAAGCAGGTATTGGTAAAGGTGCCTTCTATTTTTGGTTTGAATACTATATAGTCGCTCAGAGGCATCCATAAAAAAGTGCCAATGCCAAAACCATATTGTATTTCCGTTACCTTGAAAGGTTCGTGTGGTGCGTTGCCGTCCTCTTTTTTGAACGCCGGTTTTATGGAGAGGTGATTAAAAGAAACGCTGGTGTAAGTTGAATGCGTGAAGCCAAAGCTCATCTTTGGAAAGAAACCATTATCTGTTTGCGCCAATACATTGGTGCCGACAAAAAAGGGGATGATATAGTTTTGAAGCTTCATCTGCCCGCATAACGGAGAGATGAAAAAAAGTTACAGAAAAAAATTAGTGCTTAATCAGCTCTTCCCAAAACTCGGCGCCACGGCGGGTATGAGGAATAACGATGGTTCCGCCAACAATATTGGCAACGGCAAACACTTCATAGATCTCTTGGGTGGTGCAGCCCTGCTCGTGGCATTTTTCAAGGTGGTACTTAATGCAATCGTCGCAACGCAGCACCATGCTGGCTACAAGACCTAACAGTTCCTTGGTTTTTACATTGAGCGCCCCTTCGGAGTAGGTTTGTGTATCTAAATTAAATAAACGTTTAATCACTAAATTATCTTTTCCTAAGATAACCTCGTTCATTTTTGCGCGGTAGTCGTTAAACTCTTTAACCTGGTTTGACATATGGTTTATTTATTTTTTTTAATGACATAAGCGCTTACAAAGATACTCACTTCGTAAAGCAGGTACATGGGAATGGCTACCACCATTTGCGAAGTGACATCGGGCGATGGCGTAATGATGGCGGCGGCTATTAAAATAACAACCACCGCATACTTACGGTACTTGCGCATAAAGTCAGGTGTTAAAATACCAAGGCGGGTTAAAAAATACACCAGCACCGGTAACTCAAAAATAACACCCGACACCAGGGTCATGGTAGAGATGAGGGAAATGTAATCGTCCAGTGTATTATTGGTTTGTACAATAGCACTATCCGAAAGCTGGTAGTTAATGAGGAAATTGTAGGACATGGGGAACAGCAGGAAATACCCGAAAAAGATCCCGATCAGGAAAAGAATAGAGGCTACGATCACGAACCATTTTGCAGGCCGTGATTCGGAATTTTTTAATGCAGGCTTAATAAAGCGCCACAATTCAAAAAGGATATACGGAAAAGATAAGATCAAGCCACCTAATATGGCGATCCACATATGGGTGAAGAACTGCTCCGAAGCAGATAAGGTTTGCAAGTGCGGGTCTTTCAACGTCATGCACATGGCATCACCGGCGCCCACATGATGGCCAAGGGAGCACAACACCTTATAGGAAATAAAGTCCTGTTTTAAGGGGCCAAATATAACCGTGTCGAATAAAAAATTATTGCAAAAGAACAGGGTTGTGGCAACCACTACAATAGCTATGGCGCTGCGCATTAAATGCCATCTCAATGCTTCCAAATGTCCCATAAAGGACATTTGCGCGGATGTTTCTTCTGGTGAATCGGCCATAACAGGTGGCAAATTTAAGCATTATTTCCCGATAGCTTCCCGAAAAATAAACGGGAATTTCGGCCTTTAAACCCTTATGCCAACAACCAGGATGTCATCCACCTGGTCGAGCTTTCCACGCCAATTCTCAATGGTGCTGTTCAATATGTCTTTTTGTTCGGGCGCGGGGAACTGCGCCACTTTGGTAAGCACTTCCTGGAATTGCTTGTATTTGAATTTTTTGCCTTTAGGTCCGCCAAACTGGTCGGCATAGCCATCGGTAAACAGGTAGATCATCTCTCCCTTTTCAATGCCAACTGTTTTTAGCTGAAAAGGCACAACTTTCTCCTCAAACTTTCCAATAGGTTGTTTGTCGGCTGTAACTTGCGAAAGCTTCCACGACTCTTCCCAAAGCTCGGTTTTAATGGCCGGAGGACTCACAATCCATACCGGGTTATAGGCTGCGGCAATATGCAGCTTCATAGTGCTGCGATCAACCACGCATAAGGCCGCGTCCATGCCATCCTTTACTTCATAATCGCTTTTCGAGAAGGTTTCCTGCATCAGGTCATTCACCTTATCAAAAATAAGCGCCGGGTCGGTTAGTTTAAATTCTTTTACAGCCCTGTTAATGGCATTGCAGGCAACAATGCTTACCATAGCGCCGGGCACGCCATGGCCTGTACAATCTCCTACCAGTAAAAAAGTTTTGTTGTCAATAGATTCGGTCCAGTAAAAATCGCCGGCCACAATGTCTTTAGGTTTATACAGCACAAAATTTTCCTTAAACAAGGCATTCATTGATTTTTCGGACGGCAACATGCTGCCCTGTATGTAGCGGGCATAAGTAATGGAATCCATCACTTCCTTGTTCTTTAGTTCAATGATCTCTTTCTGGATCTCGACTTCAGTTTTTTGTTTTTTAATGAGAGAAAACAACCTGGTTGTGCGGCGGTTATAATAGAAAAGGAACATAAAAGCAATGCCGACGATCACCAGGCCGGCTACCAGCATCAGGCCTTTTGTTTTTGAAGAGGCCAGCTCCACCTTTTCTTTTTCAAGGGCCAGGTTTTGCTCTGCAATGATCTTTTCTTTTTCGGTTAATTGCAATTTATGTTCAATGTCATTGATACTCTTCACTTTTTCGATGTTGAAAATGGAGTCCTGGATGGTTTTATACTGTTTGAGTGAATGGTAAGCATTCTTAAAATCCTGGTCGGCCTCATACACGTTGGTCATTCCCTTTAAGGCGTCGGCTTCCTCTACCATCAAATGGTGTTGCCTGGCAAGGTCCAATGCTTGAAAATAGTAGCCCCTGGCTACTAAATGATCTTTCTTTTTTTGATAGCACTCGGCAATATGTGTTAAACCGGTGATCTCGCTGTCGAGCATTTTATAGCGGTGGGCAATTTCGGTTGCTTTTTTATAATGCGTAATAGCCTCATCGGTTTTATCCAGGTCGTAATAAATGTGCCCATAGTGGTTCTCCGCGTAAAACTCAGCGCCGTTATCTTTAATGGCCAGTTTAGAACGTTCTTCCAGTTCCCTGATCGCTTCATCGTACCTCTTAACATCAATATAAGCATCGGCGAGGTTTAACATGACATGGGATAAGCCCTCCTCATCTTTTGCTTCACCATAAATGTTTTTTGCTTTTAGTAAATACTCCAGTCTTTCATCATTTTTATCGAGTCGTGCAAGGGCAATTGATTTGAGTGAATAAGCCTTTGCAAGGCCTTTTTGTTCTTTATGTTTTTCAAACAGGGAAATGGCTTTGTTCAGTTTTTCGATGGTGCTTTTCAAATCGCCTTTTAAAAGCAGGTAGCGGCATTCGCAATGCAGGGAGTAAGCTTCTTCTACTTCAAGGTTATTGCTTTTACTTAGCTTTTCAGCCTGTTCGCAATAACCGATAGAAGAGTCGGGAATGGCATTGTAAATGCTTTTGGCAATATCCATTAAAAGCGCGGCACGTTTTTGAGCTGCAGTGGTTTTGGGCAACAATTTCTTTAAGCTGTCGAAAGTTGCTTGTTGCGCAAAACCGCTTACACACACTGAGGTGCAAACAAAAAAAAGAAATACTATTTTAGTTAAGCGCATAGGGAGTATTGCCTTACTAAAGTACTAAAAATATGCAGCCCATTCATTAATTTGTGAGCAGTTTTTTGGCTTCAGGTAAAATCAGGTTCTCCCAAATGGCATATTCTTTAGCCGAAGGATGAAGGCCGTCGGCAGCTACAAGATCTTTATTGTTTTTCATTTGCAGCGATACAGGATAAAGGTCTACGCAAACCAGTCCTCTCTTTTTAGCTTCGCTTTTAATAATATTATTGAATTCGGAAATGCCCGCCGAAATATTTCTTCCACTGCCATACAAGGCGCCTTGTGGTGTAACGCCAAAATCGGGAATGGTAAGCAAAATAAGGTGTTTTTTATTGCTTAGCTTTTTTTGAATCTCATCAATGCAAAGGTTCAGGTTTTTGTGATAGGTGTTAATGTCAACCACTCTTACCCAATCGTTCACGCCAATTAATAAAGTGGCAAAATCAATGGTGGTATTCTTTAACAGAGGCAACTCATGGTCAATAAGGTTTTGGGTGCTGAAACCATTGCGGGATGGGTTGGAGATAAGTGTTGTTGTAATGCCGCCTTCGGTTAAATGTTTGGCTAAATTATTTGGCCAGTGCTGCTCATCGCTTGACGTACCGGTGCAAATGGTATAGGAATCGCCAAAGGCAATGTACTTAAGCGGGGTTTTTTCGGTTTGAATAAACAGGCTCATCAATAAACAGGATAATAGAGTGATTGTTTTTATCATGGTTTATTTACGAAGAGGGGCTTTCGCTGGATTTTTTACCCACTATTATGTCACACTTCAATCCCGCTCAGTATGACATAAGCGTCATTGCGAGCGTTAGCGAAGCAATCTCAATTTAGTAAAGCTATGTTTGAGATCGCTTCGTCGTACCTCCTCGCGATGACGAAGCGGCATTTTAATTTTTGTTACAACAGCCTCAACAAAATCTCACCAAACCTATAAATGTCTTCAAATGAATTATACAATGGTACCGGCGCGCAGCGTATCACGTTGGGTTCTCTCCAATCGGGAATCACACCATTTTCAATCAGTTTATTGTACAGTGCTTTTCCCTGGCCATGGGCTACAATGCTTATCTGGCAGCCACGGTTGGCTTTTGGTGTAATAATTTCGAGGCAGTTGTTTTTTTGTTTGTTGATCTCGCCAATGATAAATTCCAGGTAAGCAGTCAATTCTTTACTTTTGACATTGAGCTTATCCATGCCCACTTCATCAAAAATATCGAGCGAAGCTTTGTAAGCAGCCATTGACAGAACGGGCGCGTTGCTTAGCTGCCAGCGTTCAACCGATTGAATGGGAATAAATTCCCTGTCCATTTTAAAACGGGTTTCCTTATCGTGGCCCCACCAACCAGCAAACAAAGGCAAATCGGTGTTCTTATGATGTTTTTCGTGAACAAAAGCACCTGCTACGCTACCAGGTCCGGCATTTAAATATTTGTAAGAACACCAGGCTGCAAAATCCACATTCCAATCGTGCAGGGCCAGTTTTAAGTTTCCGGCACCATGTGCCAGATCAAAGCCAACAATAGCGCCGGCTTTGTGACCGGCTTCGGTAATGGCTTTCATGTCAAACACCTGCCCGCTGAAATAATTAACGCCGCCAATCATGATAAGAGCCAGCGAGTCTTTATGATCTTCAATGGCTTTGTAAATATCTTCGTGTCTTACTTCGTATTCGCCTTCACGTGGTGCAATTTCTACTAAAGCATCTTCTATGCTCAAACCATGGAACTTTACCTGTGATTGCAGGGCATACTGGTCGCTGGGGAACGCTTTTGCCTCGCATAAAATCTTATAACGCTGTTTGGTAGGTCGGTAAAACGATACCATTAGTAAATGCAGGTTAACGGTGAGCTGGTTCATCATCACCACTTCCGATGGTAGCGCTCCAACAATCTTCGCTGTTTTATCGGTTAAGATCTCATGGTAGCTCAACCAGGGATTTTTAGCCAAAAAATGACCTTCCACGCCAAATTTGGCCCAGTCGTCCAGTTCCTGTTGTATATAGTCTTTGGTGGTTTTTGGCTGCAGCCCCAGGGAGTTTCCGGTAAAATAAACCATGTCGGCACCATTGTGCTGTGGCATGTGAAAGCGGTTACGGTAAGTATGCAATGGATCTTTAGCGTCGAGCTCTTTTGCAAATGCGAGGCTGTTGGTGAAAGTTGTCATTGATGGCTTGAGATAAAAGTGCCTAAATTTAACAATAAATTCTAATTTCATGGAATGCGCTTGCTGCTATTGCTTTCTGCGTATCCCTGTATTAATTTTAATCTTTATCTTTGATTCAGTGTCTTTCTCCAATCATATTCAGCTAGCCAAAAAACTTACGTTTCGCAAACTGGTCAATGCATTCAGGGTATGGATAAGCTACCATGTTTCGAGGTCACAAAAAAAATCTTCGGCAAAGGGCTTTCCCATCAGCATGGCCATTGAGCCAACTACGAGTTGCAACCTGCGCTGCCCTGAATGCCCGAGTGGACTGCGGCAGTTTACACGGCCAATTGGGATGCTGGAACCTGCATTTTTTAAATCGACCATCGATTCGGTGTACAAAGAACTGATCTATCTTACCTTTTATTTCCAGGGTGAGCCGTACCTGAACCCTAATTTTTTAGAGATGGTAAAGTATGCCTCAGATAAGGGAATTTACACATCCACCTCTACCAACGCGCATTACCTTACGAAAGAACAGGCCAAAAGAACCGTTGAAAGCAAGCTCGACCGTCTCATCATTTCCATTGATGGTACCACCCAGGAAACCTATGAGCAATACAGGGTGGGAGGGCAGCTGCAAAAGGTGATAGAGGGGACTAAAAACATAGTGGCTGCCAAAAAAGAATTTAAAAGCAGCACTCCGCACCTCGTTTTCCAGTTCCTGGTGGTGAGGCCTAATGAGCATCAGTTGGACGAGGTGCAAAAACTGGCGGAAGAATTAGGGGTTGATGAAGTAGTTTTTAAAACCGCGCAGGTCTATGATTTTGAAAATGGAAACCCCTTGATCCCAACAAATGAAACTTACAGCCGCTATAAAAAACGGGCCGACGGGACTTACGCCATTAAAAACAAGTTGCTGAACCAGTGCTGGCGCATGTGGAGCAGTTGTGTGGTGACATGGGATGGGGTAGTGGTGCCTTGCTGCTTTGATAAAGATGCCAAACACCAGCTGGGCGATTTGAAACAACAAACATTTAAGGAATTATGGTATTCCTACAAATACCAGGATTTCAGGCAATCCATCCTGAGATCGAGGCAGGAGATCGATATTTGTAAAAACTGCAGCGAAGGTACCAAGGTATGGGCCGATAACTGATGTTTTTTGCCTCCAATAATGCAGGGAATTTAACTGCTTTACTCAATCAATAATTCCATCCACTAAATTATATGAAATATTCCATTTTTATTAATAATAAATTAATATATTAGTTACCTATTTATACACCTAAACACCTAAACATGACTCACCGTTTACTCTCAGCTTTTACAGTTTTGGTTTTATCGGCCATAAGTTTAAAGGCACAAATGCCGGTTGGCTACCTGTCTAACAATGATTCTTTAAAAGGATTTAACGAAAAGGGTTTTATTCAGAAAGCGACCTTTAATGGCTGCTCAGCAGAAGCATTAAAGCACCACCTGGCAATAGCTAAAAAAGAGTTCATTCATGAAAAATATTACCATTCTCATAGCCACGAACCGGTGTTTAAAACTTCGGGAACTACGGTAATTCAGCCGGCCTGCACCAACATGGGTTTTGAGGACCCTGTAGCCTTTTCGGGCTGGACCACCTCAAGCGGTTCCATTACCGATTGTGTAACCATGGCAGGCTGCTGCCCTACTAATGGCGCGGCAGCATCGGCGGTTGTTAACTCAGGCCCTGGGATTTTTGACCCTGTTGTACCTAGCCTTCCTATCAATTCTCCTTTCCCGGGCAGCAAAGTTGCGCGGGTTAATGATGTGAATACAGGTTCGGTTGTGAACAGGATCGAACAGTCTTTCATGGTAAGTTCGGCCAACGCTATTTTTCAAATTGCATCCGCGTCGGTTTTAAACAGTGATCCTGCTACGAACCACTGCTGTGTTGACCAGCCGGGCCTTGTAATTAACTTAAAAGATAGCGCGGGCAATGCGCTTTCCTGCCCTTACCTGGCGTTTAACGCGCCAAGCCAGTGCTGTCCTATCAATCCGGCCGATACAACATGGCATGCCTATACTTCCGGTTTCACGCAAGGTTTTTACAGGGGATGGAAAACCCAGACAATTGACTTAAGCCCGTACATCGGTTCTTTTATTACGGTACAAATTACGGTTATGGATTGCGGACAAGGAGGGCACTACGGTTACTCTTATATCGATTGCCGTTGCAATCCCCTGGAAATAGACCTGAACGGGACCATTTTTGACGCGACTCCTCAAACACCTATCAATGTTTCTACCTGCGGATCGATATCGGCGGCAATTACCGCTCCAACAGGCCTGGGCCCTTATTTATGGGAAGGTCCTCCGGGAAGTGGTGTTTCGGGTGTAACAACCCAGTCAATGTCTACAAATACACCGGGTACTTATACATTAACCATGTCGCCCGACGGAAGCTGCTTTGGGCCAACCATTAAATACATGATCCTGCACGTGACACCAAATCCAACCATTACCAATGTTACGGCCCAGGCTACCTGTACAAATGCCACCGGCTCGGGTACTGTAAATGTAAGCAGCGGAACACCGCCTTTCACCTACAACTGGTCGCCAGCGGCATCCTCGTCGTATACAGCAAATGGTTTATCACCGGGAACGGATTATACGGTTACTGTAGTTGATACCTTTGGTTGCAGGGGAAATACCATTTTATCGATAGCCAGCTTTACAGATGGTCCTACCTATACTATTACTCCTGTAAGCGGTATCCTTACCTGTTCGTCACCATCATTAACAATAAGTGCTCAAACAGCCACCAATACCACGGCTGTATGGACACATACTGCTGTCCCAAGTTTTACGGTTAATGCTCCGGGTACCTTTTCATGTGTTGTTACAAATACAGTGAGCAGCTGTACAGCTACGGTGCCTGTAACCATAACCAACAACGTTGTTTTGCCGGTAGCTACCTACACCTTATTGTGTAATGCCACCACGGCAACCTTAAGCGCACAATCATCGCCGGGCATAGCTTTAGGCTGGCTGGCACCTACGAGTCCGCCAAGTCCTGTGAGTAATCCGGGGGTATCCAACGCGTCGGGTGTATTTACATTAACAGCTACCAATTTGAGCACGGGTTGTAAAAGTACCTACACGGTGCAATCCGTTGTGCCTTCAATGACTGTTGTCACAAGTCCAAACATTACCAACTTAACCTGCATCACAACTTCCATACAGGCTACTACCAGTGCAAGTCCGGGCACTAACATTACCTGGATCAGCAGCGCGGGAACAACTACAACCAATCCGTTTGTTTTCACTACAGCCGGCACTTATACCTCAAATGTTGAAATTCCGGGAGGTTGTTCAACCCAATCGGTATTCACTATCAGCAGCAATACAGTTGTAGGCGCGAGCATTACATCGCCTTCAACCGTTATTCCATGTTCAACCGATAGCCTTGCATTAACGGTTAACGGTTCGGGTGGCGGGCCTTATACTTACACCTGGACAGCTGTGCCAACATCTACCAGCAACGTTTATTATGTATCGGATGTCGGAACGTATACTGTTGTTGTGAAAAACGCGGCTAATGGGTGTACAACCACCACAACTTATTCTGTAAGTCACGAAGAGATAGATGCGTCTTTTATCGCAGATCCTTACAGTGGTTTAATGCCGTTGCCGGTTACTTTTACCAATACGAGCACTACCATTGCCGACTATTATACATGGAATTACATGAACGGCTCTCCAATGGACACCACTCTTCATGGGGCAACCACATTTAACTGGCAGGGAGATTATGGCGTGGTGTTAACCGCTGTAAAAGGTTATTGCCGCGATACAGCCGTAAGGGTTATTCATGTTGAGCTGGTATCGTTCTTAACCATCCCTAATGTATTTACACCAAATGGCGACAGGGCCAATGATGAGTTTGTATTAAGCGCCATTAACCTTGGCGAAATATCGATGACCGTTTTTGACCGTTGGGGTAAAAAAGTATATGAGGCCACAACAAATGGTACCATGAAATGGGATGGAAAAACCAAAAGCGGCGCTGATGCGGATGATGGAACTTATTTCTACATCATAAAAGCGTCAGGATTGGATGCGAAAACCTATGATTACCAGGGAACCGTAAATATTTTCAGGTAAAAAAATGCCCGAAATTGAAAAGCCTTACCCGCCATTGGCGGGTAAGGCTTTTTTCTTGTAAAGAAATTCGGCTTATACATTTCCCAACAGGCACATGGTATCTAATGATGGGGTAGTGCTGCCGCCTATCGATTCGATAGTTACGGCAAAGGCTTTTGCACCACTTACCTGTTTCATTTTTTGAAATGCGGTGCTGTTCTGAAGATCGATCACGCCCGCGTCAACCGGTTTCCCATCAACAATTGCCCAAAGCTGGTATTGTTTATTTGTTGGGGCGGGTAAGGAGGAGGCGTTAAAATACAGCTCGTTAGTTTCAGTATTCCAGTGAACCAGGGCGGCTTTGTTGGCCAGGCTGTTCATGCCATTGAGCGCAATGGTTTTTACTTTGGGATTTGATAGGATGTGGAACCGCTCGTTTGCAACTGTTAACGAAGTTTGCTGTACCTTAAGTTCATCTGCCAAAAAATTTCTTGTTGCGCTTAATTCGGCAATTTCTCCGTGGAGCTTTTCTAATTGCTGATGCAGATTGATAATATATACGCCGCTGCCTATGAGTAATAATACACCGGCGGCAATGCCAATTTTATAAACTTTCAGGGATGGAACCGCCGCTTGCAGTGGAATGATCTTCCCGGTATTTGGGCTGTGATTGAATTGTAGTTTTGAGCTGATGGTTTCTTTCAACCTGCCATCAAAGGGTTTGCTGTTTTTTGAAGCGTATTTAATCAGCGCCTCTTCTATGGATTCTATTTCTTTTAATAATTCAGGATGTTCTTTACATAAGCTACGGATCATAGCGCTTTCATCGGCACTGGTAGTACCTAGAACATAGCTTTCTAGCAAGCCGGATGATATGATATCGTTTATGCTCACTGTAAAATTTCTTTTTTTGTCAGGTCCCGGAGAATTAAAATAGCTTGTCTCACTTTTGTTTTTACAGTACCAAGAGGGAGGTTCAGTTTTTTAGAGATCTCCTCTTGTGTATAACCTTCATAATAGGCAAGGTCAATTATTTCTTTCTGGTCGGCTTTTAAATTATCCAAAATGCCTTTAAGTCCGATTGAATCGTGCGAATTGTTTTCGGTGTATAAATTGTTTTTATGATATACGGAGTCGCTTGTTTCCTGGATTTTATTTTTTATTTTTTCGTGTTTGGAGCGTGTGCTGTCAATAGCCAGGTTTCTTGCTATGTTCAGCATCCAGGTATACAGCCTGCCTTTTTGCTCATCATAACTGGCAAAGTTGTTCCAGATCTTCAAAAATGTATTTTGCAACACATCTTCCGATTCTTCCTGATCTTTAATAATGTTTTGAATAACCCCGAACAAGGCCTGCGAATAATTATCGTATAAATAGGAAAACGCTTTTTGGTTACGCTCCCTTATCAGCACAATCAATTCATCCTGGGTATATGTTTGTTTAGCAGCCAAATCTTTATTGAAGATACGATATTAGTTCATAGAAAAAAACAGCTGAAACGTTCAGCTGTTTTTTATTTTTTCTTAAATCTGTAATTATTATGCCTGCCATAAACTCCAGCTGGCATCAAACTTGTACCATTTGCCATCGGTGCCTTCCCATTTCCATTCAGGAACCTGCGACCAGGTTTTGCCGCCATCGGCCGACCATTTCAGGTCTTTGTCAACTATTTTTAACCATTTTCCGTCTTTGTCCTGCCACATGCCGTCTTTTACCATTTCCCATTTTTTTCCGTCTTTCGACCACCAGATAGTAGCGTCTTTTGGATTTAGTTTATACCAGGTTTTGTTAGCACCCATCCAGGTTCCTGTTTCCGATTTTTTCCACATCGGGTCATTGATAGTAGTTATTACGTTATCAACCGTTGTTGTTTTTGCTGTTGCGCTTAAGCCTAATGATAATAAGGCTGCCGCTAAAAATAATGTTTTCATGGTGGTTTAGTTTTTAAAGGTTTTGAATGATTTACGGATGTTATTCAATGATGGATTTAAAAAGGGATGAATAAAAAGCGAAATAATTATAAATCAACCAGTTAAAATTTTATGAAATAATTGCTAAGTGACAAGACAATGCTGAGGTCAGCACAGGCTTCACATTTGCTGGAACTGCAGTAAAGAGAATACGTGCGGGCTCTGGATTATTTTTTTTCAGCTTTAATTTCTTGTACCCATCCTGCACATAACTATTTTTGGTATTCATGGAAACAGGAATGATGGCAGGACTTGGCAATTCAACAAACTGCACTTTTGTTTTTGGCCTGATGTAGAATGTTTGTTTTCCTTGTTCCACACAAATTTGTAAGGTAAAATCATCTACAACTCTGTCAAACTGGTATATCAATACATCTTTGTCCCTTGCAGTATCATGTTCAAAATTCCATTTCAGTAATGGCGACTCGCGCCTGTACAAATACTGGTTGAAGAAAAGATTGAGATCCTGACCGCTAAGCCTGTTGGCAATCTCAATGAAATCTTTTGTAGAAGCAGTTTTATAGCAGTAAGTTTTAAAAAATGTTTTTAAGATGGATAAGAAAAGCGTGTCATTGTTAATGTGGTTCCGCAAAGTATGGAGCATACTGGCTCCTTTCATGTATACATCACCGTCTTTGTAATTCCAATAATAGAGTCCCTGGGGACCTTTAATGGGTTTTTTGTTCATGACCGATATGGCGGTCCAGTAAGTGTAATCAATGTAGCTTTTGTAGCCTTTTGTTTTTTCTACATACAAAGCTTCCGCATATGTGGCAATGCCTTCGTGGATCCATACATCCGAGAAATCGGCTGCAGACACGGCATTGCCCCACCATTCATGCGCTGTTTCATGCAATACAATATAATCGTAGTTTTCATTTCGTTCGTTCTTGTAGCCATTACCATAAGCAATGGCTGTTTGGTGTTCCATTCCTGCAAACGGGCTTTCAACCAGTTTATAACCATCTTTAGGCCATGGATATTTTCCGAATAACTCTTCATATGTTTTAAGAATGGTTTCAACTTGCTTGAAATGCGTTTTCGCTTTTTCGTAATTTTCGGGTAATACATAATAACGCAACATCATTGCTTCCCCATCAATGCACTTATATGGGGCCTCGATTAATTTATAATCGCCAACATAGAATGTAATGTTGTAAGGATTTATAAGATAGGAGGTTTGCCAGGAGTAGGTTTTAGTATCACCATTTTCTTTGGTTGAAATCAAATTTCCGTTTGATATGGCCATTAAATTTTTTGGCACGGTGAAATGTGTTGTTACACTATCCGGCTCGTCGCCTAAATACGTTTTTATTGGGAGCCAGGTTTTTGCCCCGTCACCTTCGCAGGCTACAGATACAAAAGGATTCCCTGATTTATCTTTTTTCCATACAAAGCCCCCGGCCCAGGGCGGACTTTTTGCAGTTTTTGGGATGCCATGGTAACAAATGGTAATGTGTTGGTTTTTATCGGTTGAAACCAGGTCGACAAAAACGGCCGTGTATCTTCTTTGATAGGATAGGGGTTTTCCGTTTTGGGAAATGGAGTCAATAACAAATTGCTCGTCAAGGTCTAGCTGAATTTTTTTAGAATCAGTTAGCAATTGAAAACGTGTGGTAACATTACCCGAAATTGTTTTTTTAGGAATGTCGAAATTTATATCAATGTCGTAATGTTTTACATCGTAGCAGGAACGGTACACGCTGTTGTAACCAATTAACGAATCCTTCATTGTAAATGGTGGTAATTTTGACGCGTGTTTAGGTGTTTTGTAGTTATAATTGATACCTAAGCTCATGCAGCTGCCCAGGGCAACAGATATAATGAGAATGTAAATAAGTTTAGCGGAAGTATTTTTTATCATTTCTATTGCGCTTGGTTTTCTGATAATGCATCCGCTACGGTAAAGGTACTTCCTCCTACAAATACAAGGTCGTTTGCTTTGGCTTGCTTCATGGCCTTTTGCAAAGCTTCAGGAACGGTTTTAAATGTTTTTCCGGCAAGTCCAATTTTTTTGGCCCGTACAGCTAATTCATTTTCGTCTAAAGCTCTTGGTATGGTGGCTTTGCAAAAATAGTACACAGCATCTTTTGGAAGCAGTTTTAAAATTTTGGAAATGTCCTTATCGTTTACCACACCCAACACAAAGTGCAGTGTTTTATAAGTATAGCGTTTTAAATTTTCCAGCACTTCTTTAATGCCATCTTCGTTGTGCCCGGTGTCGGCAATCACCAAAGGCTTTTCATGAAGGGTTTCCCATCTTCCGTGCAGACCTGTTAGTTTTTGTACTTGTGTTAAGCCCGTAAAAATATTTTCCTCCTCTATCATAAATCCTTTTTGTTTCAGGATCTCAATCGTATTTAAAACACCCATTAGGTTCTTTACCTGGTAAGAGCCCTGCAGGTCGAGCTTGTAAAGGTGTTTGGTATTTGTTTTTTTATGAAGCAGTTCTATGGAGAATGCTTGTTTTTGGTGATTTGTTGAAAGTACCTTGTAATTTTTATCAGCAAACTCAATCGGGGATTTTAATTCCTTTGCTTTATTATTAAACACGGAGATTACCTCGAGCTGGGTTTGGCTAATAGTAACAGGGACGCGCGATTTAATAATGCCGGCTTTTTCTTCCGCTATTTTTGGAAGCGTGTCGCCTAACAAATTCATGTGGTCCATGCCAATATTGGTAATAAGGCATGCTACCGGGCTAATCACATTGGTTGAATCAAGTCTTCCCCCGAGTCCGACTTCAATAACGGCTACATCTACCTCCTGTTGCTCAAAATAATGAAAAGCCAAGCCAACCGTCCATTCAAAAAAGGAAGGCTCTGTTTTTTCAAAAACGGGTTGGTATGCTTCAACAAACTTTACCACATCCGCTTTTGGAATTGGTTTCCCGTTTATTTTAATGCGTTCCCTGAAATCAACCAAATGTGGCGAGGTGTATAAACCTGTTTTGTAACCTGCTTTTTGCAATATGGCAGCCAGCATGTGCGATGAAGAGCCTTTGCCATTGGTGCCGGCCACGTGCACGCATTTTAATTTTTTTTCAGGATTTCCTAAGGCATTACAAATGGCAATGGTATTGTTGAGGTCGGCCTTGTAAGCCGCAGCGCCTACACGCTGGTACATGGGAAGTTTTGAGAACAGGTAGTCAAGTGTTTGCGGGTAGGTCATAGCTTTAAAAAATTAAAGATGCATGACGAGGGACAAATAACATGTTAGAAGCTAAAGATGATCGTTAAGGTTCCTTTTTGCTCTTCAAACTCACCGCTTACATTAAACTTTGTAGCTAAGGCAGCCTGACGCGCCTTTGTTTTCAGCATCACGCTATTGGTATTAGTTCCGCGGCCGGTTGGTTCGGCTTTGATAACTTTGCCCGTTTTATCCACGGTAATCTCTACCACCACCTTTCCTTCTTCTTTGGTATCTTTTGATATGGGAGGAGGAGAAACAACAGCTCTTCCTGCCAGGCTAAATCCGTAACCCCCATTTCCGGGCCCGGTTCCAGGTCCTTTGCCAGGGCCATCTCCTGTGCCATCGCCACCACCGGTGCCGCCGCCAGTACCGCCAGTTCCATTGGTGTTAGGGTTCCCATCGGGCCGGCCATCGTTTCCTTCATGTCCGCTATTGCCATCACCACCGCCATTCTTGCCTTTATTTTTTTCGAATTTTTCTTTCATTAATTCGGCAGCTGTTTTTACATGAGGCTTCACCGGAATAACCACCGTTTGGTTGGTGGTTTGTGTTTCAGGGGTTTTAGTGTCGTTTTTCGTGATGTTGATGTCTTCACCCTGTTCGGAAGTTACCAGCTCTTCATTATTAGTTGTTGGGGTAGGAGGGGTTGTTACTTCTGTGCTTTCTACAACTTTCACGGCCTCACCAATTCCATTATTCTCTACATTACCGGTGCCTTCAATTAAATTACCAATGTTGAATTCGATGCCGCCACCGCCACCACCCGGGATGGTTTCAGGGAATGGAGGATTTGGAGTGATAATGGTATAAAAAAGCAGGAACAGCAAAAGCAGCGTCAAGATCGATAGGGAAACCCCCAGCGAGATCATTCTGTTTTTATTTTCTTCTTCCCTTGATAAGATCATAACTATTTCCCGTTTGACGGTTTGGTTGCCCAAACCATTTTGCATTTCAGTTTATCCACAATAATCATCACATCCACCGCATCCTGTATGCTTAAATCCTTATCCATTTGCAGTACAACGGTAGGTTCAGGATCTCCGTTAATTTTAGCTACCAGGGTGGTTTCCAATATTGAAAAATCTACCGGCTGCCCATCTACAAAATAGTTACGGTTGTTTGATACATCCAGGTGAATAGGATGCTTGTTATTATCGACCGGTTTTGTGGGTTTAGAACTCGGAAGGTTTACTTTAATGGCATTAGGGCTTACCATGGTGGATAGAATAAGGAAGAATAACAGCAGGAAGAACATGATGTCGTTCAAGGCCTCTGTGCTTACTTCCGCTTCTTTATGTGCTTTTTTACGTAGTCCCATGTTTTGAAATGTTAGATTTTAAATGATAAATGGCGAATGTGATAACATTTATAATTTATCATTCAACATTTATAATTACTTACTCGGTTCGTTCAGGATGTCTAAAAACGCGATCTGGGTTTCTTCCATGCGATGCGCCAGGCGGTCGATTTTTGAATTTAACCAGTGGTAACCAATAAATGCAATTACACCTACAATTAAACCGCCGCAGGAGCTCACCATTTTTACATATAAACCGGATGAGATCACTTCGATCTCAACGGTTTTTGCAACCGAAATTTTATAGAAGATCTCAATAACCCCAATAATGGTACCAATAAAACCAAACATAGGGGCAATACGGCCGGTAATATTTAAAACGCTCATGTGCTTTTCAAGGCTCGCTAATTCAGCCGAGGCCGACTTATCCATTGCCTCACGGATCTCGGTCATGCTTTGGCCAATACGCGAAATGCCCTGTTCAAGCATGATGGATTCGGGTGTATTCACGCTTTTGCATAAGTTACGGGCATTGGCCAGGTTGCCGCTGTTTATCATGTCTTTAATACTTGGCAATAACGTAGCGTTCTTTTTAGAAGCCTTGGAAATGGTCAATAAACGTTCAACCATAACATAAATGGAAACCAAAAGCAATAATGCAAGCGGGATCATAATGACCCATGCCTGGGCTATAATGTCGAACACATGAAGCTCGTTAGGGGGCAGTTCAGGCGTTGTTTGTATGCCTGTAGTGGCGGGTTGAGCCATCGTATCAGCTACCGCGGCAGCTACCGTATTGGTGATCTGGAGAATGAAAGACATCATAGAGCTTATTTTATAATTACACGAAGTTACTGGAGAATAGTAAGGGTAAATTAGATCATAAGCGATGTTTTAAACAGATTTGTGTTAGTATAATACCTGATTTTTGAAAAGATACAGGCTGCTTTTAAAAGAGATAAAGCATTGATACTCCGAAAATTATTTACAAATTTGCACAATTTCTTACATTAGTAAGATTTATTACATTTAACAAATGAAACGATTTAGTGTTTTTTGCCTTTTTGTGCTCTGTTCCCTCCTGTTAAAAGCGCAGGCTCCCCCATACATTCCGTACCAGGCTATAGCCCGTGATTTAAGCGGACAAATAAAAGCAAATTCAAATATACAGGTAGAGTTTAAGATCTATAATACCATGGTAGCCACTGCAGCTTCCTATGAAGAGCTTCATACAATAACCACCAACGATTTTGGATACTTTAACCTGCGCATTGGTGGAGGGGCAATCCAATCGGGTGCGTTCTCATCCATTAACTGGCAAACAGGCGATGTGAGCTATGAGGTTTGGGTGGATATGGGCCTTGGTTTTACCCAATTGGGTGGAAGAACGGGTTTTTTATCAGTGCCTTATGCCATGTATGCGGCTAACTCCAATCCCAATCCTACCCTTACGATCAACGCTCCCAATACCATCTCAAATACATCACCGGCAAATTATAACATTACGGTTCCAACGCCAAGTTTAAGTGTCACAGGCAATTCTATTTCAATAAGCAACGGCAATACTGTTTTGTTGCCGGAATACGCTCCGGGAACAGGGATCAGCATTTCGGGAGGAACAATTACAAATACGGCAACCAACCAGGTAGTAACCATTACGGGTGCCGATGTTGCAGGAGCTTATCCGAACTATACGATCAATCCTGCCGCGGCAAACACCGTTACCTCTGGCAACAGCAATATTACGGTTGCGGGCACAGCGCCAAATTACACCATTTCCAGTACACCTTCTTTAAGCATTGCAGCCGATCAGCTGTCGATAAGTAACGGCAATGCCGTTACGCTCCCCACTACCTCCGTTACGCAAGGCACAAATGTGATTGTTAACGGAACGTCCTCGTCCTATACCATCAGTGCTATAACGCCAACGCTCATGGCCACCGGCAATGCTTCGTTGAGTGGCACTTATCCAAATCAAACCATTGATGTGCCTACACAGAGTTTGTCCATTACAGGCAATACAGTGAGTTTATCTTCGGGTGGTGGCAATGTGGTATTACCCCAAGCGCCTGTTACTACTATTGACCAGGGGAACAATGTAATGGTGAGCGGCGCTTCGCCAAATTATACCATCAGCGCGGTGACGCCAACTTTAACAGCCACCGGCAATGCTTCGGTAAGCGGCACTTATCCAAATCAAAACATTGATGTTCCAACCCAAACCTTATCCATTTCAGGCAATACAATTAATTTATCATCAGGCGGTGGCGATGTGGTATTGCCATCAATACCAACCACTACTATTACACAAGGTTCGAACGTGATGGTAAACGGTACTGCTCCTGATTATACCATCAGCGCGGTGACACCAACTTTAACAGCAACCGGCAACGCTTCGGTAAGCGGCACTTATCCAAATCAAACCATTGATGTGCCTACCCAAACCTTATCCATTTCAGGCAACACCATTAATTTATCATCGGGTGGTGGCAATGTGGTATTGCCCTCAACACCAACTACCACTATTACGCAAGGCTCGAATGTAACAGTAAGCGGTGCCGCACCCAACTATACCATCAGTGCGGCTACGCAAACAACGTCCATTGCTTCGGGTACAAACATTACAGTAAGTGGTACCGCACCAAATTATACCATCAGCAGCCCTTCACAGAGTTTGTCCATTTCTGGTAACACCCTGAACCTTTCTGACGGCGGTGGCAGCATTACCCTTCCATCAATGCCAACAACAAGCATTACGCAGGGAACAAATATCACAATTAACGGTAGCGCTCCGGATTACACCGTAAATGCGGTTACGCCAACATTAACGGCCATAGGCAATGCAACCATAAGCGGCACTTACCCAAATCAAACATTGACTATAGCTACGCAAACCTTATCCATTAGCGGTAATACTCTCAATCTCTCTGCAGGTGGTGGCAGTGTTACTTTACCTTCAACGTCTTCCACAACAATTACCCAAGGCGCTAATGTTACAGTGAGTGGCACGGCGCCAAACTATACCATTAGTGCTGCCACACAAAGTACGTCCATTGCATCGGGAACAAATATTACAGTAAGTGGTACTGCTCCAAATTACACCATTAGCAGTCCTTCGCAAAGCTTGTCTATTTCGGGCAATACGTTGAATTTATCGGCCGGCGGCGGTAGCGTAACATTGCCACCAACAACCATAACCCAAAGCACAAATATTTCAGTAACAGGTACGGCCCCCAATTACACCATCAGTAGTCCTTCGCAAAGCTTGTCTATCTTAGGAAATACCATCACTCTTTCTACGGGTGGCGGTAGCGTGGCTATTCCATCGGATTGGCATTTAACGGGTAACGCGGGAACAACACCCGCTACTAATTTTTTGGGAACAACAGATGCTAATGCGCTGGCTGTAAGAACCAATAATGTGGAACGACTGCGCATTACGCCAACCGGAAGCATTGCTATTGGAACAACTGCCCCGACCGCTAATTTTGACATTAACACGGGGAATGTAAAATTGGGTGCAACAAGTAAAGCCTTTTCAACCATAAGTTATGGCAGTGTAAGTGCATCGCTGTTGCTGACACTAGGAAATAATTCGGGTACTGTTTCTATTCCGGGAGCATTAACGGGCGATGTGGTAGTGGTTACCTTAAACGATCATAATTTAAGCCCGGGTGCCGTATCCCTTAACAATGCCTACATTTCCTCCAACGGTACCATGACCTACAATGTGAGCGCATCAACCGGCCTGCTTGTAAACATGAAGTTCTCTTACATTTTAATGAGGCCATAAAAAAGAATGAGGTATTTACAGTTTATACTGGCCATTGCTTTTAGCGGGTGTTTGTTCTCACAATCACTGTCTCCCTCTGTTTTTAATACTGATGGAGGAAATGCAACCATTGCTTCTCCAACAGGACAAGTTTCCATTTATTATAATATCGGAGAACCTGTTTACGACGATATAAAGAACGAATCATCAGGAACACGATTAACACAAGGATTTTTACAACCAGATGTTGTTGGCTTTGGTGCTTTGCAAATAGCTACTTATACTACTGCCATGACCTGTCATAGCTCTAACGACGCGTCAATTGTACTGAATGCCAATGGCGCCAATGCTCCTTTTAGTTACAGGTGGTATAAGAATGGGACTTTAATTCCTGATACGAATTCGTATTTGCTGAACCTTGCGGTGGGTAGTTACAGCTACTCCGTAAAAGACGCAAAGGGAAATTTAAGAAGCAGTTCGTTGCAGGTGTATGCCGGTGAGGGAACCTGTACCATTGTTATTCATAATGGTATCTCGGCAAACAACGATGGACACAATGATTTTTTTCACATTGAACATATTGAAGATTATACCAATAATAATGTAGCCATATACAACCGCTGGGGAGGATTGGTGTGGGAAGGAAATGGTTATGATAACTCCACAGTTGTATGGAAAGGCGAAGATGTCAGGGGCAATGTGCTGCCATCGGGCACTTATTTTTTTACGGTGGTCATCGACGGAAATAAAACAACAGGTTGGGTAGAATTGATGCGCTAATGAAAAAAACGATCCTCTACATATTTTTTCTTTTAAGAGCCGGCATTTCATTTGCGCAGCAGGACCCGCAGTACAGCCAATACATGTTTAACCAGGTTATTATTAATCCTGCTTATGCCGGCAGTAAGGATGTGCTGAATGTCACAGGCCTGTTCCGCAAGGAATGGGTAAATGTGAATGGCTCGCCGCAAACCAATAACCTGAGCGTTTCGGGACCGTTAAAAGAAAAAAAAATTGGATTAGGCGCCCATGTTGTGCAGGAAACCATAGGCCCCAAAAAATGGTTTTCGGCTTATGCCGATTATTGCTACAGGCTTAAGCTGGGGCCGGGTAAATTATCAATGGGCCTGTCGACCGGCCTGGTAAGTTATAATTTTAATTCTTCAAAGCTCGACCTTTCCGATCAGAACGAACCCCTCATCTATTCCAACTCAAACAACCGCTCCCTGAAATTTGATATGAGCGCCGGCCTGTATTATTATTCCCGTACATTTTTTGTCGGGTTGAGCATGACGCATCTCACTTCACCAAAACTGTTTACAACTACCCAACAGGACCAAACCGCAAGTTTTTATAATCTCGACCGGCATGTTTTTCTTACACTGGGCAAAGCGTTTTCTGTTAACGAAAACCTTGTGTTTAGCCCATCGGTTATGGTAAAGACTGTTATGGGTAAAAACCTTTCACTGGATGTGAATGCTAATTTTTTAATTAAAAATAAACTCTGGCTGGGAGTGTCGTGCCGGAGCAATCTTTCTTTTGTAGCATTAACGCAATACATGATAACCGACAGGTTAAAAATTGGCTATAGTTATGACTATGGACTAAAAGGTATTGTAAGATCATCGAGCGGCTCACATGAGATCATTCTGAGCTACGATCTTGGAACAGGTAAATCAAAAATTGTGACCTCAAGGTTTTTGTAGTGTATGAAAAAGAACGGTCTCTTTATTTACCTGATGCTTTTTGGCTTGCATTTCCGGGCTTTTGCCTTAAGGCCTGCAGACGATTCGCTTAAAACAAAAAAAGCACCAGCCGAATATACTGTCACGCCTTTGGAAGGCATCAATACCAAAAACGCTGAGTTTTGTGCGGTTCCCTATATGGGTGGTGTGTTGTTTGTAACAGATCAGTTAAAAGACCTGGTTAATAATGAATCGTTGGATGTGAATGGCTTTCCGTATGTGGATGTTTTTTCGGCTGAGCTCACCAATCTTAAGGCCGAAAAGATCGCTCCCTTCTCCAAAAAAATCAATGGTCCCTATCATGACGGGCCGGTTTCATTTAGTTTCGACCGTACTAAACTTTACTTAACAAGGGTAGAGTATGTAAACAAGCGGTCGAGTAAGTTTGTGAACAGGGCCAAGCTCTTTGTGTTTGATAGAACAGAAAATGGAGGCTGGTCGCAGCCGCAACCGTTTAAATATAATAACGATGCCTATTCCATAGGACATGCCAGTGTTTCGAAGAATGGAATGTATTTGTTTTTTGCCAGCGATATGCCAGGTGGAAAAGGAGGGAAAGATCTTTATGTGTGTAAAAAGAATGGAGAAGAGTGGGGAACCCCCGAAAATCTTGGGGCTGAGATAAACACCGAAGGCGATGAAGAATTTCCTTATATCAGGGAAGATGGGATCCTGTTCTTTTCATCTAACGGGCACAAAGGACTTGGTGGTTTCGATATTTATACCGCCAACTTATTTTTAGGAAAGTGGCGTTTGAAAAGAAATGAAGGCGAAGAACTCAATAGCGCCGGCGATGATTTTGGCATTGTATTTACCGATTCCATCCATGGTTATTTTTCATCCAACCGAAAAGGCGGCATGGGCCTGGATGATATTTACCGTTTTACCTTTACAGGAAAACCGATAGATGTATTTGCGACACTTTTGTTGACAGAAAATATCAATGATCCGTCGAAAAAGACCCTGGTTTATTTAATGAATACAAAAGGAAAGATCATTGACGCGACCTTTACCGACGAGAAAGGCTTTTTTGAGTTCAGGAATTTGTATGGCGACAAGCATTACATGGCTGCTGTAGACCCTGATGAGATTGAGTTTAAAGGCAAGGCCCGTTTTTACCTGGCCAACTCACAGGGAGAAATTGTAAGAATCTCTCATTCCTATAAAAAAAACAAGTTTGTGTTTGAGGACCTTCCTCTCGAAGAAAGTAAACTGTCCGACATTTACTACGATGATGACCTGAGTCTTTCAGGAGCTTTATCGCATGGAAGCAACCCTGCCACCTTTATAAAAAATGCAAGGCTCTCGCTTATGAATACATTTGGCGATATTGTTGATACTACTGTAACCGACGCTTTGGGCTATTTTGTATTTAAGAACCTGGCTTCCAATCAGGATTATGTTGTCACCATCAACGACTCAAGCCTTCATTTACCAAATGGAACCACGGTAACAATGACCGATAAGGACGGAAAAAAATTGAAAAACTTTGTGGTTGGCAAAGAGGCATTTGCTTTCAGGCTCTTGTCGCATGAAAAAAGCGTTATGTCGGACCTGGTAACAGATGAGGAACTAAGCTTTGAGTTTAATAATTGTACTTACGGGCAGGATAAACTAGAGCTGAAAGCGGTGAAGTATAAGAAGATATACCTGATGAACAGTAAAGGCGAGATCATTGACTCATTAATAACAAACGGAAAAGGTTCTTTTAAATTTAAGAACCTTGATGTGGATAAGGAGTACATGGCTTCGGTGGAGGAGGGAGCACTGAACTTTGTTGGTAAACCCGAATATTACCTGGTTGACAAAAAAGGGAACGTGGTAAAAGTATCCTACCCTTTTAAAAACAAGCGCTTTGCATTCAAGAATATTCCCCTCGATTCCCTTAGTCTTCAGGAACTGGCCGTTGACGATCAGCTCTTACTGGCAGGAAATTTAAGGTTTGGCCCGCGTGGCGAAAATCCTGTAAAAAACGTCCGGATCTATTTGCTTAATTCAAAAGGGATAGTGATAGACAGTATCATAACCAATGAATTTGGTTGTTTTTCGTTCAGGAATGTGGCCGAAGGGCAGAATTATTCAGTAAACATAAATGAGGCCGATATGAATTTACCTATTGGTACAAAAGTGATCCTGACGGAAAAGAATGGGAAAATAGCCAAAGTGTTTTATGCCGGAAAAGACCGGTTTGAGTACAGGATCTTATCGGCCGAAAAAAACATTTTGTCTGATATGGAAACAAGCGATAACGAGTTGGTCATGAAACTGAGTGGTTATGTGTATAACAGCAACAGGAAACCACTGGCCGATGCAAGTGTTATATTATATGACGCTAAAGGAAACAAGAGCCAGGTTGCCACAACCGACAGTACAGGCCGGTATATATTCAGGAATGCAAAGAGCACAGCTGCCAACCGGATTGAAATTACAACAAAAAATCCGGCGGATTCCGTCCTGTTTATTTCCGACAGCAAAAAGAAAGTGTTTAAGGAATTGAAAAAGAACAGCTCGGGAACTTTTGACTATACTTTGTTAGAGGTTGATAAAGTGATGATGGCAGATTATACTGTGGATGACCCATGGTTGGAAGTAATTGAAATGAAATCGGCAAGCGAGTCGGTTATTATTGTTGAACGGATATTCTATCATGTGAACGATTTTAAACTTGACCTTGCCGGACAGCAGGCCCTGGATAAGGCTATCAATGTACTAAAGAACAATTCTAACCTGATGATGGAATTGAGCTCGCATACCGATTCAAGGGCAAATGACGATTATAATTTAAAGTTGTCGAACCGCCGTGCTAAGTTCGCCGTTGATTATATCGTTTCACAAGGAATTGACAGATCAAGGCTTAAAGCTGTGGGCTATGGCGAGAAGAAACTGATTAATAAATGCGTGAACGATAGTGATTGTACAGACGAAGAGCATGCACTAAACCGGCGTACTGAATTTAAGGTTACTTATAAATAAAAAAGCGGGCTATTTACAGTCCGCTTTTTTTAAAGTTGATTTTTATGCTTAGGACGCCTCGTCAAGGTTTGCGCTAAGATCGCGCTGTAATTTAATACGGTCGTGCGACGCTTTAATGGATTCCTGTTGCGAAATGATGGTTTTTCTTAATTCCGCATCCAGCTCAGCATCCGATTTCAATACCATATCATAAGCTTTCAGGGCAGCATCCTCGCCAAACTCACAGCTGTCTAAAATAGTAGTTTTGTCGGAAGGCTTAAATGTATTCTTTACATCCATCCAGCTGCGAAAAACCTTCCCGGCAATAGTGGTATCTTTTGCGGGCTCGCCGCCTATTTTATAAATGTGAGCGTTTAATGCCGATACAAATTTTTGGCTGTCGGTTGCTTTTTCATGAAACATTATTTTAAGACTGGGATTTCCTTTGGCCTCTTCCGACGCTTTCTTATATCCTTCAATGCGGTCGTTGTTTATTTTTACAAGGTCGTTCAGTGTTGAAACAAGTTCCTTGTTTTGCTCTGTCATATCCATTGGGGTATATTTTAAATAGTTAATTATCATTATTTCTTGTTGTTTTTAAAAAGATCACCAATTGCAGTGCCTAATTCATCCATATCATGATTAAATTCTTCTTTAAATGCCTGCCAGTTTTCTTTGGCTTCAGATTTATCGTTGTCAAGTTTAGCCCTTAACTCCTCGTTTTTCTTTTCGAGCCTGTCAACCTCTTCATCGTATTCCTTCCTGGTTTTTTCTTTTTTGGCTTTGGCCTCCGCTTTTAATTCGGCAATATCCTGTTTGTTCTTTTCAATTCGTGCTCTCACCTCTTCTTTAAATTCATCACGCTCGCGGGTCCATTCATCACCAATATCTTCTGCCTTGTTGTTTATATCTGCCTGAGCTTGTTCAATGTTATTTTCAACTTCTTCTTTTTTCGATTCGGAACAGGAAGCACCTGTTAATAATACTACGCTTAATGCAACTGCTGTTAAAATTGTCTTTTTCATAATTGTAATTTTTTATTTTTTACCTGGTTTGATGGATTCTCCAATTTTGTGTGTTTTTTTATGCGAAGTTTCAGTATCCGGTTGAGTGGGATCGTTGGTGGTAGAGTCATGATCTGTTTGCATTTTTTGCGGCCCCTTTTTAGGGGTAGAGGTGATCTCTGATTTTTTTGCAGGCGTTTTCATTGTTTAGAGTATTGGTTATTTAAATTTTTAAATAACCATACCAGCTATAGCCCTGCAAATAGGTTGCTATAATGTAGAAACTGAGGAAGGATATCCCCGCTTAGTTAGGAAAAATGATGGTAAACGTTGTGCCCACATTTTCCTTCGACTCAACTTTCACATCAGCCTTGTGCGATTTAAGGATGTTTAAAGTGGACGCGAGGCCAAGGCCCATGCCTGTTTTTTTGGTAGTAAAATAAGGCTCGAATAATTTGGTCAGGTTTTCTTCTGTAATTCCCGAACCCGTATCTTTTACAATTATTTTTGTAGAGTCGAGGGTCTGGGAAACTTTCACATATAACTTTCCTGTATTTGGTTCCATAGCCTCAACCGCATTAATAATGAGGTTAAGGATACAGATCTTGATCTTTTCGATATCTATTTTTTTAATGATCGCGTAGTCAGGAAACTCCGTTTCGAGCTGAATGTTTTTAAGCCTGATCCTGTCGCTTGCTATTTCAATAGCGTCTTTTACCACTTCAATAATATCCATGAGCTCAAGGTTCAGCTCAACCGCTTTTGAGGATTGCAATAATTCGCTGATAATGGAATTGATCCTGGTAGAGGACCTCCGTATGATATCAATGAAAATTTTTTGCTCTTCAATGTTCTTTTCTTCTATACCTTCCACCGACAAGCCAATGTTGGTAAGTGGGTTCCTTATTTCGTGGGCAAGCGTTCGCACAAGCCTGTAGGTGGCGTCGAGCTTTTCTCTCTGAAGCCTGGCCTGTTCGCTTTGCTTACGAAGAGTCTCGTCAAAAATGATCCCCTGCCAGTAAGACTGTTGGTTGGGGATCTCAAAATAACTCAGCGATAAATTTCCGATAACAATCTCTCCTGTTTTGGTAATCAGGTCAACCGCTAAATTTTCGATGTTCTTTTTTTCGCTTATCAGCATTCTGATATGCTGCTGGTTTTTTTGTGCAATAAAATCCAGCAACGACTTATTCTTTAACTCTTCGGGTGTGTAACCCAGTAAATAAAAGCTTGCCGGGTTGCATTCATTAAAACGCAAAGTAGGATCGCAGGTAAAAATAAAGCTTACGGCATTCTCAAACAAAAGCCTGTATTTTTTTTCGTTATCATTAATCAGCTTAAAACTCTTATACCTTTCTACAGCGTATCGTAAACTTCTTTCCAGTACTTCAGAGGTGAGGTCGCCTTTTATGAGGTAATCATAAGCGCCATGCTCTACCGCCAGGCGGTCAATTTGCGCATTACCTTTACCGGTAAGCAGTATCACAGGTTTTGTGCAGCTTTCATCTACCGCTTCTTTTAAGATCTCTAAACCCGTGCGGGCGCCCAGGCGGTAATCAATAAAATAAGCGTCGTAATGATTGTCCTTTAGCTGCTGCAAAGCCTCATCGCTGTTAAAGCACCAGTTGCAGGTGACATTAAATTCAGTAATATCTTTTAAATACTGCGAAGTAATGAAAAAATCATCTTCATCATCGTCAATAATCAATACGTTTAAATCGCTTATCATTTAGTGTTGTGTTTTAGGGAAGAGAAGAGTAAAAGTAGCGCCGGCTCCGGGTATGCTGTTCGCAAAGATATATCCGTGATGGTTGTCCATTATTTTTTTGCAGATGGAAAGACCGATGCCTGATCCCGCATATTCAGCTTTGCTATGCAGACGCTGAAATACTTGGAATATTTTTTCTGCATATACCTGGTCAAAACCAATCCCGTTATCGCTGATGGTAATTTTAATATAGTGCTTGTATAACAGTATGGGCAACTGCAGGTATTCCTTCGGGTCGGCTTCTTCGCAATGAATTTTTATGACGGGTGCCGTTCCTTCTTTTTTAAATTTGATGGAGTTGTTGATAAGGTTGCTGAACAATTGCCTGATTTGTGTAGGGTAACCATCTATCAATGGAATATCGGCACAGTTTAACGTGCAGTTCGATTTTTCCACCTTAATTTCAAGATCGGAAAGCACGGATTTTATGATCTCGTTTACCGATACCTTTTTAAATTCGATGTCGTTTGCCGCCAGTGTCGAAAAGTTGAGAAGATCCTCGAGCAATGATTGCATGCTTTTTACAGAGTTGGATATTTTTGAAATGGACACCTTAGCGCCTTCTTCCAGGTTATGGCTAAATTCGGCATTAAGCTTTTCGGTAAAAACGGCTATTTTACGCAGAGGCTCCTGCAGGTCGTGCGAAGCCACATGAACAAACTCCTTTAGGTTGTTGTTCGCTTTGTTAAGCTGGTCAATTTTAAGTTCAAGCTGCTGGTTGTGCAGGTAGCTTTCGGTGATATTTTTAATCACTATTTTTTGTTCAACCAATGCTTCGTTATCATACCTGAAAAAATTTTCAGCTTTTAGTTTTTTCTGCACCCCGTTTGCATCGGTAATACAAAACTCAATTTTATAAGGCTTTTGCGTTTGTTTGGATTCATCGATGGATTTTAAAACCACCGGTAAATCCACGACATTAATATGCTTTAAAAAATTTTCGGGACCGGGTTCAACCGAAAGGGGTTCAAGCCCCAATATGTCATATACGCCACTGCTCCAGGTCGATTTTAACGTGTTCGAATCAATTGTGCACACCCCAAATTGTAGAATTTTCTCAATGTGTGGAGAAAATTCCTCAACAAGTTTAGGGATAAATTGATTCGCTATCATTACAGGTTGCCGTTAAATTCTTTGTATTGTTTCATTTTATTGTATAGGGTCTTCCTGTCAATATTGAGCATTTGTGCCGCTTTACTTTTATTATAATTGCATTTTTTCAAAGCTTCCACAATCAGTTCAAACTCAGCATCAATGCTGGCATACTTCATTCCAAACTCATTTAATTCATGCGTTTTTTTGGTAGGAGTAGAGGGCAGGGTTACCACATTGATGGGGTCGGGTTTAGCCTCTTCAAAATTGAGTTTTTCGTAATGCGTGATCTCAAAAGGTAGGGAACTTACTTCTATTAAACTGCCCGATGTAAGCAACGTAGAACGTTTAATCACATTGTTAAGTTCCCTTAAGTTGCCTGGCCAGTTGTATTGGTAAAACACTTTCAACACTTCAGGGCTAAAACCTTTAACCGATTTGCCCAACTCCTGGTTGGTTTTGTTTAAGAAAAACTCGGCGAATAATTTAATGTCCTCCTGGCGGTTTTTTAATGGAGGAAGGTCAATGCTAAACTCGTTGAAACGGTGGTATAAATCTTCCCTGAAACGGCCTTTTTTAGCTGCTTCCGACAGGCGTTCGTTACTTGCCACAATAATCCTTACATCCAGGTCAATATCCTTTGTGCCACCCACCCGGCGCATCTTACGTTCCTGCACTACGCGCAGTAACATCACCTGTATATCGTAGGGTAAATTCCCAATCTCATCCAGGAAAATAGTTCCTCCGTTGGCCAGCTCAAAGCTGCCCTGCTTTTGGTTAATAGCGCCCGTAAAAGAGCCTTTTTCATGACCAAATAGCTCGCTGGCAGCCAGCTCTTTCGACATGGCGCCGCAATCAATAGCTACAAAAGGGTGCTCCTTACGCTTGCTGTTGTTATGAATTTCGTTGGCAATGGATTCTTTACCGCTGCCGCTTTCGCCATAAATAATAATACTATAATTGGTGGGAGCCACCAGGTGAATTTGGTCGAGTATTACTTTAAAGGCGGCGCTGTTGCCAAAAATATATTTGCCCTTGCTCTTTTTAACCGGTTTAGCAGGCTCCGATGAACTACTGGCAGGAGCATCTTCGTCGGAAACGGCTTCTTTACTTCCTTTGGACTCTGTTTCAAGGGCCCGTTTAAGGGTCAGCAAAATTTCTTCCGGTAAAAGTGGTTTGGTTACGTAATCAAAAGCGCCTAATTTCATAATGGTTACCGCCATTCTCACATCGCTGTAACCAGTCATGATAATTACCGGAACATGGGGGTGAAGCTCTTTTATTTTAACAAGAATGTCTTTCCCGGTCATGTCCTCAAGCCTGAAATCGCACAACACAATGTCCGGTTTATTATTCACAACATATTCTATCGCTGTTTTTCCCGTATTGGCAACGGTAACCTCAAACCCATTTTTAGATAAAAATCTACTTAGAAGCTGACATATGTCCTTGTCATCATCTATAATTAAAATATTAGCCATATATGGTTGTTTTTTGTTTTAGTTTAGGATTATCTTTGTGTTAGATGCTGAAATTTATGAATAAAAAACGAATTTTGATATATTTTGGTGTCTGCATGGCCCTATTTTCACTTTTGGCAATTTGTTTTTACTACGTAAGCAAATTAAATGCCGCTGAAAAATATGCCGCCAGGGTCGACCGGGCTTATGAAGCTTTATTTAACCTCAGGGATCTTGAAAATGAATTATTGAGTGCAGAAACAGGTCAGCGAGGATTTATTATTACCAAGGACTCGGTTTTTTTGGACCAGTACCAGCATAGCCTTGGCAAGCTCCAGGGCTTTTTTTTGAAGCTCGATTACCAAACTTACGACAGTTACAAGCAGCAAAAACGGATGGATACCTTAAAGGAGGTAATCAATGCACGGCTTGAACTTTTAAGGAAAAACCTGGAGCGGATAAGCCAGGATGAAAAAGCAGCCTTTAAATTCACTAAAAGCAGGCTTTACATGGATAAAGTAAGAAGCCTTATTGAGCGGATTAGCACAAACGAACAAACCCTGCTAAAACAACAAAACCAGTATCGCGAAAAAAATTCGGATGAAACTAAAACAACGGGCTTCAGGTCTTTAATCATCGCCTTCATTATATGCTGTATCACCTGCGTTGGCATTATTTCCTTTTTTAACCGTAGTCAGAATTATTTATCGGAACTTAAAACAAAAAACTTTCAACTAAAAACATTGAACGAAGAACTGGAAGCCCTTACCTATGCCGGTACGCATAATTTGCAGGAACCCATGCGTAAAATGCAGACATTGGTAAACCTGCTGGAACATACTAAACACACTAACCTGAACCAGGATGATACGATTAACAGGATCAAAAAAGTATACAGCGACCAGGCCGAGATAAATAATGCCATTGTTGATTACTATTCTTTACTAACAGTAGTTCCTGTTTTTAAAAAGTTTGAACTTAACGCTATCATAAAACAATTGCTTAACGATAACAACTGGGAAAATACAGTTGACGTAAACCTTCCCGAACATATGCATATTCGTGGCGATGAAGGACAGTTGAAAACGGTGTTTGAAAACCTGGTTAGGAATGCGATCGATTTCAGGCATGCTACCAGGCCCTTAAAGATTGAGATCACTGAAATGACAAATGCGCAGCATCTGTGCCGCACCATACCACAGTTAAGAAACATCCGCTATAGGGTAATTGCCGTTAAAGACAATGGTCAGGGTATAGAACGTGTATATCATGGCAAGGTGTTCGACCTTTTTCAGCAGCTCTCGGATACTACGTCAAAGAGTAAAGGCATGGGTTTAAGTATCTGCAAGCGTATTATGATTAACCATCACAGCTGGATCATGATCGATCCGGACCATACAGAAGGAACCAGGTTCTTATTGTTCTTCCCCCGGGTAAAGTAATTCATCCAAATGATTAAAATCCCCTCCTTGGGGAATTTATTCCTCAAAAAACACACCTCACAAAAAAGTGTGCTGTGTATAAACGGCTTGTTCTCAGTTGTTTACGGCTTGGCACTATTCTTATAATACATGAGTGTATAATAAGTATTAACCTTTAAAAACCTAAAGCTATGTTACGTTGGTCATTAATATTTTTAGTTGTTGCTTTAATAGCAGGGCTATTTGGATTTACGGGTATTGCAGCAAGTGCAGCCGGAATCGCTAAAATTTTATTCTTTATTTTCTTAGTGCTGTTTATCATATCTCTTATTGTAGGAGGATCGATCGTAAAGAAAATAAAAGACTAATTCATACCCATGCCTGCCAATAAGCAGGTGTGGGTTTGTTGTAAAATTTGTTTAACACATAAAAATTTAACCCTATGGCAATTATACAATCACAAACGCAAAAGCAAACTCAAAAGTTGACTTTTAAGCAAATTCAGTTATTCAATATCGTTGCACTGCATACGGTTGAACTTGAACAGTACATCGCTAACGAAATGGCGGCCAATCCTGCTTTGGAATATGATACCGACGAAGCGAAAGCGGAGGCCGAAGACAATCAACAGGAAGATGCGAAAGAGCCTGATGAGGATTATGTGAGCGAAGGAAAGCTTGGCGAGGATTACGACTATACAGATTACATGGACCGGGATTCGCTTGACGATTATAAATACGAAGCCAATAATAGCAGTGGCGAGGAAGATAAAAGAGAGCAGGTGATCCTTGAGAGTAATCATTTTACCGATGGCTTGATAACGCAACTAAACATGCTGGCTCTATCTGATAAAGAAAAACAGCTGGGCATGTACATCATTGAGTCTTTGGATGATGATGGTTATTTAAGAAGGGATATTTCGGAAGTAGCGGATGAATTATCGTTTCAGCATAATGTTTTGGTGAACGAGGATGAACTGATTGCCGTATTAAACAAAATAAAACAATTTGAACCGGCAGGTATTGCAGCCAAAGACTTGCAGGAATGCCTGATCCTTCAGTTAAAAGCGAAACAACCAAAAACAAGGGATACGTTTAACGCGATTTATATTTTAAAGGATCACATGCAGGATCTTTCGGCGAAAAAATTCGACGTTATAAAACAAGCGCTGGATATCACGGACGAAGATGTTAAAGATGCGATGGATGAGATAAAAGTATTGAATCCAAAACCTGCAGGTACCTCGCGCGAAAATTCGAACTCCGCGGTTACCATCGTACCTGATTTTACAGTGACTGTTGATGGAGATAATGTAGAGTTGTTCCTGAACCAGGCCAAACAACCGGCGTTAAAGATCAATGAGGATTATGTGGAGATGCTTCACGAGTACTCTAAGTCAAAAGATAAAGGCTTAAAAGAAGCTTCGGTATTTATTAAGGATAAAGTGGAAAACGCCAAGTGGTTCATTGAAGCATTACAACAAAGAGAAAGCATGATGGTATCGGTGGCGAGGGCAATTGTAAAGCATCAAAAACAGTTTTTCATTACCGGTAACCGCAACGATTTAAAAGCACTGATCCTTAAAAACATTGCCGAAGAAATAAATTCCGATGTATCAACTGTATCAAGGATTGCGAATAGTAAATACATTGCAACCCCAATGGGTACCTTATTGATAAAAGACCTGTTTGTACAGGGTATGGCCGATGCTAATGGAGAGGTAGTGAGTGTGAACAAGATCAAACAGGTGTTGGTAAGTTGCATCCAGGAAGAAGATAAGAGCAAGCCATTCAGCGACGATGAATTGGTGAAACTGTTGGAAGAGAAAAAATTCCTGATCTCAAGACGAACTATTGCCAAATACAGGGATGAATTGAACATCCCGAATAAAAATTACAGAAAAGCAGCTTAGTTTTTGTAGAAAATAGTACACAATTACATCATATGAATACTGTAACACGATCTTTTTCAATGGAATAATTTTTTAGCATTCATAATAGATAGTATTAATAAACCCTATAAAATTAACGTTATGAAATCCCAGACATTAAATGTCTTCATATTAAATGATGACATTAGGATTGCCGACAAATTGAAACATTTTTTAGAAAAACGTTTCGGGCATATGATGAATGTATCGTTGTTCTTTAACAGCGAGTCATTTTTCAGCAAATTAACAACCAATGTCGACCTGGTAGTTGTTGACGATTACTTGTACGACGCGCATACAAAAACCAACGCGGATGTGGTGGACATTGTAAAAAAAGTAAAAGCAAAATGCACTACTACCGAAGTAGTTGTATTAAGCTCCGACGAGGATATTGAAACCGCTGTAAATGCCATTAATATGGGCGCTAAAGGTTTTATTCCCAACAGGTATGGCGCCTGGAGCAAATTGCAGTACATGATATACCACATTGCTTCATCGCCCATCCGTTTCATTGTAAGAGAATTTGGCGTTAGTAAATTTGTAGCCATATTCATTATGACTTTTTTAACCATAGGCATTGTTGTTTTAATTGCTCTGAAAATGATGCATACCATCTAAAGCAATCTTTTAAACCGTAAAAAAGCCCTGCAAGAATGCAGGGCTTTTTTTATGATAAACCTGGCGCAAAAAAAAGCCCTCAATAATTATTGGGGGCTTTTTGTATCATTAGCTAAAGATGTTTTTTACTTTTTGCCAGAAGGATGGATGCTTGTTTCCCACGTGTTTTTGTATGTCTTCAACGCCATGAATAAAGGCTGATACTTTTATATCGGCATAAGGGCCGTAGGCGTTGGTAATGTAACCTTTATTCCCATCGTTTGTTTCAATGGCATACAAAATCGAACTGTCGCCCGGATCGCTTTCTCCTTCAAAACGGTAAAAGGTGTTTATCTTTACTTCCGATGGGTCATATAATTTCCCATCCTCGTTTTTAATCCTTTCGCCGCTTACCGCTATAAAGTTGGTTTTATATCCCCTGGTACGTATCACATTAATACATTCTACCAATGTGCTCATTTCATTCTTTTCGTTTACTGGTGTAGTTTCCATAATAATAGGTTTTAATTTAATCTACTATTAAAATTTTTGTGCCATTTCAATTGCCCCATAGTGTAGCAATTAACTTAAATTAAGCTAAAAATGAATTTTTTAAGTGGTATCGCATTTTGAATTGTAAGGAAAAACAAAACGATGATCCTTCAGTTGAATCCCGCTATTTTAGTTGAAACCCCATTGGGGCGAGGCCATGCTATTTTTATTATTGATTATGGCATGCACCAGAATACCTGCTGGATAGTAGCCCTGCAAAAGGATGGCGTTATAAAGCATTTTGACTGCAATGACGTGATCCTTTCAACAAACTATACCTATGGTTTGAACCTGGTGAAAAACATGAACCACGAATAAGGGCATCATGCGCTAACTACAAATTGGTGACGCTCAATTAAACTGCTAAAGTCATTATCAAGAACCTTAGCAATGATTTTTTTCAAAGCATTAAAATTATTGGGCTTGCTCACATACAAATTTGCCCCTGAGCTATAGGCTTTGTTAATGGTATCTTCCTGCGAACAGGTTGAATATAATATAATGGGAATGCTTTTTAGTGTTGGATTCGAGCGGATGGAAGCAAGGCATTCAAAACCATTTTTACCCGGCATATTAATGTCTAAAAAAATCACATCGGGGCCATGCACCTCTTTTTTGTGCAATACATTCATCAGATCCATGCCATTGTTAAGAGAAATTAATTTGGTTTCGGCAGACACTTCTTTTAGTGCATCCTCGAATAACATCCTGTCATCCGCATCATCGTCCACAATCATTATATACCGTTCAGCACCCATTGTACAAAAGTAAATAAAATAGATGAAACACCTATGAATTAAGGCTTTTAAGGTTAAACAAAATTTTAGCAATAATATCAATCCTAAAAAACACCTAAAAAAAATCCCGGCCAGCCGGGATTTTTTTAATAAAAAATAGTGAAGATTATTTTTTATCGGTATTTGTTTTTTTACCCCAAATTTCTACATGTGCTTTTTCATTTGCACTGTTTTTAAGGGTTTTGTATGTGAAAGCAATTTTCTTAATATTCTTTTCACTCCCAGGGAGGTCAATGATCCTGCTCCATCCTCCGGCAGTTTTAATGTGGTCGCCTACTTTTACAGTTTTCATGCTGCCATCTTCAAAATAAACTTCCAGGTCAAACAGCTCAATAGTGGCGTCGGTAATATGAAATGCCAGCCCCGCAAAGCGGTCGGCAATTAGTACAGCGACTTCATCTTTTTCTTTTTCAAAATTTACTTTTGTTTCGGCAATCTTATGCCATCCTGTTTTGTCGCTGATTACTACTGCGGGTTGTTGGGCTACTATCTTGCCGCAGATCATGCTGGTTGCAAGAAATAATAATAAAGTTAGTTTTTTCATAATTATGTTTTTTTGGTTTACATCTATTATAAAATCCCATGCCAGTATAAAAAAAGGAGACGGCATGCCGTCTCCTTTTTTAAAATGTAAACTTTAAATAAACCTTTACCTTTAATTCTTGTATTACATTTTCATTTTTTATATCTTACCCTTATTCATAAAATCCTGTGCCAGCTGGTATCCGCCAAAAAAGGCACCTTGAACAAGGTGCCTTTTTTACATAAAACAAAAACAAAACTGGATTATTTGATCTGACAATCTCTTGAGTAGTCGCCGAACGCGTCAGAACCTGTGCCTTCCTGGTCATTACATCTCGATTCGGCACGTGTACGTGTATCTTTAAAGGTATAACTTCCGTCTTCAGTTGTTACTGATGTACCACCGCTGGTCCTGGTTTTGCTGCACTCGCATCTGTAATCCTTTTTGCATGCCACAAAGCTCATTGATAATAATACTGTTGCAGCGATAATTAATTTTTTCATTTTTTCCTTTTTTAGTTATTTAATAAGTATACCTGTATATATAAAATTCATTGCCAGTAAGTGGTTTTGCCAACGGGCAACAAGGTGAATTCTCTTTATTTGTCTGTAAATGCCTGTTTTTAAAGGAGTTTTGAAAAGGAAGAGCATGAAAGAAACAAACGGGGATAAGCTATTTGGCCTGATAAAAATTAGTTTATTTTAAGCCTTTGCTGCCTGTATTATTAAATTTAATTTATCTTTGAGAAAAAGATTCTACATCAATTAAACGCGTTTGTGAGTAAATATTTTATTATAGCTGAAGACGACGAGGATGACCGTTTCCTGTTAAAATCGGCCTTTGCCGAAAGTGGGAATACTGCTGAGCTGATGTTTGTGAGCGATGGATTGGAGCTCGTTACTATTTTCAGGAAGATTGATGAAGGAACCATTAAAGATCTGCCTTCCCTACTGATCGTAGATCTCAACATGCCCAAAAAAAATGGCCGAGAAGCCATTTCTGAAATTAATGAAAAGCCTTATTTTAAAACTTTTCCAACCGTTATTTTCTCTACATCCGATAATTTACTGGAACGGGAAAAATGCAGGTCTTTAGGGATCGATAATTTTTTTGTTAAGCCTCCAAGTTACAGCAAATTGCTCGACATGGTGACGGAATTCGTAAAGCTTGCCAAACCTTAGAATAATTTACCCAGGAACTTTAATTTAAGGTTCTCTATTAAGCTCGTCGTTTTTGATTCTTTAAATACTTTGGACGTAATGAGCGCATTGGTTATTATTGGCACCAGCGTGTGTTTCACAAAACCTGAATTGCGAAAAACGATTTTTTGAAGGAGAAAGTTAACGGCTGAAGTAATAGCCAAACGCGGCACTTCCCCACCTTTATGGTCTTCTTCCTTTTTGTCATCCTCATGTTCAGGTACTGTAAAAGAATTCTTCAGTTCTTCAAAACCAGTCTTTAAATCCGTTTTTGTTTTTTCAATGTCACTGTATATTTTGGCTTGCATTGCCAGGAGCTCGTCAAAATCATCAATGTCTTTGCTTATTTTTATTAAAATAGCGTTTTTAACTTTGTTTCTGGCCACATGCTTTCTCAACACTAAGTAAATGGCAAGTACTACCGCGTATATTGCACCCACACATAAAAAACCTTTTATGCTGGAGTTAAATACATCGCTCAGGTAAAAAGCCAGACCAATATTCATGAATAGAAAAGCAAATACGCCAAATAATATAATAATGCCGCTGCTTATGCCACTAGCTATTAAATTAGTGATGCGTTCATAAATCTCTAACCTCACAATTTTTGAATGTTGCTGGATCAGGTTATTGGTATTTCTGGCAATATGATGTATTTGGGTTTTTATAGTTTCCATAATTCAGGTTTAAAATAAAAAAGGGATTACAGCCTTAAATTAAGCGTAACCCCTGTTTAAAAATGGTTGTTCATTACATTGCCGATTTCATCTTGTTCAGCTCATGTTTGCCTTCGTTCTTCAAATCTTCGGCTTTAGAGGCAACCTGGTCTTTTACGCCTGCCAGTTTTTCTTTGCCCGATTCAATTAATTCTTTACCTGAATCGATCAGGTCACATAAAGTATCGTTCATGTCTTCTACTTTATCTTTGAGCGATTTTCTTAAATCACTGCCTTTTTCAGGAGCTAAAAGCATACCTATTGCTACGCCTACCGCGCCGGCGGCCATAATTCCTAAAATTGTTTTTGCATTGCTGTTCATAATGATTGGTTTTAATGGTTATGCCACTACTTTCAAAATTCAATGCCAGCTATTTGCCTCTTTTATTTTAGAAAATTGGTACTAAAATTGTATTATTGTAATGACTTAAATAGATGATGAAAACAGGTACCAGGATAGAAATTATAGATGATGAGGAGGACCTGTGTTTTTTATTAAAACTTGGTTTAAGTAAAAATTTCGATCGCATCGAATATTCTCATACATTCAAAGATGGCGTAAAGCTGTTTAAAGACTTTTCACCTCATTGGCTTATTCTTGATAACAATTTACCCGACGCTATTGGCTGGGAGCGTGTTCATGAATTTTTTGCCATTAACGAAAACATCCATATTATCTGTATTAGTGCAAACCCCGATTCGGTGCTCGACAAAAATCTTAAAAACGCGTATCATTTTGTAAAACCTTTGGATATAAATAAGATCACGGATCTGATCCTGTCAAAACAAAAAATAAAAAAACCAGGCTATTAACCTGGTTTTTTTATGTCAAATGGTTTATTCTAAAAATGAAATCCCAACCCAAAAGTACTGGTGCCTGTTGAAAGATCGAGGAATAAACCCAGTTTTTCAGTTACATGCAACTCACTGCCTATATGCATATCTACAAAAGCGGGCGCTGAATTGGCGTATGTATTCGTTTCGCCATAATACCCGTTTTCCCAGGTTGTATTCCTTATAACAAAACCGGCGGATGTTCCTATATAAAAATCCCATTTATTACCTGCCCTAAATAGCTCATCAAAATAATAACAGATTTTTCCACCAACGGGCACAACCGTATTTCTATAGTAATAATTCCTTGCAGGAGCATCGGGCCCTCCCCAATACCTGGAACTACGGTACGTTGAGGCCGATATAAAAGGCCCGAGTGTTAAGTTTCGGCCAATGTCAAATTCGTAGTTAAGGTTCACCGCAGGCGCTACCGAGCGGTAATAACCGTTATAATATCCGTAGTACCCGGCACCAAATCCAAGGTTTAGTGTTTTTCCATACTTCTCCTGCGCTGTGAGGGCGTTTATAGCAGCTGTTACAGCCAGTATAAATAATAATGTCTTTTTCATGATAGTAGGTTTTGTATGTCATGATGGTTAAAATTTTATACCATTTATCTTTTGCTGATTACATTCTTTAAGTATTGGCCAATACACCAAACGGGTATTTTTTTACCCGTTTTTTGTGATTAATAAAAACGCTTGCGCTGTTGGCTGTGTTTGCCATTCCTGTTAAAACGCCGAAAATCCTTGCCAATTGTATGTTTCCGGAGAAAGCCTGTGCCTTGTAAAAAACAGAGGTATGTAAATTATACATTTTATACATTAAAACTATTTTAAACGCTACATGAAACAGCTATTTCTTTTTTTGATCTTTTTTGGAGTATCTCCTTTATATGGGCAAAAGAAAATGACGCGTAAACAGTTTATTGAGGATTCACTTAAGATCATGAAACCAAAACTGGTGCGGCCCCAGTTCAGACTGGATAACCGGATCACCTTTTTAAATGATCAAAAATTAAGTGTTACGGGTATTGATGCCGGTGTTTTATTAAAAGAAAAACTCAGGGTTACTTTGGGTTATTACAGGGTGTCGGACAAACTTACTTCATTGAGCAAAACAATTGATAACGTAGATTACGTAGGACAGTACGACTTAAATTACGGTTCGCTTAACCTGGAGTTCAATTATAAGAACACACGTTTTATTTCGTTGGGTGCTCCATTGGAGCTTGGTATTGGCAGCAATGAGCTCAAATACATTATAAAGGATACAAATGTGGAAACTGAAAAACAATCGGGCCTTATTGCCATGGCTTATTTTGGAGTTTCGGGAACGTTTAAACCCATTCGTTGGGTTGGCTTAAAAGTGGCGGTTGGATACAGGAAGACATTGTTTAACCAGGTGAAAAATTTGCCTTTTGAGGGATTTTATACTTCTGTAGGTTTATCGTTGGATATTAGGGAAGTGATAAAAGATGTAAGAATGTATAAATTAAAAAAGCGTTACAGAAAGAATGCGAGTGCGATAGAAACAGCGGTTGACCTTATTACAGATTAGCTTCATTTCTTACATGTGAAATATTTTTCAATTGCATGTTATTGAAATTGCTTTTTCATGAAGTGAATTAGGAATTTGTTTCAGAATTTGTATCTTAGTATAAACTCATGAGCATTTTTTTGAACATAAGATTTATATGAATAAAAAAATAAAAATACTTCATATAGAAGATGTACAAAGCGATGCCGAACTCGTTCACAGGGCATTGGTAAAAGGAAACGTGGAGTTCGAAAAAATTGTGGTAGATAACAGGGAAGATTTTTTAAAAGCCCTGAATGAATTTTTACCCCAGGTTATTTTATCCGATCATGCCCTGCCTTCGTTCAATTCTCATGAAGCTCTTGAGATTTATAACAGCAGGCAAATGCAAATTCCTTTTATTTTGGTAACAGGTACAATGTCCGATGAATTTGCAGCTGATATCATTAAACGTGGAGCGGATGATTATGTATTAAAAGACCGCCTGAAACGTTTGCCCATTGCCATTTATAGTTCGTTGGATAAATACAGGCTGATAAAGGAAAGAGAAGCGTCGTTAAGAGAGCTGGTTAAGAACGAAAAGCGCTATCGCGCGCTCATCGAAAATAATACAGATTCGGTAGTGATCCTTGATATACATGGCAAGCCGGTATATGCGTCGCCTTCCATTCAACGGGTGTTGGGATATTCTGAAACAGAAACGCTTGAAGAGAATTTATTGGACCTGCTGCATCCTGAAGACAAAAAATGTTTCCTGGAAAAAATTGACGAGTGCCTGGCAAAGCCCGGTGTGTCTATTGCAGGACATAACTACAGGGTAAAGCACAAAAACGGCAGTTGGCGCTGGCTCGAATCCACTATTACCAACCTGTTGCATGAGGACGCGATCAATGGGATCGTAAATAATTTCAGGGATGTGACAGAAAAAAAACTGGCCGATGAAAAAATAATGCATGCCAACCGGTTGTATGCATTCATCAGCCAGATCAATCAAACCATTGTGCATACTAAAGATGAACAAACTATTCTTAAGGAGGTATGTCATATTGCCATTAAGGTTGGTAAATTCAGTGCCGCCTGGATAGGCATGTTCGATCCCAATGAGAAAAAGATCAGCATGATAGAGGGATTTGGCATCAGGCCCGAAGATTTTAGTAAGTTCGCCAGCATATACTCCGGTACAGAGGGACCACAGTTTCACGCGTTGAATTTAGGAACGGCCTACGTTTCAAATAACATTCAAAACGAGGTGGGCCTTACCGACTGGAAAAAATTTGCGGGTGAGCGCTCGTATAATTCCTGCATGATTGTACCGATCAAAAAATTCGGAAAAGTAATTGGCACCTTTAATGTGTATTCTTCCGAAGCGGATTTCTTTAGTATTACCGAGATCGCGCTACTGGAAGAAGCTACTTCCGATATTTCCTTTGCGCTGGAGATCTTTGAAAAAGAAAGGTTGAAAGCCCTGTCGGATGAAGCGCTTCTGCAATCCGAAAAATTATTAAAGGAATCGCAGTCTAATTTAAAAGCCGTAATCAATAATACCGATGCGTATATTTATTCGCTCGATACCGATTTTAGGTACTTAACCTTTAACCAGCGCCTGGCCAGTTCGGTGAAAGATATTTATGGCTTTGATATTAAACCGGGAGATATTGTTTTTGATTTTTTAAATGAAACGGATCCTGAAGAAGCCATGGAGTGGGCCAACGTTTATAAAAAGGCATTGAGCGGCGTAATTTTACAGTTTGAAAAAGAGTTCAGGGTAGGCGATCAGCATACCTATACCGATTTCTCTATTCATCCCATTCTTGAAAATAATACCGTCATTGGTCTTTCCTGCTATGCCATAGATATTACCAAGCAAAAACTGGAAGAACAATACAATAAAAAGATCACCGCCGATCTGATCCAGAGGAATAAGGACCTTGAACAATTCTCTTATATTGTGTCGCATAACCTGAGGGCGCCTGTCGTTAACATCCTTGGCCTTACAAACCTTTTGATAGGAAATGTTGTAACGGGCAAAGAAAGGCAGATGACTGAAAATCATTTGCACACAGCAACCGAGCAGCTTGATAATGTGATAAAGGACCTGAACAATGTATTGGTGGTAAAGCGCGAGATCAATGAAAAGAGAGAAAAGGTGATTTTCTCCGAGCTTATTGAAAACATTAAATCGAGTATTCAAAACGTCATTGAAAAAGAGCAGGTAGAAATTATAACCGATTTTTCGGCGGTAGATAGCATTATGACCCTCAAAGGCCATTTGTACAGTATTTTTTATAACCTGATTTCCAATAGCATAAAATACTCACGCCATGGGGTGGCACCTGTTATAAAAGTAACGAGTGAAAAAAAGGGAAAATGCATTGTGTTAAGGTTTAAAGATAATGGGATTGGCATTGACCTTGAACAGCACCGTGACTCTGTTTTTGGGTTATACAAGCGCTTTCATTTTGAAGTGGAAGGAAAGGGGATGGGTTTGTTTATGACCAAAACCCAGGTGGAAACACTTGGTGGAAAAATCAGCATATCCAGTGAAGTAAATAAGGGAACCGAATTTTGCATTGAGTTGGAACCCTGACAGGTTAATTTAATTTTAAGAATTTTTTTTTGTACTAATCTATTGACATTTTATAAAAAAACGACTACCTTACGCTTATGAAGCGAAAAGACCCAAAGTTTAAGTACAATTACGTGATGTTGCTTGATGACAATGATCTTGATAATTTCATCAATCAAAAAATGATCGAAGCCAATCATTTTTCGGCTAAGATCTATGTCAGTACAAGTAGCAAAAGCGCGCTCGAATTTTTTTCTAACCTGTCGGTATTAAATGCCGGGTCGACCGATAAATTTCCTCAGGTTATTTTTGTGGACATCAATATGCCTCTCATAGATGGCTTTCAGTTCATCGCGCAGCTAAAAGAAAATTTTCCGGCACATAAAGACCTCTTTAAATTTGTGATCTTAACTTCGTCCATAAACCTGAGCGACAGGCAAAAAGCGCAGGACCTTTCAAGCGACATTACTTTTCTTAACAAGCCGCTTACAAAGGAAATGCTCGATCAGCTCTGATATTTCTTTTTAAATACAGGCACCAGGTGTGGCAACACCTCATTGTTCCGGTTGTTATTGGATAAGAAAAGGGTAAAAAGATCGGCAACTTTTGGGTTAAGTTTCCCTTTTGAGCCATGTTTCACCTCAAACTCAAAGATCTTTATTAAATGAAGCACATGCTTGTATGAGTCCAGTTTTTCATCCTTTATCTTTCGCGATACACTTTTAGTAATGATCTCCATCATCTCAAACTCACCGGTTATTAAATAAAAATAAGCCAGGCTTAGCTTTACATTGATATTTTGATGAAAATAATCTTTAAAGCTATGGGTATTCAATGTGTCGTTAAGGCATTGAATGGCTTTTTTATAGTTTCCTTCCATGAACAATACCATGGCATTATAAATGCTGAGCGAGACAATGGAGTGAAAATCGCTATGATCGTATAGAACAGGTGTGTGTGTTAATTCATCGAGCCTGTCCATTTCATAACAGCATTTTATTTTCGAGATCAGGAATTTTGAGGTCAGGCAAATATTATTGAGTAGCAAAAATGTATTGGCCTGGGCATTTACTTTTTCATAGAACTGCATCCCCATTTTGTATTCGCCTATTGAGAGGTAATATTCAAAGCACAGGTAGTCGAGCGGGAGTTCCCATTTTTTTTGGCTGGCTATCTCCGGAAGCAAATCCAACAGCTGTCTTGTTTTTTGTATGAGTTCGCTGGTGCTGTGCTCAAACGATTTGTTTTCGTAACAAAAAATAATGAGCTGAAGTTCGATCATGTTCTTGATGATCTCAATTTGTCGTGAAGGGTTCATCACCTGCATGTTCACGATCTCTTTTTTCAGGAACTTCAGGGCCTCAAGTTCTTGTGCACTTCTCGAAAAATCATATTTGCCTAATATGACATTAAAGTTTCCTAATACCTCTTCCGCTTTTTCCATGTTCAGTCCAAAAGCAACCTGTTTGTTGAAGAGCTGTGAGTAATGGAAATATTTATCGGAATGGAGATGAATTTTTTTAAGGGTACTGTATACTACCTGCAACTCATTGTGCATGTCGTAGTGCAGTAATTCGGTTTCCAGCTTTTGAAGGAAGGCGATGGCCGTTTCTCTTGGCTGGCTGGTGTACATTTCTTCCACCTGCAGCAATTGCCGTATCACGTTTTCATGAGAGGCAATCCCACCCGATAAGCGTTGCTGGATCTTGTCATACAGCCTTGACTTTAAAACGTAAAAGGAGTTTTGGTTAATTTCGAGCTTATTGGCTATAACCGTATCGGTTGCATTTTTTAGCCTGTATGATTGCAGTAATAATAAAAGATTGCCCGCTTTTGTTTTTACGAAGTCGCTTTCCAGCGCTGCGTAAGCCTCTTCATCCATTTGACCTATAATTTCCTTTAACTTGATCATGTGCGAAGTGTTAGATGTACCGATAGCTAATTTACACAATTTTCGCTTAAATCTTACATTTTTAATATTGGTTTGGTTTCGTACTAGATGGGGTGACGGAATGTGCCGAAGTTTGTAAAAAAATTATATAACATGAAAACAACTCTTACACCTAACAGCAGAAGCTTACAAAATGTAATCACTGCAACAGCATTATTTATAATGATCGTTTTTGGCAAAGGAACCCTTATTTCTCAAAATATGTCAAAATCGCCTTACGTTTTAGGGTTATCCCTAGGAAGTCACATATCTGGTAACGCTCATGGTACTATTTATGAAGCCAGTGTGGGCTTATATAATGGTAAAAACATTTTTTCGTTAGGTGCCTGCATGCAAAAACGCTCTATGCAAGTATGCGGCGCCCGTTTTAATTATACACGCATTTTAACCGGAAAAGAGGATCTTTCGGGCCAGAACCATCCTTACGCTGTTGAACCATCCAAAATACAGCTGTTTTTCTATTCCCGTGCCGAATACCTGAATAATGCCTGTTTAACTTATAATGATGTTAAGAAAGAGGAAACCATTATGAAAAACAGGGATGAAGTGCCTTCAGATGCAAACCGTATCAGGCTTTCTACCATTGATGTATCGGCAGGCATTGGCCTGAATGTGAAACTTTGCAAGCAACTGGTTTGGTCAAACTACATTGGTTTTGGCACTTACTATCATGTAAACTACAAACCTGGTATGTATTGCGAAAAAATGGCACCTGTGATTGTGCTCGGAACTTCATTACGCCTGAATTATTTTGGCCACTAAACGCATTCTTAAACTCGAAATAAAGTATTAATCATTTAAAACAAACATTATGGAAACAGTAATCACAGATATTGCAGAGATCTTTTTTGATGAGGAAAGTTCAATCCTTCATGTAAAAATACTGGAAGATGTGCACATGGATCTTAAAAAAACGATAAGTCATAACAAGGTCGTTCAACGGATCACCAAAGGTGAAAAATACATGGCCCTGGTTGACGCGACGAATTATTTTACAACCGATGAAGACGCTTTAAAATACATGGCATTGCCTGAAACAACAAAAGGAAGAGTAGCCATGGCATTTCATTCGCTAAACCTGGCAAACAGGCTTACCATCCATTTTTTCAGACTGTTGTACAAACCCAATTTCACGATCCATTTGTTCAGGGTTCATAACGATGCTTTGGAGTGGCTGAGATCGGAGCAACAAAACTCCCTGGCTTCATGAATAAAGACATCATCTTAATCCTCGCACACTAATTCCCTATTAAATTAAACAATTATAAATTATCTCATTATGAAAATCTTCGCCCTTATATTGATGCTGCCCTTATTGAGTTTTGTTACCATTAACGAAAAGTTAAACGAATGTAATGGTTTTGAGAATTTTGTATTTGGAACAGCTAAAGAATCGTATCAAAACCTGAGCTTTGAAATTGAAGAAGGCAATTCACGACTTTATGAGGCAGGATTAAATACCATCCAGATAAAGGACGTACAATTTGAGTACATCAGGGTCACCTTTACTCATAACCAGTTATCGGCAATTGCTCTTTCTACCACAAACGCGTCAGCTCCCGTATTTTTTAAATTATTGACCAGCCGTTATGGCAACCCGGTAAAGGACAGAAAGCACTACGAATGGCTTGGGAAAAATGTCAGGATCGTTTATGAGCCCTATGCTAATGGAAAAGATGCTGCCATTGACTTTTACAGGCGCTAATAAAAAAGCGGGCTTTCATTTCAAAAACCCGCTTGTTCTATTGTAAAACAGTACACTTATTTTTTAGTTAGCTTCCGCATACTTTTTAAAATTATCCAAAATAGCCTGCCACCCGCCTTTTTGCATTTCAACAGGATTTTGGTTTTCGGCATCAAACACTTCCGTTACGGTTGTTTCGCCGCCCTTACCTGCAAACGTTACTTTTACCGTTCTTCCGTCGCCCATGGTATAAGCAATGATCTTGTGTTCGATCACTTCATCATACACACCGCCAAAATCAAAACCAAAACTGCCATCTTTGGCTTCCATGCGCGATGAAAAGGTGCCACCGGTACGCAAGTCGTTTTCGGCTTTTGGCGTATGCCAGTCGTCTGATGCGCTATTCCATTTTTTAATGTCCTCGGGTGTGCTCCATAATTTCCACACTTTTTCTACCGGTGCTTTTATGGTAGCTTCTACGGTTACTTTTATGTTGTTAGTTGATTCCATGCTATATTTTTTTAGTCATTAACCGAATTATTTTTTGAATGAAGGTAATAATTCATCCAGATTTTCCATAGCCATCGACAAGCCTTCTTTAAAGCCCATTTGTATGGTTGCCTCCAGTTGGGCAAGGTCGGCATAACTGATGTGGAGCTGAACCAATGTCTTTTCGCCTTTATCTGTAAAGCTTACTTCCCATTTTGATTGGGGCATGTTGTTGTTCACATTGCCTTCCGCATCACTAAACGCGTCGAGCCCTGTAAAGCTTCTATGCATTTGTATGTTTTTGTAATTGGCAAGCGCCCAATGCTCTTCGCCATTTGGACCTACCATGGCATACAGCCATTTACCGCCATCTCTGAAATCCATTGTTTTTGTGCGTGCTTTCCAGGGCCTTGGCGCCCACCATTGGTCAAGGATCTCGCTTTTAGTGTAAGCGTCCCATACTAAAGCCACTTCGGCGGCAAATTCTCTTTTTACGGTAATTGTGTTGTTTTCCTTGTCTACGGAAAAATCCATTAATAAATTGATGCTCATTTTTTCTTGTTTTTTAAGGTTAATAATAGGTCGTCTAATTGGTTAAAGCGGTCTTCCCAGATCTTTTTGAACTGTTCGAGCCATTTGTCTATTTCTTTCATTTTGTTCCCGTTAAGTTCATAATAAATCTCCCTGCCCGATTGTTGCTGCTTTGCTATTTCACATTCGGTTAATATGCGCAGGTGTTTTGATACCGCTTGCCTGCTTGTATCAAAATGTTCGGCCAGGGCATTTGGTGTCATAGCCTGCGCGGCAATAAGCAGTATAATAGCCCGGCGGGTAGGATCGGCAATGGCCTGAAAAACATCTCTGCGCATGATTTATTTTTTATTATGAAACTGATTGGTTGCAAATATATGTGCAATTGTTCGGTTGCGCAAATTTTTCAATAATTTTTTCATTAAATAATTATAATCTAATGATTATCAGGTGAATAAAAATGGAAGGAGTTACTTAAAAGACCCCGGTTCTAATGGTGTCAGTTCAAAATCGGAGCTGTTTTGTATGGCCCTGATCTTGTAATAATGCGCGATCTCTTTTTCCGTAACAGGTCCTTTCAGCGATTCAGTTTTTTCGGTATAATAAATTTTAACCATGTCCTTTTTTAATTTGTACAGGCAAACAAAATTAAAATCACTCAGCGTATCAGTTTTTAACTGAAGGTTATTGTCTTCAAGGAATTTTATTTCGGGCTTCGAAGTTGGCGAAGAAGCATGGAGGATTACTTTTTCAGATTTGAGAATGTCGCCTGTTGCGTACCATGTTCTGTTCATCAGTTTTTTCGACATATCCTGACAATGTGCATGCATGAAAGATGCTATTAAAAAGATCAGGCTGATTTTTTTCATGGTGAAGATGCTTCTCATTAAAGGTAAGCATAATTTAAACTAAAAACCAATCCCATAAAAAAGCCCCGCTTAGCGGGGCTTTAAAAAGAGGAATTAATAAGGTACAAAATTTAGTGTTTGATTAATCGTGTTCTGCTTAATGCTCCGTTTTGTTCTATCTCCAGGAAGTATATGCCATTGCTGTAGCCCGACAAATCAATTTGGTTGATTTTTTCCTTCAACTCAGCACTTAAGATCAATTGCCCCGTTAGATCATAAACCTTAACGGACCCTGGAATGGAAGATAGAATAGAACTAATGGTAACGAGCCCATTGGAAGGGTTTGGATAAACCTGGAAGAATGATATAGTTGTTTTCTCATTCATGCCTACCGTGCTGATGTTAATACAGCCTGAAACTTTATTGCATGAATTTTTTGTAATGCTCACGGCATAGTTTCCATTGGCGGTTACTGTATAACTTTGAGCAGTAGCGCCACTGATGGGTTGATTGGCATTATCACAATCCAACCACTGGTAACTTGCGCCGGTTTCGTTTGCCGTTAGGGTTAACCCGCTTTGTGTTACTGTATTGTCAATGGATGTTACTGTTAAATTCAACGTAATAACACTGTCACAACCCGTAACATTTGTTAAGGTTTGCGTATAAACCCCGCTGGCAGTATATACCTGGGAGTTTAATGTATAGGTGTCGCAGGCAGCATCAGTAATGTTGCGCGACGTTGACTGATTAATGGTAAGGTTTAAAGTCAGTAAGCTATCACATCCTTTTGAGTTGGTAAGTGTTTGTGTATATATCCCACTGGTGGTAAAGGTTTGTGAGTTAACGGCATAACTGCCACAAACGGTTTGTGTCATGCTTGCCGATGTTGGTTGGTTGATAGTCAAATTTAGGGTCAATAAACTATCGCAACCTTTGGAGTTGGTGAGTGTTTGCGTATACACACCGCTGCTTGTATACGTTTGTGAGTTAACCGCATAACTGCCACAAACGGTTTGTGTCATGCTTGCCGATGTTGGCTGATTGATAGTAAGGTTTAAGGTCAGTAAACTATCGCAGCCTTTGGAGTTGGTAAGCGTTTGCGTATACACGCCACTGCTTGTAAAGGTTTGTGAATTGATGGCATAGCTGCTGCAGGCGCTTTGTGTAATGCTGCGTGACGTTGGCTGATTAATGGTCAAATTAATGGTCAGTAAACTATCGCAGCCTTTGGAGTTGGTGAGTGTTTGTGTATATACACCGCTGCTTGTATAAGTGTGTGAATTAAGTGCATAATTACTGCAGGCAGTGTGGGTCATGCTGCTTGAAGTTGGCTGATTGATGGTTAAATTAATGGTTAATAAGCTATCGCAACCTTTGGAGTTGGTCAATGTTTGTGTATACACACCACTTGAAGTAAACGTTTGCGAATTAATAGCATAGTTACCACAAGCGGTTTGTGTTATGCTTCTGGAAGTGGGCTGATTGATGGTGAGGTTTAAGGTCAGTAAACTGTCACAGCCTTTTGAGTTGGTGAGAGTTTGTGTGTATACACCGCTTGTGGTATAGGTTTGCGAGTTGGCGGTATAACTTGTACAGGCCGTTGCACTTACTGTTTTAGTGGTAGCTGTACACAAATTGATTTTAAGTTCATAAGCTTCGTTATTATTACCGGTTAAGGTAAAACTATCAAAATAACCGGTTGTGTTATAACCACCTCCTGCAAAAACATGTGTACTGTTAGCGGCTACAGCTGTACCAAAATCATTACCGGAACCACCGCCACTGATGGCCCATCGGTATACGCCGGCAGGAGAAAGCTTGGTAACAAAAATGTCATTTAAACCTAAATTACCAACCGAGTAACTCCCGAATGTAGCAGAGTTTCTGATGGTGCCCGACACAACCACATCGGTAGCCGTATTAACGGCAATTTTATTCCCAACATCATCTCCGGCACTACCGCCGCTTTTTGCCCATTGTGCAACTCCCGATGCATTTAGTTTCACTACAAACATATCGGCCGCACTTATTGACCCAACGCTGTAAGATCCAAAATTAACCGAACCATTAAAGGAACCGGTTGCATAAACCGATGCAGCGGCATCCAGTGTAATATCATAACCAAAATCATTTCCTGAACTCCCATAGTTATTGGCCCATGTTACATTACTAAAATTTGTAGAAGGCACCTTCGCAATAAAAATATCCGAAGCGGATGGCGTTAGGGTGTACGTTCCAAATACAGTTAAAGCGCCAATACTGCCGGTAAGATAAACGTTGTTTGACGCATCAATGGTAAGTGCATTCCCACGATCATCGCCTGAGCCGCCAAAGCGGCTATATGACCCAAAAATGCCGCTAGAAGTGATCCTTCCTACATAGGAATCATAAAATCCGTTGGAGGGTACTACGCCGCCAAGATTAGCGACACCCGAAAACTCACCGGTAAAATATGCCCAGCTGCCATCGGCTGATACGGCAATGTCTTTTACGTATTCGTCGCCGGTACCTCCGTTCGATTTTGCCCAGGTTACCCAACCAAAGTTCGCATCAATTTTAATTATTACCATATCCCGGCTGCTGCTGTTAGAGGTAAAACTGGTTGATCCGAATGTAGAAGTACCAACAAAATCACCACACACATAAATATTGCCCGATGCATCCATGGTCATGCCACGTACCCTTTCATCATTAAGTCCTGTAGCTATACGGGTAGCCCAAAGAACATTTCCGTCTGGGTCTCTTTTACAAAGGTAGCCGTCAAAAGATCCGCCTGAGGTAAATGAAAAGGAATTACCCAGGTTTACTGTTCCGGTAAAATCCCCCAGCACGTATGTATTTCCACTCGCATCTGTAATAATATCATTGACATTTGCATAGCTCGAAACCGTTGTTTTGGCCCATTGTATGGTTTGGCCTATTGCAGATATGCTGAAAAGCAAAGTGGAATAAAAAGCGAGCAATAAAATTTTTGAATGTTTGTTGTGTGTTTTCATTTGTGTTTATATGTTATCTTGTTTTGGTTTTATAATGCATCATGTTACCGTTTATGGTTCGGTAGCTGTAATTGATGTTAAAAGTAAATGGTAGGGATGATCTGTTTTTAAGGAATGTACAAGTGCATACGATGAGTAGTTATTTGCCCGGATTGGATGTATATCCGCAAAAAGGAATTTAGCGCATTAAGGAGCAGGAAATTTACATTTTGCTAAGGAATTGTATCAGCTGGTCTTTTTTTCGGGTGGCAACAGGGATTTGTTGCCCAAAAGCGGTTACCAAAAAGCCGCCATCAGCTTTTTCGTAACGCTTAATGTGTTTAACGTTTACCAAAAACGATTGATGTACCCGCATAAAAGCATGAGGAGGCAACATTTCTTCATATTCTCCAATCGACCTTGAAACAACAATCTTTTCGCCATCGGCCAGGTAAAAAACAGTATAGTTTCTATCGGCTTCACAGTATACAATATCATCAATATTCACAACATGTATGCTTTCCGAAGTTTTTAAGGTCATTTTTTTCAAACCCTGTGAGGCATGTTGCATATTGGTCATAAAGGCATCCAGCCGTTCGGTAAAATGTTCGGCCTGTAATTTACGCTCTGCGCGTTTCACGGCTGCGGCAAGCTCATCAGCATCTACCGGTTTTAAAAGGTAATCCAGTGCCGATACGCGAAATGCGCTGATAGCATATTCCTCGTAAGCAGTAATAAAAATAACATTCAGGTTTTTTGTCGCAGCTTTTTTCAACACATCAAAGCCACTGCCATCTTTCAGGCGAATATCTAAAAATACAAGATCAGGATGATGACTGTCTATCAACGCTACGGCATCTTTCACGCCTTCTGCTTCGGCCACCGAGGTAATTTCGGGGCAATACAGTTTTATAACCTCTTTAACGGTTTCCCTTGGCCCTTTTTCGTCGTCAACAATCAATACATGCATAATTCCAACCTGGTAATTGGTGTAAATGTACAAAAAGTGGTTTAACCTGTTTTTGAATTTGTCTAAACTCTTAACGGTTTTGTAGAGGAATTGAGAAAACAACCATGGTTCCGGAAGGCTTCAGATCATCTATTGAAAAACTGATCTTCCTGAATTTCCTTCGGTTCAGCAGTCGCAGGCGCTCTTTGATGATGGTAGTGGCCAATGAAACATGCTGTTCCTTCTCCGGTTCGTTCACAGGAATGGCCGCGCTTGAAATTCCCACACCGTTATCTTTTACCTTCACCATCAGGTTCCCGTTCTCAACGGTAAAATCAATTTCTATCAGGCCTTTGTAGTCAATCGTATTCATACCATGTTCCAGGGCATTTTCAATAACGGGCTGACTAAGCATAGGTGGAATTAAGGTGCTGTCAACATCAAGGGATTCATCTGTATTGATCACGTATTCGAATTTATGGTCAAAACGCAATTGCTGTAAGTTCAGGTAATTCTCGAGCCACTGGATCTCTTTGGAAAGCGTAATGTACTCGTCCCTTGAATTTTCAAGGATGGCTCTTACCAGGCGGGCAAATGAGGATAAGTACTTACCGGAGGTTTTAGGATCGTTCTTGTAAACAAAACTTTGTATGGCTGTTAGCGAGTTAAAAATAAAATGCGGATTCATTTGGCTGCGCAACAGGCGTTGCTCCAGTTTCATGGTCTTTTGCCGGTTCAAAATGCGTGTTTGCCTGATGAGGAAAAAAGAAACCAGTATCACCAATAAAAATGCAATGGCCAGTGCATACAGCATATACTGCTTCTGCGATAATTCCAGTTGCTGAATTTGATTTTGCTGGCTTAACAAGCGATTTTCCTGTTCCTTTTTTTCATTTTCATATTCATATTCTTTTTTAAGCGTGAGTTTCTGCATTTCAGCATTTTTCAAACTATCATTCATCATAATGTATTTCTCATACATCTCAAGCGAGCCTTTGTAATCTTTTTTTGCTTTGAATACTTTGGACATCAACAGGTAGCTTTGTTTCATGTTTACGGCTATTCCCACCTCACGTGACAGATCATAGCTTTTCAGGGCATATTGCTCTGCCTCCCTGATCTTTCCCTGCGAAAGATATATAGTTGAAATGTACTCATTGTTAAAGGCCATGGTTTGTTTTATACCAAATTCTTCGGCAATCTTTAAGGCTTTAAAAAAATAATTCAGCGCTCTGTTTTGTACAGCTGTTATGGTGTCCTTTGGATAATCTCCTTTGCTCATAAAATCGCCCCAATACCTGTAAATAAGCCCAAAATTTGTAAACGAACCTCTCATAGCTTTTTTGTCGTGATTTTCCTCATGTAGTTCAATGGCTTTTGAGGTATAATGAATGGCTTTGTCTTTATATGCCAGTATTGAATCCTTATTTCCACCGGCCTTTGCAAGGCGGTTGAACCGGTTACGGTAAATGCTGCCCAGCTCACTATAACTGTTGGCTTCTTCCTTTTTCATGTGATGATCCATGGCAAGTTTCAAACATTTAAACCGGTACTGCAATCCTTTATCATCTTCTTTTTGGTCCAAAAAAGCAATCGTTATGTTATTCAGTACAGTGTACATAGTCTCATAGTCTTTCATTTTCTCCGTAATGGCAAGCGCTTTGTAATCATACTCAAGTGCTTTAGCCATATCTCCCATAATATAGTAGCAGCCTGCTATATTTATTAAGTCAGCGCCTATGCCTTTTTCATTGCCAATTTCTTTATTGATATCCAGGGATAAGAGGTGATACTTTATGGCTCCTTTGGGATCGCCTTTTTCTGCCATGATATAGCCATATATGCCGTAACAGCCTCCCAGGCCATCTTTCATGTTGATCTTTTTGGCGATAGCTTCTGCCCTTTTGGCTATTGCCATGGCTGTATCCAGGTCCTGGATAATGTAGATATTAACAACACTTACTAAAGCATGCACCCTGATGCTGTCGTCTTTTGTAACAGTTATCACCCGGTTCAGTGAATCAAGCAAATGCTGGTCGCCGGCCGAAAATGTGTGTTGTGCATAAGCCGAACGATTTGCAAAAACAAACAGGAAAAGCAGGGTAATTAAAAGATGGGGTACGCGCATGAGATGTAGTTTAATGCGCAAAAATAAATAAACTTATTTATTTCCGGTGCCCATATAATAATCTAAAACTTTACTTTTAAGAATATATTCGTATTTCGAAGAAATTAAATTGATCCTGGCACGGTCAATATTGGTTTTCGCTATCAGGTAATCAACAATGGTAATAGCGCCTTTTTCAAATTTAATGCTTGCTATCTTAAACGACTCCGCGTAGTCTTTTACTTGTTGTTCCAATATTTGATAACGTTCAAAAGAAACCGCCATGTCGTTATACGCTTGCTGCACATTATTTTTTAAGCGGTTATTGGTAGCGACTTGTTGCACTTCTGCCTGCGACCTGTTTATTTTTGCAATGTTCAGTTGCGTTTTTGTTCTTAAGCCATTAAAAATGGGAATGTTTAAACTTAAGCCTACATACGAATTGAGGTTGTTCCGGAATTGGTTGTTGAACGAGATTTTATCGCTTTGGTATTGGTATTGTGGTGAGAATACGGGTACCGGATCATTGTTTATGACAACATAACTATCGGTCCCCTCATCACTAATGCCAATCACTTTTTGCGACAATGCCGCGTCTGAATAATTGGTGCCGAGGCTTCCGGTAAGCGACAGGCTAGGAAATAATTGTCCCCTTAAGGCATGAACTGTTTTTACCGCGCTCATTCTGCGTAATTCTGCCGACCTTATTAAAGGAAGGTTTGAAGAGGCATTGGCGTAAATGGTTTCGGGTGCTGTTTCATACATTTTAAGTTCGTTGCTAATTTCCAGGGACTCAAATTTTGCCGTAAGCGGAAGCGTAGTGTTCAATAAACGGTTCAAAGCGATCTTTGAACCGGCGAGATTGCTTTTTGCACTGAGGTAAGTAAGCCTGTCGTTTGCCAGCTGCCCTTTAGTGTCATACAATACCGAAGGCGAGGCGGCATTATTAGTTTCCAGAACCGATAAACGTTTCACCTGCGATTCGCTCACTTCAACCTGCGAACTGGCCTGGATAAGCAATGCCTGATTATTTAAGATCTGTAAATAAGCAAGAATAACATTAATGGTCATGTCCATTTTGGCCTGATCCCTATCCATTTTTGCAGCCTCGTGACTAAAATAATTTTGGCGCATGGTGTTTATGATATTAAACCCATTGAATAATACAATGCCGCCATTTATGCCGTATTGCCCGGTAACAATTTCCTGGTTCACAAATGTGTTTGTGTAGGGGTTAATGCTTTTTCCTTTATTAATTCCCTGGCTGGCGTAAGCATTGGCATAGGGCAGAGCTGTTGCCCTGGCTTGCTGGAGCCTTGCCTGAGCCGTTTCTTCCTGGAACTCGACAGTTTTTATATCCGGGTTGTTTTTTAACGCCATGTCAATGCACTGCTTCAGCGTATACAAGGTTGAGTCCTGTGCAACACATTTAAATACTGACAGGCAAAATAAAAAAAGGATAGATCTGTGCATGAGGTTAATTTTCAATTCGGCCATCCAATAAATTGATAATACGCGAACCGTAACCGGCATTTTTTTCGGAATGCGTTACCTGGATGATGGTAACACCTTCTTCCTGGTTCAGTTTTTTAAACAGGTCCATGATCTCTTCGCCCTGTTTCGAATTAAGGTTCCCGGTGGGCTCATCGGCCAGCAACAATTTTGGCTTGCCTATTAAAGCCCTTGCTATGCCTACTAATTGCTGTTGCCCACCCGAGAGCTGCGAAGGGAAAAGGTCTTTTTTGCCAACAATGTTAAAACGGTCAAGCGTATCCGAAACAACCGCTTTACGTTCCGATGCTTTCATGTCCTGGTACAGCAAAGGCGTTTCTATGTTCTCATACACGGTGAGCTCATCAATTAAATGATAGGCCTGGAACACAAACCCGATGTGTTCTTTATATAATTGACTACGCTGTTTTTCTTTCAGGTCTTTGATGGACTTATTCATAAATAAATAATCGCCCTCGTTAAACCCATCCAGCATTCCTATGATGTTTAGCAGGGTTGATTTTCCAGATCCCGAAGGGCCCATTATCGAAACAAATTCACCTTCCCCGATGCTAAGGTTAATGTCTTTTAAAAGAAAGATCTTGTTAGACCCCTGGTTTACCCACTTGTATGTATTCTTTAATTCTATCATGATTATTCGTTTCTTAAACTTTTAACAGGATTGGCAACTGATGCTTTTATGGTTTGAAAACTGACGGTTATTAAAGCGATGATTAACGAAGAGCCTGTGGCTATCATAAACACCCATAAACCTATGGTTATATGGTAGGCGAAATCTTCGAGCCATTTATTCATGGCATACCAGGCCAGTGGCAAAGCTATTAAGCCCGAGATTAAAACCATTTTCATAAAATCCTTACTCAACAAAGTTACTAATGTGCCAACCGAAGCGCCAAGTATTTTTCGGATGCCAATTTCGCGGGTGCGACGTTCGGCTGTGAAAACAGCGAGTCCAAATAAGCCAAGACAAGCAATAAAGATCGACAGGCTGGTAAAAACAAACAAAACATTACCTGTACGTTGTTCAACTTTATACAAAGCGTCAAACTCGTTATCAAGGAACATAAAATCGAAAGGGGCTGATGGGGCAAAAGCAAGCCATTTTTCTTTTGCCTGTTTCAGAGCCTCATTTAACTTTCCGGGCTTATTTTTTATTACCAGGTAAGAAGTTCCCAGGTTATATGTTTTGGAAGCATTATTAAATAATGCAAAGGGGGCTACCGGGCTGTGGAGCGAGTTGATGTTAAAATCTTTAACGACCCCAATTACTTTAAACCGTTGGTTATTATTTCCGGGATAGCTCATAAAACTACCGACAGGATTTTTCCAGCCAATTTGTTTTACCGCCTCTTCGTTTAAAATAACAGAAGCGGAATCAGAAAAATCGCGCGAAAAATTTCGTCCTTGCAACAGCCTAATATTAAGCGAGGGAATAAAACTTTCATCCACCATAAATGACGATAGCCCAATATCCGCTACCAGCTTGTCCCCGACCGAAGAAGGTTCAGGTACATAACCATCTCCAAAATTTTCGCGGGTAGGCACACCACTGGCACTACTCACTCCTGCAATTTCAGGCAATGCCGCCAGCTCCTGCCTGTACGATTCCTGCTGCTTACCCATCCTTTCGGAGTTGGCAATGATGGTAATGTTCTCTTTATTCAATCCTATATCTTTATTTTGCATATAATCCAATTGCTGAAAAACGATGATGCTGCAAATGATAAGTGCTGTTGAAACGGTAAATTGAAAAACCACGAGGCTGTTGCGGATGAAAAAGTCCCGGAAGCCTGAGCCGCTTTGTGCCGCACCTTTTATTACAACGGCAGGTTTAAAGGAAGAGAGGTAAAACGCAGGATAGCTGCCTGCTATTATTCCGGTTACTACAACCAGTGCCAATACATAGAGCCAGATGTTTCCTTCGATGAGGAGGCCTAGCCCAAGTTCCTTACCCGAAATATGATTGAAGGGCCCTATAAATGCGATCACTAAACATATGGAAATAACAGAAGCGCTTAAGCTGAACAGCAATGCTTCGGAAAGGAATTGCTTTACCAGTTCTTTTTTTCCTGAGCCAAGCACTTTTCGGACGCCCACTTCTTTGGCCCTTTTTGCTGCCTGCGCGGTTGAAAGGTTCATAAAGTTAACACAGGCGAGGATGATGATAAACAAAGCGATCACGGAAAATATGTAAACGTATTTTATATCACTTACGGTTTGCATGATCTGACCGATGCCTGCCGAATGTAAATGAATATCGGTAAAAGGTTGTAAATGCAAGTTCCATTTCCCGCCTTTACTCAACAGCTCATCCAATGGTTTTCCAATGCGTTTAAATGCCGAAGCCGCTTCAACTTTTATCATGGCAGGGAATTTGTTTTCCAGGGCTTTTATGTCACCGGGTAAATTACCAGCGTTTGGTTTTAACTTAACATAAGTACATACCTGCAACCACACCCAGCTCCAGCTCATTTTTTTTACAGCCGGAAAAGCGGAGGTAGAGGTAAGAATGTCAAACTGGAGTGTGGACTGGGAGGGAACATTTTTTAAAACGCCGGTAACGGTAAGAGGGATGTTCTCTTTGTCCATGTACATGGTTTTTCCTAAAGCAGGGCTTGTGCCAAAATATTTCATGGCAACCTGTTCGGTAAGTACAATTGCATTTGGTTGCCCCAGGCAGGTAGTCCGGTCACCTTCAAGCATGGCAAATGAAAAAATATCCAGGAAACTGGAATCAACCGCTAACACGGATGATTCGGTAAAAAAATTCTCTTTCGAACCGTTTGATGATTTTAAGACGATGTCTCCCGGCCGGTATACTCTTGCCGTGTTTTCAATTTCGGGGAAATTACGGGTTAATGCCGATGAAACAGAAGCGGGTGTTTTTCCAATGAATATTTCTTCGCCGCCAAAATCGGTATTTAACGCCACCTGGTAAATGCGGTCAGCGTCTTTTAAAAAGGTATCATACTTAAGCTCGTCCTGTACATACAACAGGATAAGAATAAAAGACGCCATGCCAATAGCTAAGCCCGTAATATTTAGCCCGCTGTTAAGTTTATTGCGGAGAATGCTTCTCCAGGCTATTTTAAAATAATTTTTTATCATGCTACTCGCTTCTTAAATTTTTAACCGGGTTTGCAGTTGCCGCTTTCAACGATTGATAGCTTACCGTAAGCAAAGCCACCACAAGGGCAATGACAATGGCAAAACCAAAAATGGTGACATGAAGTGTGATGCGGTAAGGATAATCTTCCAGCCATTTGTTCATGGCCCACCACGAAAGTGGTAAAGAGATCACAGAGGCGATTAATACCAGTTTCATAAATTCTCCTGAGAGCTTTTGTACGATGGAAGCAACCGATGCGCCCAGTACTTTGCGGATCCCGATCTCTTTGGCACGTTTTTCGGCTGATAAGGCAGTAAGACCAAAGAGCCCCATGCAGGAAATAAAAATAGTGAGCAAGGCCGAAAAAGCGATGATCTGTTTCCACTTTTCTTCTTTTTCATACTCTTCCCGGTTGCTTGCGTCTTTAAAGGCATAATTAAAAGGTTCTGAAGGATAGAGTGTTTTATAGGTATGTTGCAAATGGGAAATAGCGGTGCCTCTGTTTCCGGGAGCTACTTTTAAATAGATCCTTCCGTAATGACGTGTTGGGTCGTATACAAAAAGCTGCGGATCTATTTTGGTTTTCAGGCTGGCAAAATGATAATCTTTTACCACACCAATCACCTTATATTTTTTGTGATCGTTGTAATAAAAATCCACTTCTTTTCCTATCGGTTCACGCCATCCGGCCGTTTTTGCAAAGGCCTCATTAATAACAATAGCACTGGTGGAATCGGAAGCAAATTCCCTTGAAAAGTTCCGGCCTTTAACTACCGGGATCTTAAACAGTGGTATATAATCTTCGTCAGCAGTTATAATATTAAAATTGATGTCGTGCTCCCCATTCACATAAGCCATCGTATACCGGGTACCACCCAAATCGGCTGTAACCTGTTTAATTCCCGGTTCTTTATATAGTTCTGTTTTAAACGTATTCATACTTTGCTGATCGATGGAGCCGGTATTCATCACAATCACATCTTTGGCGTCATAACCCAGGTCGAAGCCTGTGAGATAATTGAACTGTGAGTAAATGGTAATGGTAGCGATAATTAAAAAAGTAGAAAGGGTAAACTGGAACACCACCAGGCTTTTCGATAAATAATTCCTGCCCGAAAAGCGAAGCTTGCCATACAGGGTTTCTACCGGTTTAAATCCTGACAGGACCAGGGCAGGGTAAAAGCCTGCCAATAAACCGGTAAGAATAAACAAGCCAATATATCCTGCAATGAGTTTCCAGTCGAGCAAATAGGAAAAGGCCAGCTCTTTATTGGCAAGCTTGTTAAACGAAGGTAAAAGAAGCCATGCCAGAATACAGGCAACAATAAATGCCAGGAAGCTGAGCACGAACGACTCGCCAAGGAACTGGGAGATCAGCTGTTTTCTTTCACCGCCAATCACTTTTCGCACGCCAATTTCTTTCGCCCGTTTAAGTGAACGCGCTACGGTAAGATTCACAAAATTAATGCAGGCAATCACTAAAATAAAACCGGCAATGCCAAACAGGATATAGGAATAAATAGATTCACTGGCGTGGCTCAGGCCGTTGGTAGCCGGGTAATCTTTGCTCAGGTGCATGTCCAGCAAAGGCTGCAGGTGGTATATTGTGCGTTCTTTGCTGTTATACTTCTCCGCCATTTCTTTTATTTCGGGAGCCGCTTCGGTAGCATATACACTTGCCATTTTTGTTTCCACTTTTTTGATATCCGCCCCCGGTTTTAAAACAAGGAAGGTATTCAGGAAAAAGTTCATCCAGTATTTATCATCGCTTTCTATCTGGTGATATTTCATTGGCAGGATCATTTGTACCTGTAACGAAGAGTTTTGCGGAGAGTTTTTGGCAACCCCGGTTACCACAAAGGTTTCGAATTTTTCGCCTGCTTTTAATTCCAGCGTCTTGCCAACAGCATTGGCATCGCCAAAATATTTTTCGGCAAGCATTTCAGATATGACAACCGAATGCAGGTCTTTCAGGGCAGAGGAAGGATTTCCGTACACAAAAGGGAAGCTAAATACCGAGAACAAATTATCATCGGCCCATAAAGCCTCCTGTTCATAGACCTCTCCTTTGTTTTTAATAATAAAATAGGCAGCCTGAACGCGGGTAAATGATTCCAGCTCAGGGATGCTTTTTACAAAAGCCGGTCCGGGCATCATGCCCGTACTGCTTTGCCGGCTAATCTCGCTTCCCGGGTTAATTAAATCGGCCGTAAGGTGGTAAATGTTTTCTTTATTTTTGTGAAAGCGGTCAAAACTCACTTCATCTTTGCCGTATAATACAATGAGCATGCAGCAGGTAATGCCTACACTCAATCCAAAAATATTAATAAGCGAGAAAAATTTATTTCTCATCAGGTTCCGGATGGCTATTGTAAAATAACTTTTTAGCATAATGTCATATTTTATTCTGTTCTTAAACTTTTTACCGGGTTTATAGTAGCTGTTCTAAGAGCTTTATAGCCAACCGCCATCCACGCCACTGTTATGGATATGGTTACGGAAATAACAAACACATACCATTCTATATGGATGCGGTAGGCGAAATTATTCAGCCAGCTATTCATGAAATACCAACCAAGTGGGGCCGCTATCATAAAAGCAATGCCAACCAGTAATGTAAATTCTTTAGAAAGTAGTAAGACGATATTCATGACCCCGGCACCCAGCACTTTTCGGATGCCAACTTCTTTGGTTTTCTGCACGGCCATAAAGGATACTAGCCCATATAAGCCCAGGCAGGAAATAAAAATAGCCAGGCCCGCAAAAATTTTATACAATAATGCCATTTGTGATTCCTGTTCATAAAAGCGCTCAATGCTTTCGTCCATAAACACACTGTCGTACGCATATTCTGGAAATTGATCGTCCCATAACTTCTGAATACTTTTTTGAGTATTGGAAAGGTTGCTGCCATGGATCTTTACCGCTACCGTTTGAAATTGACTGCGACGGGGCGCAAGCAGTAAAGGCTTGACCTGTTCTTTTAATGAATTGGTTTTAAAATCCTTTACCACGCCGCAAATGGTACGCCAGCGGCCGGCGCCTGTCCGTACCTGTTTCCCTATTGCTGTAGCCGGATCGGAGATGTTTAATTTATGCAAAAGCGTTTCGTTTACCACTACCTTACCCGAAGTATCACCTGCAACGTAGGGTTCGCCTGCTGCAAACCGCAGATCAAAAGTTTTGAAGTAATCGGCATCCGCGAACTTGGTATACAATCCAAAATTCTCATCCGGCTTATGGTCGAATGCAAAATTGGTGGACATGTTGTTATTGGATGAAGGAACATCGCTGCATAACGAAACAAGTTTTACGCCGGGTATTTGCAAGAGGCTTTCTTTAAAAGGTTTTTGCCGCACAAGCACACTGCTATCGGTGGAGCTGTTGATGACAATAACCGCTTCTTTGTTAAATCCAAGATCGGCGGTACGTATAAAATTCATCTGCGAAACGGCTACAATGGTTCCAACAATCAGTATTTGCGATATGGCAAATTGTGTCACCACCAAGCCACGGCGTAATGAAATGCCTCCTATGGAAGCGGAACTGATCCTGTTTTTGATGGCACGGATTGGTTCAAAGCCCGAAAGTATAAGCGCCGGGTAAAGTCCTGACAAGAAAGTAACCACTACCATTACCAATACAATGAATGCCACGTTTTGAAGAGAAAAAATAGTAAGGCTTTCATTAATGGTGATAATATGATGAATATAAGGCAGGGCAAGCCAGGCAATTAACACTCCTGTTAGTGTGCTGAATAAAACAACCACGGTTGTTTCACTGATAACCTGTAAAAAAATCTGTGAACGGTTACTGCCCAGTACTTTTCTTACGCCAATTTCCTTCGAGCGTTTTACAGCTTGTGCCGTGGAAAGATTAATGAAGTTAATGCAGGCCATGAAAATAATGAGGAACCCGATCATGGATAAGGTAATGAGGGTTGATTTGTTGGTGGTGTGATCTCCAAGGCCAGGAATTTCTGTATCGAAATGAATTTTTTCGAGAGGTTGCAGGATGTTGATCCGTTTGGTTAAATTCCCGTTTTTATAATATTTGTCAGCTACAAGCGTCAGTTGTTTATTCACGGAGCTTTCGCTAAGAGAAGGAGGCACAAGCATGAATACCTGGAAATTACTTGTTGTTGATCCCCAGTCGGTGGTATACCCATAATAATGATTGTCTTTAAGCGTGACAAAAGATCCGAACATCGTAGCCGGAAAGTCGCTGTTCAAAGGCGGATTTTCCAATACACCAGCTACTTTCATATCCACCAGGTTATCTATTTTCAATTGTCTTCCTATGGCGTTTTTCCAATCACCAAAATACTTGTCGGCCATTTTCCTGGTCAGTACAATTGAATTTGGTTGCTGTAAAACAGAAGGGTTTCCGCTGAGCCATTTAAAGCTAAAAATGGTGAGGTAATCCTGGTCGCAAAAGAAAAGGCCTTCGTTTTCAATAAATTTATTATCCACGTTTTTTGTGCCTGATGGAATGGACACCTGTGCTCCAAAATGGGCGAACAAGGCGCCTGTTTTAATATTTGGAAAATCAGCCCTCAGGGCTTCCAACGCAGGAAAAGGGATTCCAGGATTGTAGGAAATTCCTTCCTCGTTTTTATCCTGTGTAACAACGCGATAAATATGTTTAACGTTTGGTTCATCCTGGTTATAGTTCAATTCATAACGGATCACTAAAAAAATAAGCAGGCAGGAAGCAATGCCAATGGCAAGCCCCGAAACATTAATAAATGAATAGGATTTATTAAGCCTGAGGTTCCTGAGTGCCAGTTTAAAATAAGTTGATACCATAACGTTGTATTATTCTGTTCTTAAATTTTTAACCGGGTTGGCCAACGCGGCTTTTATTGACTGAAAACTGACGGTGATTAAAGCAATAGCAACCGAAGTAATGCCCGAAATAATAAATACCCACCAGTGTATGGACACGTGGTAAGGAAAATCGCTCAGCCAATTGTGCATAAACCACCAGGATAAGGGAACCGCGATAACGATGGACACCAATACCAGTTTCAGGAAGTTGGTAGCCAACAGGGAAGTAATGTTTGCAACCGACGCGCCCAATACTTTCCTAATCCCTATTTCTTTGATCCGGTTTTCGGCCATGTAAGTTGATAAACCAAACAAGCCAAGGCAGGAGATGAAAATGGTAAGGCCTGCAAATATCGCTGCAAATGTTCCAATGCGCTCTTCATCAACAAACTTTTGTCCATATTCTTCATTCACAAAGATATAGTCGAATGGAAATTCAGGATTATATTTTTTAAAAATGACTTCCAGTTTTTTAAGATCGCCCGAATTGGCATTGTCTTTTAACCTTATATGAATAACATTGAACCAACCTTTGGCACCTTGTATAATCATAGGTTTTGTGGGATAATACGGAGAGTTTAAAATGAAATCCTTAAATACGCCAACAATATGCCACTTGCTATCACCATCCTTTATAATCTGGCCTATCGGCTGTTTAAGCTTCATGGTTTTCAGGGCCGATTCGTTGATAAGCATGGCAGTTGAATCGGTAGGAAATTCTTTCAGGTTAAAGTCGCGACCCTGCACTAATGTTAAGCCCGCTGTTTTTATAAAATTTTCATCGGCGCAATAGCGGTCAAAATCGGTTTTATCATTCGGGTCTTTTCCTTCCCATTCAAAACCCCAGCTGTCGCTCCAGCCCTGTGTAATGGGGGCGCTGGTTTTGGTTATGGCTTCGGCAAGTCCTGCCGCCATAATTTCATTTTTCAAAGGGCTATAGTTTTTCTCCAGGTCACTTGATAAATAGTGGTACACAAGATTTTGTTTCAGGTAACCTGAATCTCTTTGCTGTACGTAATTAATTTGTTGTTTGACAATAATGGTACTGATGATTAAGGTAATGGCAAAGCTGAATTGGATCACTACCAGTATTTTTCGTGGTGTTACCAGTGTGTTTACCGCTTTAAAAGTGCCTTTGAGAACGGAAACCGGTTTAAAGGATGACAGGAAAAACGCCGGGTAACAGCCGGCCAAAAAGCCGGTAATTGCAATGAATAAAACAGATGCCAGCCAAAAACCACCGTTGCTGTATTCAACACTCAATTTCTTGCCAATCAATTCATTAAATCCGGGCAGGAATAAATGAACCAAAGCCAGAGCAATGACATACGCAAATATGACAAGTAAAACTGATTCTCCAAGAAACTGCCTGATGAGCGATGACCTCATAGCGCCAACTGTTTTACGAATTCCTACCTCTTTTGCCCTTCTTTCGCTGCGGGCCGTGCTCAGGTTCATAAAATTAATGCAGGCAATTAATAAGATAAAGCCGGCAATGATCACAAACAGCCTTACTAATTCTATGCGACCCCCTGTCTCGACACCCTCTTCAAAATTGGAGTGCAGGCGCCACCTTTCCATGGGGTACAAGAACATATCGATGCCGTCATAATCTTTCTGGTATTTTTTACGGAGCCCTTTTACTTTTTCCTGTACCGGTTCAAAGGAGGTGTTTTCTTTTAACAACACATAGTTTTTTACCGAGTTGTTTCCCCATTGTTCCTCGTCGCCGTCTTTGCTAATGAGGAAGGACCATGGAATAAGGTATTGGAAATTAAAGCGCGTGTTAATTGGCGGATCGCTAATAATGCCCGTCACCATAAAATCTTCCTGGTTATCGCGTTTAAGGGTCTTGCCTATTGGATCTTCCTCTCCAAATATGGATTTGGCCAGCTTTTGAGTGAGGACAATTGAATTAGGATTTTTGAAGACAGTTTGTTTAGTTCCCCTGATAAGCGGAAACGAAAAGATATCCAAAAACTCAGCATCTACAATATTTCCGGCGGCATTTAATTTTTTATCGCCATAGGCAAACAGGTTAGTGGACAACCAGTTAACGCGCGCCACCTTTTCCACCTCCGGAAAATCCTGCCTGAGGAATTTGGCCGCTACCTTTGGCGTGGTGTTCCAGCATTGTGTTTCGCCACTCCAAATTCCTTTGTTCCATAGTTCATAAACCCTTTCTTTTTTTTCGTGGAACCCATCGTAGCTTACCTCGTTCTTTACCCACAATAAAATAAGGATAACGGCGGCCATGCCAATGGCCAGCCCCGAAATATTAATAATAGAAAACGTTTTATTTTTCCGTATTTGGCGTAGCGCTATTTTAAGATAGTTCTTTATCATCTTATTCTGTTCTTAAGCTTTTTATCGGATTAGTACGAATTGCTTTTATTACCTGGAACGATATGGAAGCCAGTACAACCACCAGCAAAATAAATACGGGTACTATAAAGAACCACATACTCAGCTCAATACGGTAAGCGTAATGCTCGAGCCATTTACTCATAATATAATACATGGATGGAATGGCGATCAAGGTTGCAATTGAGATCAGCCATACATAATCTTTGGTCAGTATATGAAAGACCTGGTAGGCCGATGCGCCTATTACTTTCCGGATGGCGATCTCTTTTGTACGGTGAACGATGGTGTAGAGTGTTAGTGCAAACAAGCCAATGCATGCTATAACAATAGCCAGTGTTGAGAAGAGTAAAAAGATACTGCCAAACTGAATGTCGGCCTTGTATTGATTATTGTACTGCTCATCAAGAAAAAAGTATTCAAATGCATTTCCCGGGAAAACGGTCTGCCAGGTCTTTTCAATTTGAGCGATGGCTGTTTTCATATCCTCTGTTTGGATCTTCACTGAGAATTTATTGGAAAGGCCCGGATTTTCAAATTGCATGAAAGCCATCGGTAAAAAATTTTCCTTTAAGGAGCGTTGGTGAAAATCTTCAATGACCCCAACAATGGTGTGTTCGTATTTCCAACCGTCGTTATATATTTTTTGGCCAATGGCCTCTTCCGGTTTTTTAAAGTCGAGTTGCGCCAGTGCCTTTCTGTTAATGATGATCTCGCAGTTTTTTTTCCCGGCTACAAATTCCCTTCCGGCTATCAGCTTTAGCTTATAGAGATCAATGAACTCATGGTCAGAAAAATTGTTGTATAGCAAAGCCGTTTTTTTTGAAGGATTATTGGCTTGTTTCACAAAACCCTGGCTGTAGTCTATTGACTCGCCGGGCACGTAGCGCGACAGGCATACATTTTTAATAAAAGTATGTTGTTTTAAGTTGTTTTTAAAAGCATCCAGTTTTTGAAACCAGGTAGAATCAATCAAAGATGGCTTATGGATCACCAGCGTTTGCTCGATATTAACCCCTGTGTTATAATTTTGCATAAAGGACACCTGTTTAATGATTACAATGGTTCCTATGATCAATGCAATAGATATGGCGAACTGGAAAGTGATCAGGGCTTTTCTAAAGGAGAGTCCTGTGGATGCTTTATTTTTTAAGCCTTTTAAAACCGCTACAGGATTTACGGAAGTGAGTACAAAAGCAGGATAAATGCTTGAAAGGACAGTGCCTGCTACAATGGCAACAAAAAAGCGCAGCCATACATCTTTACTGGCCCAGGTGACTTCGTTAATTTCCATTCCTGTATAATCACTGAAGTAAGGATATACTGTTTTGGCAATGAATATGGCAAATGCAACGCATAAAAGATTAAACAGTACAGCTTCAATAATGAACTGCCGACGGATCTCGCCCTTAGCGCCACCCGAAACGATCCTGATACCGATCTCTTTGTAGCGTTCAAAGCTCTTAACAATTGATAAGTTGATGTAGTTGATCCAGGCAATAACCATAATCACAAAAGCAATGATCACAAAAAATTTCAGTGCCCTTCCGTCTCCGTTTGCTTCTATTTCGCCATCATAATGAGAATTTAAATGAATGTCGCGTAATGGCTGTAAAAAATACTGCTTATCATGGCCCTGCGCAAAAAACGCAGCCCCTAATTTATCTTTTACCATTGCCGGAAATTTCTTTTCAAGCTGCTTGGGATCTGTTCCCGGTTTAAGCTTTACATAAGTGTAATTGGACTCTCCTCCATTCCATTCAGTTTCCAGGTAAGGTGCAACGTATGTTAAAAGCGACTTGTATGAAATAAGCGACTCAAATTTCAAATGAGAGTTGGGAGGCACGTCTTTAAATACACCTGTTACTTTCATAGGATACTTGCGGTTAAATTGCAGGGTTTTACCAACAGGGTCTTCAGTACCAAAGAATTTTTTGGCAAGACTTTCCGAAAGTACAATAGCATCCAGTTCTTTTAAGGCGGTATTAGGATCGCCTTTAATAAGATGATAGGAAAACACATTGAAAAAATCTTCGGAAGCAAAAAAACTGTTCTTCAAACGAAAGGTAAAGCGATCATTGGAGATCATTCCGGCCATCTCGTCCCTGTTCAATTGAACTACTTTGTCCACTTCGGGAAAACGTTCTTTCAGTTCCTTTCCTACCGGTCCGTTTGTACGGGCCATGCGCTCAGAGTATTTGCCGTTCTCTAAGTTGTCGCACCTTAGCCTGTAAATGGTATTGACATCAGCATGGAATGTGTCGTATCCCGATTCGTTTTCAATGTATAAAAACAATATAAGACTGGCCGCAATGCCAAGCGACAAGCCGGCAAAATTGACAAGCGAGAATAACTTATTTTTCAATAAATTACGTACAGCCAGTTTTATGTAATTTCTAAACATTGTGTGGTTTAATTATTCGGCTCTTAAATTTTTTACAGGATTGGCATAAGCTGCTTTCAGTGCCTGTACACTTACTGTTAAGAAAGCGATGGTTATGGCGGCAAGCCCTGCAAAAACAAATGCCCAAATACCGATCTCGGTACGGTAAGCATACGACTGCAGCCATTTTGTGGTTCCATACCAGGCAATAGGAGCGGCTATGACAAAAGAGATGGCTACCAGTTTTAAAAAATCCTGTGTGAGCAGGCGAACAATACTTCCTACGCCTGATCCCAGTACCCTCCTTATTCCAATTTCTTTTACACGCTGGTTGATGGTAAAAGAAACCAGGCCCAGCAAGCCCAGGCAGGCAACAAGAACAGAGAGGAATGTAAACGCACTGAGCACATTACGCATCATTCGTTCTGAATGGTACAGGTTATTGAAATCGTCGTCCACAAAACTATATTCAAATGGACTTTGCGTAGCAATACCTTTCCAGGTACTTTCAATTTGTTTTAAGGTATTGTCCAGGTTGTTTGTTTTCAATCGCAGACTGATGGTATTGGCCCATTGCGGAAAAATATGGATCAACAAGGGTTGGATATTTTCGTGCAGCGATAAAAAATTAAAATCCTTAACCACACCTATTACCTTTCCTTTTTTGCTTCCGGCCCAGGTAATATTTTTTCCAAGAGCCTCCTCCGGGGTTTTCCAGCCATAGGCCTTTACTAAAGCTTCGTTCACAATAAACGCCTGTTCTTCATCGGTAGGAAAAGCCTTTGAGAAATTCCGTCCTGCAATAACCGGGATCTGGTAGGTTGGCAAAAAATTCTCATCAACCGAAATAACGTATGAAGAATGCATCTCATTCTCGGCAAAACCCTCAGGCAACAAGGTAATGTTGGACACCCCCCTGTAGCTAAAATCATTTCGGGTACCCTGCACGATGTTTGAGTTGCGCATGAGTTCTTTTAAAACAACATCGGCCTTACCCATATCCGCAGCTTTGATCTTTATGGATACTACCTGGTCTTTATTTAAGCCTATGTCCCTGTTTTGAAGATAATCCAGTTGTTTTAAAATTAAGGAGGTACCAATGATAAGAATGATGGTGATGCTGAATTGAAAAACCACCAGGCCTTTACGGAAAACAACATCCTTTATATTGTGACTGATCTTCCCTTTCAGCGAAACGATGGGAGAAAAAGAAGACATGAGGAGCGCGGGGTATAAGCCGGCAAGCAAGCCTACAATAAGGATGATAGCTATATAAAACCAAACAAGTTTTAATGAGAAATGAAGTGTAATTCCTAAAAGGGAATTAAAGAGCGGAATACTTGAAACCAACAGGATTAAGGAAAGAATGCTGGCAATGATGGTGAATAATACCGATTCTCCAAGAAATTGGGAGATGAGCTGCCGGCGCTCGGCACCAATGACCTTTCTCAGGCCTATTTCTTTTGAGCGGTTGAGCGACCGGGCAGTAGAAAGGTTGATGAAATTGCAGCAGGCAATAAGCATAATGAATAAGGCGGCGGCTGAGAAGAGGTATACGTAACGGATGTCCCCGTTGACACTTCCTTTAAATTCATCTTCCAGGTGAGATTTTAAGTGGATATCTGTAACCGGTTGAAGATCGATATGTGTTTTAATGCCCGCTTGTTTTATAAAATCCGCCATTTCTTTTTCAAGCATCACGTTTATTTTATCCTGGAGTGTTTTGGAATTGCTTCCCGGTTTTAAAAGAACATAGGAATAAGAATCGCAATTGAGCCATTCCTTTTGGCCAAATTTCCAGTCCTCGCTGTTTTTGTTCATGTCGGAAAGGGTTGCCCTTGAAATAAAGCAATCGGCACTAAAATGTGAGTTGACAGGAATGTCTTTAATAATACCCGTAACCAAAAGGTTAATGGTATCGCTAAACTTCAGGATTTTTCCAAAACCATTGGTTTCGCCAAAATAGCGTTTGGCGGCGCTTTCGGTCAATACGATGCTATAAGGCGATGAAAGCGCTCTTTTGTTGCCTTCCAGCAAATCGAAACTGAAAAGATTAAGAAGGCCCGAATCGGCATAAAAGATCCGGGTATCAAACTGCTTTATGTTTCCGTACGAGATGATTCGTTGCGAAGAATTCAACCTCACAAAATCCTCTACTTCAGGAAAATTCAGTTTAATGCGCTCCGCAACAATTGGTGCCGTGTGCGCAAAATGTGCCATTTTATCGGGTTCGAATGAAACGGTTGTTAAGCGGTACAAATTTGCCGACTGCTCGTTGTAAGCGTCGTAACTAAGCTCATAAGTAACGTATAATGAAATAATGGCACAGCAGGCAATGCCTATTGAAAGGCCCACGATGTTGATTGCGGAAAATAGTTTGTTTTTCGCAATGTTGCGCCACGCTATTTTAAAATAGTTTTTGAGCATGTTTGTTATACTTTAAGGTTTTGTGTTACAATTTGTCCATCGAGCATATTAATAACGCGGTGTGTATAACGCGCATCGTGCTCGGAGTGTGTTACCATTACAATGGTTGTTCCCTGCTCATTCAAGTCGGTTAGCAACTGCATGACATCGCTGCCGTTCCTTGAGTCGAGGTTCCCGGTTGGCTCATCGGCCAAAATTAATTTAGGTTTGTTTACAACAGCCCGTGCTACTGCCACACGCTGCTGCTGCCCACCCGATAGTTGTTGTGGAAAGTGGTTGCGGCGGTGGGCAATTTGTATTTTATCCAGCACTTCATCCACAATGCGTTTGCGTTCGGCAGCGCTCACGCCTGTGTAGATCAAAGGGAGCTCCACATTTTCAAAAACAGTGAGCTCATCAATGAGGTTAAAGCTCTGAAACACAAACCCGATGTTATGCTTGCGGATATCGGCACGCTTGCGCTCGTTGAATTTGGATACTTCCGTATCATTAAAGATGAAGCTGCCGTCATCCATGTCGTCCAACAGGCCTATAATGTTCAGGAGTGTGGATTTGCCACAGCCCGAGGGGCCCATAATGGCTACAAATTCGCCCTGCTTTACCTCAAACGAGATCTTATTTAAGGCCACTGTTTCAATGTCTTCCGTGCGGTAGATCTTTTCAAGATCGCTTATTTTTATCATGTTCATATATACTTTAGTCTTGTTTTTTTAATATCAGTTCCTGTGTGTTCTCATAATTATCATAGCCCGAAGTAATAACTTTATCGCCCGGTTGGAGGCCTTGCAACACTTCATAGTACTCAGGGTTTTGCCTTCCCAGTTGAATATCCGTTTTATAGCCAACCGTTCCGTTCTCATTTACTTTAAAGATCCAGTTGCCACCCGTTTGCTGGTAAAAGCCACCCTTCGGTAATAATACGGCCTGTGTTTCATCGCTGAGGGCCAGCCGTATTTGAAGGCTTTGACCACGACGAATGGTTTTAGGAACTTCTTTCTCAAATTTCATATCTACCTGGAACTTGCCATTTGTTACCTGTGTGTATATTTTATGAATCACCAGTTTGTATTCCTTGTTATCAAAACTAAACACCCCGATGAGTCCGTTATAAATGCGCGATATGTAATGCTCATCAATATCCACCCTCACTTTAAAACCACTCAACACATCTATTTGGCCTAAGCGCTCACCTTTGTTCTTGTTCTGTCCAATCTCTATGTCCATCGACGTTAATTGCCCATCAACAGGCGCTTTTACAATAAGGTCTTCTACTTTGCGGCGCATGATCTTCAGGGCCTCTTCCGTACGCTTATACGATTCTTTGGCCTGAACCATTTCCTGTTTGGTGTAAATGGAATCCTGCTTCAGGATTTGTTCCGTTAATTTTTTCTTTTGCAGGTAGTAGTTGTAGTTGTTTTCCGATTGTTTAAATTCCTGCATGGAAATGGCTTGTTGCTCATATAATTTTTTATTCAGCTGGTAAACGCGTTCGGCTTCTTTCATGGCGCTTTCCACATCCGTACCCTGGTTCAGCTTCATAATGGTATTTTGCTGCGCCGCATTTCGCGAAATTTGCATTTGGGTTAACAAATTGAACACAGAGGTTTCCTGGTTGGCAAGGCTTAGTTCCAGGTCGGTATTTGATAGTTTTAAAATAGGATCGCCTTGCTTTAACATGGCTCCGTCTTCTACGTATTTTTCTTCAACCCGTCCGCCTTCCTGGGCATCGAGGTAAATGGTAGTTAAGGGCAATACAATACCATTAACCGGGATAAATTCCTGGAACGCGCCTTTTTTAATTTCACTAATGGTGATGCGTTCGGTATCGACATTTAATTTTGATTTGCCCGAAGTGAAATACCAGCTTCCAAAAATCAGCAACACTATGCCACCTGTAATTGATACGGTAACAACACGTTTAGTCGTCCATTTTTTCTTTTCTATAACTCTGTCCATTTCAAAAATTTATTACCAAAAGTGCCTGTTTCCATATTAATAACAAAATGCATGATGGTAAGCGCTTTAAATGGAAATCACAAACACCTAAACCACTTATTTTTCCATCACGCATCTATAAGTTGTTTAATTCGTTATGGGCATAAGCAATACTGTGCCATAATGGTTAGGGCTTGATATTCAGATATTTAGTCCAGTCAAAGGTTTGTAAAATGTCCGCTGGCGAACAGTAGGTGTTCGGTTTTGATACACTCCTGCTATAATGTTTTGAACTATATTTGTAAGGTTGATATGAACTTAAACAATGCCACCATATTAGTACTGGATGACGACAAGGACGTGCTGACGGCCATTAAACTTCTTTTGAAAAAAGAGGCGAAAGAAGTGGTGACAGAAAAAAATCCTGAAAATTTAATTCACTTGCTTAAGAAGCATTCGTTTGACCTGATCTTGCTGGATATGAATTTTAATTCATCCATTAACACAGGCAACGAAGGTATTTATTGGCTGCAAAAGATCAAGGAAACAAAATCACCGGCTTCGGTTATTATGATTACGGCGTACGCGGATGTTGACCTTGCCGTACGTTCCTTAAAAGAAGGCGCTTCCGATTTTATTATGAAGCCATGGAACAACCAAAAACTGGTAGAGGCTATCAGGGAGATCTTAAAGAAAAAAGACGCGTCGGTTTCTTATCAAAAAACAGAGCAGTACGAAGAGCTTGGCTTAATTGGGAAAAGCGGAGTGATGCAGGATATTTTTAATAAGATTGAAAAAGTGGCGCCAACCGATGCCAATATTTTGATACTGGGGGAGAATGGTACGGGTAAAGACCTGATCGCGAAGGCGATTCATCAAAAATCATTACGCGCGCCACAAGCTTACGTGAAGGTGGATGTGGGCGCGCTAACCGAAAGCTTGTTTGAAAGCGAATTGTTCGGTCATAAAAAGGGCGCGTTTACCGATGCCCGCGAAGACCGCGCCGGTCGTTTTGAAACCGCTTCGGGTGGGACCTTGTTCCTGGATGAGATTGGCAACATCTCATTGCAGCAACAAATAAAATTACTCACGGTTTTGCAAAACAGGCAGGTTACCCGTTTGGGAAGCAACACAGCCCTTGCCATTGACATACGCCTGCTTTGCGCTACGAATATGCCTTTGACCGAATTGGCCAATGAACAAAAATTCAGAAAAGACCTGATCTACAGGATCAATACCGTTGAGATCATTGTGCCGCCATTGCGTTCACGAAAAGAAGACATTGAGTTGCTGGCAAAACATTTTATTGATTTTTATGGCACCAAATACATGAAGCCCGAAATACAGCTGAGTGAGAAAGCCCTGAAAAAATTGTATGACTACCACTATCCCGGTAATGTACGCGAATTGCAATATATTATTGAGCGGGCTGTTATCATGGCCGACGAGGAAGTTCTGCAGCCAAACGACCTTATTTTTTCGCCATTGGAGCCGGATGCCAAAGTGTTGAGCGACGAGGACAGCGAAACAAAATTAAGCGCTATTGAAAAACAAACCATATTAAGGGTCATTGATAAAAATAACGGGAACATTACCAAAGCCGCAAAGGAGTTGGGTATTACCCGTACGGCTTTATACAGGCGATTGAGCAAATATGAGATTTAAACATTTTGGCTGGAACATACTCATTAGGTCCCTGCTGGTGTTTGGGGCACTGTTCCTGGCATCCTTCGCTCTGCTCAAAGAGTGGTACATGCTGGAAGTGGTTGCCCTGCCAATTATTATTTACCTGTTTATTGATTATTATAAATTTCATAAAAAAGCGCAAACCGAAATAGAACAGTTTGTTGAGTCGGTGCACTACCGTGATTTTTCACGTTACTTTGATGTAAAGCAAGCGCCATTGGAATTGCAGGCTTTCCGCAGCGGTTTTAACGAGATCAATTCTACCTTCAAGGTTATCAGCAAGGAAAAAGAAACACAATACCTGCATTTAAAAACTATTCTTGAAATCGTCGATACAGGAATCCTATCGTATGAAACAGAAAGCGGGGACATATTATGGATGAACGAGTCGCTGAAAAATTTACTCCAGATCCCTTATCTTAAAACCATTCATTCGCTTGAAAAGCGTAATGCCGCGCTTTATCATGAGATCGTTAAGCTGAAAGCGGGCGAACAAACCGTGCATGTTATTTCCAAAAACAAGAACACTTTCAGAATCTTATTGGCTGCTACCATTTTTCGTAACGAGGATAGAAGGTACAAGCTCATCGCTTTTCAAAACATCAATGAAGCCCTGGATGAAAGTGAATCGCAAGCCTGGCAAAAACTGCTAAGCGTCATGACCCATGAGATCATGAATTCGGTAGCGCCTATTTCGTCACTGGCCGAAACCTTAAAAGGTCGCGTGCAGGAAACGGTGGCCCATCCTCAAAACTCCATTGAGGCCTTGAATGATATTGAAATGGGGATCAGCACCATTCAAAAAAGAAGCGAGGGACTTTTAAGGTTTACAGAAACCTACCGCAGTTTGAGCAAAATAACAAAAGCCAACGTTTCTAAATTTGTACTCATTGAGCTGTTCGATCATGTTCAGCAACTCATGCAGCCAAACCTTGAAAAGAAAAACATTGTACTGGAAGTGATCCTGCGCGACCCCTTCCTGAGCCTGGAAGCCGATTCGGCTCTGATTGAACAGGTATTGATTAATTTATTGTTAAACGCTATTGACGCGGTCAAAAATAATCCGAACCCTAAGATTGTGATTACGGGAGAAGCGTCCCTTACAGGTAAAATAACTATTAGCGTGGCTGATAATGGCAGCGGTATTCCGCAGGAATTGCTCGATAAAATTTTCATTCCTTTTTTCAGCACCAAAAAAACAGGCAGCGGCATTGGCTTAAGTTTATGCAAACAGGTAATGGTGCTGCATAAAGGCAGCATTAACGTGCAGTCGTTGGAAGGAGAGGGGACCGTGTTTGTGCTGGGTTTTTAATTATGTAAACTAAAATGAGATCTTATCCCGGTCGCAGTACCATTCGGGAGAGATCAGACTTTTAAGGCAAGTACCGGCATAATATTTATTATTTACAATAGGGCTATAAATAGTATCGCTTTTAGTAATTAGTATTTTGTATTTAGGCGCATCACCGTAAATGATTTTATAAACTTTGGTTGCTTTGTTACATTTCGGACAAGTTATCTGCCCGATTGTTTTTTTATAAGAAATGGGAAAGCTGATGTCAAAAGTTACATTATCACTATCAAATCCGGTAAATGATTTAATGAATAGTGTATCCATACCAAATCCGGTTACATATAAATCAAATGAAGTTTCGTTTCCTGCTATAAAATTAATTTTGTAATGCCCTTCTTTATCTACATTGTCACTTGCAATTACCTTATTGTCAGCTTTAATAAATATAGTAAGAATGGCAGCATCTGCATAAGGCTGTTTATCTGAGAAATATAGTGTGCCTGAAAGATAAAGACTGTTTGATAATGCTAAAAATGAAGTTAAAGCCAAAGACAATAAAATTGCCAGCATCATTGACATTGTCTTTTTTATTGGTTCCAATAATTTGTTTATTTCTAACGGATAAGGCATGCATTTAAAACTAAGATTTTTTAATTTAAAACAGAAACGGCTTAATCCGCTTCCACCCATTTCTTTAAAAATGTTTCGTCATCGCTGATCTTACCTACCACGCGGTATTTTGATTTGGCTAAGACCGATGATTCAGAAATCAAATCCTTTACCACTTTAAATGGGAACCAACCGGTTGAATGAATGAAATAATGCTTGTCATCATCAATAAAAATAAATCCCGTGTGGTTATCCAGGCCTATGACATATAAGCCATTGCCATAAGCGGTTATTTTGTTCTCGAACTCTTTGAGTGGTATTCCCGAGATGTGGTGAATGTGTTCTTTTGTTACCAGGGAACGGATCATTTCCTCGGAAGCACACTGCGCCATTTTTACCCGGTTTATGGGAACGCCCATGTCGCGCAGGGTAGTAGTAACAAAGTAACCGCAAGCAATGCTGCCTTGTTGCGGCATTTCGGTTGTTCCGTTATAATCCCATTTGGTACCATACCAGTAGGGGAACACCTTGTGGGTGATCTGTTCCAGGAAAGTTGTCCTCAGCTCTTTTTTACCGGCATGGTTTCGCTTTAAGTTATTTTTGATAGTGCGTATCGAGTCGAGCTCCGTTTTATAATAACGGTTATCCAATATCGCTTCTTTACTGTCCATTAAGCGGTGATAGGTAAAATACACAGCTATACCCACAAGGATAAGAATGGAAAGAAAAATGATCCGCTTACGTTTCATGAGAGGAAGATGAGGTACAACAAGGTACTAAAAAGATCGTCCCCGGCAAAACGCTTTATGCAGGAACTAAACCTTTATTTGACCTGTTTTCACTTTCCCGGCTCGTTGGTAAGCCGCCATAATTACCCCGGTGCTGGTTACTGTACTTTCGGTTAAGGTAAAGGCTGCGGGGATGGAGCCCCCATCAAACAGCTTCTTTCCTTTCCCCAATGTCAGGGGATAAATTTTAACGCGCAGTTCATCCACCAGGTCATTCTTTAATAGTAGTTGAATGAGTTTAGTGCTTCCCCACACCTGGATATCGGGACCTTTTGTTCTTTTAAGTTTTTTAATGTCGGCTACTGTTCTGATAACGCCCGAGTTTTTCCAGCCTGTCACCAACGGATCCGACTTTTTTAGGTTTTTGGAAAATACATATTTCATGCCTTTGTTAATGGCTGGCCAGAAGTGGCCATGCTCAGGCCAGTATCCGGCCCAGATGGAAAACGTTTTGCGGCCCAGCAAATAATCTGTTTGCTGGTTTAGTTCTTTTTGCATCACGCTGCCTCCCTCCTTATCGCCATAGGGCGCTGTCCAGCCTCCGTATTTAAAATTTCCTGAAGTGTCTTCTTTCGGTCCGCCCGGTGCCTGCATCACTCCGTCTAGGGTGATCATGGATAATACAATTATTTTTCTCATGGTTTGTTGTTTTGGTATGGTACAAAGGTCGTCAAAACGCGATGCCAGCATACGGTGCAAACGCGACAATTGAAGTGGTTGAATGCGAAAGCAGCGATGTAACCCCAATTCTTTAAATAGTTTCTTTTACTTTTTTTGTCCAAGGAAAAAAGTAAGTAAAAGTATTTAAGTTAGTGTAACAAGATAAAGTTGGATCGGCGTATTCGTCATTGCGAGCGATAGCGAAGCAATCTCAAATCTAGTAAAGCTTTGTTTGAGATCGCTTCGTCGTCCCTCCTCGCGATGACGAAATCGATAGTTTAACTCTCCGCCTGACACTATTCCAACTTTATCCTGATACATTATTTTTAAAAATAAGCCTGTATCTTACTCATTGCCCATCTCAAAATATTGGTTATTTTAGCTATATAATTTATGAAGCGTCCCCTCCTTTATATCTTCTTATGGTTTTTAAGTGTGAGCCTGCAGGCTCAGACTGATCCTTACGACTCGCTTCAAAAAGTACTCCGCACAGCAGCACACGATACCACACGCTATAATGCGTATCTGGGCCTGGGAAATTATTTACAGAACTCAGATCCCGATTCGGCTTTGTATTTTCACGGCCGTGCCCAAAAGCTGGCCGAAAAACTTCACGACGATTTAAGAACCGGTGAGGTGCTGAAGCAAATAGGCTGGGAATACTATCTGAAAAGCGATTTTGAACCGGCCTTGAAGTGTTACAGGGAAATGCTGGGTATCAGTGAAACGTTCATGAGCTCAAGTGATAAAGCCATCCTTGATAAAGCAAAACGCTTAAAGACATCGGCCCTTGGTAGATTTGGAACGGTATATTACAGCTTATCCGATTATCCAAAAGCCCTGGAATATTATTTCAAGGCCATGGAGATGTATAAGGAAATTGACAATAAAAAAGGCCAGGCTATTAACTACAGCAACATAGGAATTGTTTACGCCGATATGGCCGATTACCGCAAAGCGCTCGACTACTATTTTAAAGCCTTAAAGTTGAGCGAAGAAACAGGTCATGATGCCGGAATAGCTATAAGCCTGGGAAACATAGGCATTGTGTATGGCGATTTGGGTGAACATAAAAAGGCCCTGGAATATTACCAGAGAGCGCTGAAGATGAATGAAGAAGCGAACGATGTAACGGGACAAGCCATTAACCTGGGCAATATCGGGCAGGCCTATGTGAGCATGAAGGAGGACGATAAAGCCCTGGAATATTATTCCAGGTCGATAAAGATCCATGAAAAGACAGGAAATAAGAACGCGCTTGCCAACAACCTCATGAACATTGGTGGTATTTACCATAACAAATTAAATTCGCCCAAAGCGTTGGACTATTATTTTCAGGCAGTGAAGATCCAGGAAGAGCTCGGCGATAAAATAGGACTGGCTTCTACCTATGGCAGCATAGGTGCCGTGTATTTGCAGACCAAAAATTACGCGCCGGCTGAAAAATACCTGAAACAAGCTGAAAAACTGAACCGTGAATTGAATACCATCAATCAATTGAAAAAAGATTGCGGTTACCTATCGCAGGTTTATTCGGCAACAGGTAAGCCCGTATTGGCGCTACAATATTATAAAGAACACATTGCCCTGCGCGATTCGGTGAACCGCGAAGAAAACCAAAAGGCGTCCATACAAAAGGAAATGCAGTTCAACTTCGAGAAAAAATCGGCTGCCGACAGTGTGGCCAATGCCAAGAAACAGGAAGTGCAAAGCGCGGCCATTGCCAGGCAGCAGGCCGAGATCAAGGCAAAGAAAAACCAGCAATATGCCTTGTACGGTGGTTTGGCCTTAACACTGGTGTTTGCCGGTTTTATGTATAACCGCTTTAAGATCACACAAAAACAAAAAGCCATTATTGAGATCAAGGAAAAAGAAACCCAGGCTCAAAAGCACGTGATTGAAGAAAAGCATAAGGAGATAACCGATAGTATCAATTATGCCGAACGTATCCAACGCAGTTTTTTAGCCACAAAAGAATTGCTCGATCAGAACCTGGAAGAGTACTTCGTATTTTTCAAACCTAAGGATATTGTCAGTGGTGACTTCTATTGGGCTGCGGAGGTTTCGGGTTCCGGGCTCAAAGTTCCTGGTTTGCAAAATAAGGAATCAGGCACCAAAAACCAGAAACTGTTCTATCTTGCCACTGCCGACAGTACAGGCCACGGCGTGCCGGGAGCCATTATGAGCATCCTGAATATTTCTTCGCTCGAAAAAGCGCTTGAAAAAGAACAGGAGCCGGCACAGATCCTGAATGCCACGCGCCGCTTTATTATTGAACGGTTGAAAAAAGATGGCAGTGCCGAAGGAGGAAAAGATGGTATGGATTGCAGCCTGATCCTGCTCGATAAAGCCAATAAAACACTCCAGGTGGCCGCTGCCAATAACCCGGTGTGGATTGTCCGTAAGCCGGCGCCTGATCCCGACAAGTCGGGACTCGAAGCCACGGCTTATGATGTCATCGAACTAAAGCCCGATAAAATGCCGGTAGGCAAGCACGACCGCCAGGATGTTTCCTTTACACAGCATACTGTAAACCTGCAAGCCGGCGATATGGTTTATACCTTAACCGATGGTTTCCCCGACCAGTTTGGCGGGAAGGAAGGTAAAAAATTCAAAGTGAAACAATTAAGGGAATTGCTGGCCGCCAATGCCCATTTGCCAATGCAACAGCAAAAAGAATTGCTTGAAAGAACGTTTAAGCAGTGGATTGGGAATTTGGAGCAGGTAGATGATGTAACGGTGATTGGGATCCGTGTTTAAGTAAATAAAAATTACTTCGCTCTTTTTTGTATGGTAAATACAAACGTTGAGCCTTTTTTTTCATCAGACTCTACTCTAATTGTTCCATCGGTTTCATCAATAATTCTTTTAACAATAGCCAGGCCTATTCCTGTACTGTTGCTATGATGTGAGTTTTGATTTTCGAATAAATTAAATATTTTATTTTTTTGTTCATTTGGAATTCCGGGACCATTATCAGAAACACATATCTCATAATAGTTTCCTTTGTCAACCGATGATAGTTGAATCTCGCAGATATCCTTGTCATTATGTTTAACCGCATTGCTTAATAAATTATTGACTATTTGGGTCAAAGCTGTTTCGTCGTGGTAAACCAAAGGCATGTGGGCATCTATGGAAATGTGAACATGTTTATGAATGGAATATTCTTCTGCAATTTTTGAACATAACTTTCTTAAATCGATCCTCTGCATCGCTATGCCACGAAAATTAAGCCGTGAATACTCCAGGATCCCATTCACCATATTCCGGGAGCGCTCATTTGTTTCTTTTAGTAAAGAAATATACTCCTGTACTTTTTTGTTTGAATCGGTTTCATTTTCCTGTTCAATAAGAGAAATAAGGCCACTGATGGTATTGAGTGGCGATTTTAAATCATGAGCAACCGTGTATGAAAATTTTTCGAGGCTTGTATTAATTTCTTCCAGTTTGGATTTTTTTACAACATTGTGCTCTAGTTCTTCACTCAGCATATTTAATCCGTATGATATAATATCTATGGGATTATTTGTGATCTCAGTATCCAATCGTTCCGAAAAATCAAGTTTTGCCATCGAGCTTATCATCTCAACAATGCTTTCCAATCTTTCTTTATCTGTTTGATGAGTCATTTACAAAAATTTTTTAAGCCAATCCATTGCCTCATCTTCATCTGAAAATAATTTTGTGGGAAATTTGGTTTTATTCAAGCCTATAAAGAAATTGCCTATTAGCCGCGAGAGAGGCGATGCAACCAGGAGCGCGCAAGCCGACTGTATTTTTGCTGCTTCTTCGCTGGCAAAATAAGCCCTGCATTCTTTCGAACCTCCTTTGGCCTCTCTTATATCAACCAATACAGGTATCAATTTTCCGTTCCCAAGTTTCTTAACAACTTCTACATTTTCCCTGGCATCTTCCAATTCCAAAAAATAGTCCTTATGTACATAGCATTTGGCAATTCCCGACGAATCCAGAATAATGGTTTCCGATTTAGTTGTTGCTTTTAACATAGCATCATAACTTGTTTCACTAATATATTTAATATGGAAGCGGTCCTTCCGTATTTATAAAGTAAATTATATGCATAAAGATAAAATAATTTGGACCACACATAAGATTATACTGATAAATATTAAACTGAAACTGCGTTAAAATTACATAAATATAATTCTCCCGAATGTAGTCCTGCAAAAAAGTGTATTTCGTCAATTAACCGATATAGTGGGACGATTTGTTTTCTGCTTTCCATTTTTTAAAGTAATCTAAAATTATCGTATCAATATTAGTTCTATCCGCGCCATCCCAGTACCATTGATTTTCCGAATAAATTAAATCATCTTTCGCATAATAAAGCGAATAAAAGTCGTATAAGTATCCCTCGCGACCCACTTCAACATAAATATCCTTTAGGATGTCCAATACAGTGAAAGCTTTTCGTCTTCCCTCAAAAACTTCATCAATAAGGTAACAGGCATAATTTTTAATCGTTTGATCTTTATCAGAATAATCAAGAGATAATTCGTCAAGTACTTTATTTGTTAAGCTATTTAATTCAAACTGATTATATGGAGGCGCTTCACCTGCTAAAATCAGGAGGTGTTCAGTATCATGTCCCGATTGCAGCATTTTAATCGCCCAATCAATCCAGGTATTGTCGACAGATCGGTTTAATACTTTTAATGCTAATATTTCGTACGTAGAAGAGATCGGAAGCATATTCCATTCGATAAATTAAAGATAGAAGGATTTTATCAAATTAAAAACCCGCTGATGCTCAGCGGGTTTTTCTTAATGTACCCAGGAGGAGACTCGAACTCCCAAGCCTTGCGGCATACGCACCTCAAGCGTACTTGTATACCATTCCAACACCTGGGCCTGTTATACTTTCCCTGCGACAGCAGGGAACGAACGCTAAAGCTGGTGCAAAGATGCAATTTTTTCAGTAATAAATTAAAAAATGTAGCTTTTGTCCATGCATTTTATCAGATTAAATAAAGCAGGCCCCTTTTTCTTTAAAAATTAGATCAATAGCCCCATTTTTTAAGACAAAAAGATAGTGTCGATAAAGTATTTTACATATATTTATTGCTCTTACAATTAATTTTTAGATGGCCACTTCAACATTAGACCCCGTATCCGTGAAAAGCAAAATACCAGTAGAAACCTTAACCAAAGCCTATACCTTGATGTGCACTGCCAAAAGCATGGCAGAGCTGTATGAAGCCAATAAGGAAGTAACGGCAAAATACGTGCATGCCACCTCGCGCGGGCACGAAGCCATTCAATTGGCCCTTGGTTTACAATTGTTGCCACAGGATTTTGTGAGTCCGTATTACCGCGACGATAGTATTTTACTGGGTATTGGCATGAGTCCCTTTGAACTGATGTTGCAGTTGCTGGCCAAACGAAACGATCCTTTCTCGGGTGGTAGAACTTACTATTCACACCCCAGCTTACGCAGGGACGATATGCCCAAGATTCCGCACCAGAGCAGCGCCACCGGTATGCAGGCCATTCCAACCACCGGTATTGCCATGGGTCTGCAATATTTGGAGTTAAACAAGTTGCAAAAGGATTTTGACGGTAAGAACCCCGTATCGGTTTGCTCCTTGGGCGATGCCAGTTGTACTGAGGGTGAAGTAGCCGAAGCCTTTCAAATGGCAACCCTGAAAAAATTACCGATCCTGTACCTGGTGCAGGATAACGAATGGGATATCTCGGCGCATGCCCGCGAGATCCGTTCGCAGGATATTACCGATTACGCCCGTGGTTTTAAAGGACTGGAAACCCGCACCATCGACGGGACCGATTTTATAGCCTCTTATAATACCGTGAAAGAATGCCTGGACATCATTCGTGCCGAAAGAAGGCCGATGCTCATCCACGCCAAAGTACCTTTATTGAACCACCACACCTCGGGTGTGCGTAAAGAATGGTACCGCGATGACCTGGAAGAAGCCGCTAAAAAGGATCCTTTACCACGCCTTCGAAACCAATTAATCATTGCAGGCGTTGATGCCAGTGAACTGAAAAAAATTGAAGAGCAGGCTGCCAGCTTTGTAGAATCAGAATACCAACGCGCTTTACTGGAAGAAGATCCGCGCCCGGAAGATTTGTTGCTGCATGATTTTGCCCCAACCCCTGTTACCGAAGAAAAAGGTAACCGAGAGCCGGTAGGTAAGGAAAGGACCGTTATGGTGGACAGCGCCCTGTTTGCCATTCGTGAGCTGATGGAAAAACACCCGGAGTGCCTATTGTATGGACAGGATGTGGGTAAACGCTTAGGCGGTGTGTTCCGCGAAGCAGCGACCCTGGCTCAAAAATTTGGCGATGAGCGCGTGTTCAATACGCCCATCCAGGAAGCTTTTATTATTGGTAGCACCGTTGGTATGAGCGCGGCAGGCTTAAAACCTATTGTAGAAGTACAATTTGCCGATTACATATGGCCGGGCTTGAACCAGCTGTTTACCGAGGTGAGCCGTTCCTGCTATTTAAGTAACGGAAAATGGCCGGTGAGCTGCATTATTCGTGTGCCGATTGGCGCTTACGGTAGTGGCGGCCCCTACCATTCAAGTTCGGTAGAAAGCGTATTGGCCAACATTAAAGGCATTAAAATAGCGTATCCAAGCACCGGTGCCGATTTGAAAGGCTTGCTAAAAGCGGCTTATTATGATCCGAACCCGGTAGTTATGCTCGAACATAAAGGTTTGTACTGGAGTAAAATTAAAGGTACGGAAGATGCCAAAACCATTGAGCCCGATGAGGATTATGTGATCCCATTTGGTAAGGCACGCCTGGTGCAGGAAGCCAGTACTGAAAACACGGAAAAAGGTAAGTCCATGACCGTTATTACCTACGGTATGGGCGTGTACTGGGCAAAAAGCGCCGCCAAAAAATTTGAAGGACAGGTAGAGATCGTTGACTTGAGAACCATTGCCCCGATTGATGAAGCTGCTATTTTTGAAAGCGCATCCAAACATGGTAAGTGCATGGTATTGACGGAAGAGCCTGTATTCAATGGTTTTGCACAAAGCATCGCTTCGCGCATCACGCAAGCTTGCTTTAAAAAGCTGGATGCCCCTGTGATTGTGATAGGCGCTGAGAATATGCCGGCGATCCCGTTGAACTCTACTTTGGAAAGAACCATGTTGCCAAATGCCGAAAAGGTTGAAAAAGCCATGGAGGACCTATTGAACTATTAATTGCGCTGTATCGGGTGTCATTTCGTCACGACTCGTCGTGAGAGTCGAGAAGTGTTCTTTATAATAGACTTTAGTTCTCGACTTCGCTCGAACCGACAAAAAGCTTCATTCAATGATAAAAAGCAGAACTCTGATTCTTGTTTACTTATTATTCTGCCTGGGAAATATCTTTTCCCAAAATAAGGTCTTGGACAGCCTGAAGCATGTATTCTATACAAGTAAAGACCCCAAAGCGAAGTACCAGACGTCCATGTACCTTTTTAAAGAGCAGTTTCATGACAACGCGGACTCTGCCTTGCACTACATGGCTTATGCCGATAAACATTATACAACGTTCCAGGACAAGAAACTGAGATCGTTTTATTATTACCTGAGGGCCTATATACTTGATGACCGTTATAGCCTTGATTCAACAATTATGTATTGCGACAGTTGTCTTGCTCTTTGCGGGGAAAAAGAGTTGTCGCTGCAGCGGGCCGATTGTTTTTTTTCCAAAGCTGTTGCTTATTATTATAAAGGTGATGTGGATAAGGCGGCTTATTGGTTCAAATCGGCCATACCGGTATTCCTTGAAAACGGCAAACGCAAAAAAGCGTTGAACGGTTACAGTAACCTGATTGGCATTTACCAGGGACAAAATAATAAAGTGCTGGTTCAAACGTATTTTTCAAAAGCCTTGAGCGTGGCCGATACCACCAAAGATTTTTCGGTGCTGGCAAATTTGTACTCCAACATGGCAGCCTTTTACGACAAATCGCACAGCTATCAAACAGTACTTGGCTTATTGTTTACGGCCCTGAAATATTCGGAAAAAAGCGGTAACGTGAACGGGGGCATCCATACACAGATCGGGATGGCTTACATGAACACCAATAACTACCAAAAGGCGGAGGAATATTTGAAGCAGGGGTATGAACTGGCAAAAAAGAGTGAGAATCAGAAACAAATCCTGGAGTCGGCTGCCGAATATGCCATGTATTTTCAAAACCTGGGTAAATTCGACAAGGCCCTTTCGTTGTTGAATTCCGTGGAAAAGTATGCCGACGAAGAAAACCTCTTTATGGCTACCAGTGGAGTATACAGGGGCATGGCCTGGTCGTATGCCGAACTGGAAGATTATGCCAAAGCACATTACTATGCCGATAAGATGCTGAAATTAAGGCGTGCTTCGGAAGACGAGAACGGCGTTTCGGAAGCACTGGAATACAAAGCGCATATTTACTTCAAACAAAAAAAATACGCTGAAGCCATTAAATTATACCAGGAAGGCTTGGTACTTGCCGAAAAGATAGGCAATAAGATTTTCATTAAAAACACTTACCAGGCGCTTGCCCGTGCTTACGATGAACTAAAGGATTACAAGAATGCCAACGAGTACTTGAAAAAATACACGGTTTTAAACGACAGCGTGACCAATAAACTGAACTCGGAATTTAACGCTGAGCTGGAAGAGAAATATGCTTCGGAGAAAAAGCAGAATGAAATTTTAATGTTGAGTAAAGAGTCGAAACTAAAAGGCGTAATGCTGGAAAAATCGAACCAGCAAAAATTGTTTTTATTGTTTGGTCTTGTATTGGTTGGCGGCTTGCTGGGCTTCGCGGTTTACAGCTTTTTACAAAAGAAAAAAGCCAATGCCCTCATTACCCGCCAAAAACAAGAAGTGGAACACCAGAAAGAAATCATCGAGGAAAAACAAAAAGAGATCTTTGATTCCATTAACTATGCCAAACGTATCCAGTACGCTTTATTAGCGAGCGATGAATTGCTTTCGCGAAATTTATCAACCATTCATGGTTTCACTTCCGATCATTTCGTATTCTTTAAGCCAAAGGACATTGTGAGCGGTGATTTTTACTGGGCCACCATGCACCATGATAAATTTTACCTGGCCGTTTGCGACAGCACAGGACATGGCGTTCCGGGCGCTTTCATGAGCTTGTTGAACATTGGCTTTTTGAGTGAAGCCATTAAAGAAAAAGAAATTTTAAGTCCTGATGAAATTTTTAATTATGTGCGGAAACGCCTGATTGAAACCATTAGCAAAGATGAGCAACAGGATGGCATGGATGGCATTTTGCTTTGCATTGATAACACGCTGAAAACCCTTTCCTACGCGGCGGCTAATAACAGTCCTGTGTTGATCCGTCATAACGAATGCATTGACTTGCCGAAGGATAAAATGCCGGTTGGTAAAGGCGAAAAGACAGAAAGTTTTAAACTGCACCGGGTTGAGCTACAGCAAGGCGACAGGATCTATCTTTACACCGATGGCTATGCCGACCAGTTTGGCGGGCCAAAAGGCAAAAAATTCAAATACAAGCCACTGAACGACCTGTTGCTTTCTGTTTCAGGAAAACCTGCTCCTGAACAAGTTGTTGCTATCAGTGACGAATTCACAACATGGAAGGGTTCCCTGGAGCAAGTGGATGACGTCTGTGTGATTGGCATTCGTGTTTAATGGTACAAATCGCTTAACGGATTTGTGAGTTTAATTTTTAATTCTATCTTTATCTGCCCCGATAATTACCTGTTTTTAGCTCATCTGGTACTCATTCATGAGATAAGTTCTTGCTGTAATTTCGGCTGCACATATAAAATGGAAAGACCTTTTTTTTATAAAGCAAGCCTGTTGTTGATCTTTATGCTCGTTGTGAACATGGCTAAAAGTCAGCTTGCCGATACCATTTATATCAAGCAGCTGATCGATTCCGCACTTAATATTGAGTTCTCCGACAATGCCCTTGCCCAAAAAACGGCGCAGCAGGCAAAATTATTGGCCGAGAAAAACAAGTTCCCTAAATTACATTCAAGGGCTTTGGTCCTCCTTGGCTATTTACAGGACGACATTGGAAATTTCGGGGCTGCAAAAACCTTTTATGAACAATCATTGGCAATCAACCTTAAAGAGAACAACCAGAAACAACTGGCGCTTGATTACAGTAATTTAGGATTGAATGCTGAAAATACAGGCGATTATTCGAAAGCCATTGACTATCATAACAAGGGATTCCGTATCAGGGAAGAGATCAGGGATTCCGCTGGACTTTCGGCATCCATGAACAATCTTGGTAATATTTACGGCTGGCAGGGCGATTATGCCAAAGCGCTTGATTATTTTTTAAGGTCGCTGCAGATCCTTGAAAAGACAGGAGACGAAAGCAAATTGCCTCCGCAATTGAATAACGTTGGCATTGTGTATTTCAGGCTGCATAATTCGAAAAAAGCGCTGGAATATTATGAAAAAGCCCTCAAGGTTTGGACACGTGACAACAACAAGGAAGGCATGGCCACTGTGAGTACTAATATTGCTAATCTATATAAGGAAGCCGGTAATTATGATAAAGCATTTGAATTTTCCAATAAGGCTTTAAAGCTCAATGAAGAGATTGAAAACAAAGCCGGTGTTGCGGAATCTTATAACCTGATAGGAAGCGTATACAGCCAATTGAACCAACATAGCAAAGCCCTGGATTATTTTGAAAAAGCATTAAAGCTGCAGCAGGAGCTGAATGGTAAAACGGAGTTAGTGATGATCTATAATAACATGGCATCGGTGTATCTTGAAACCAACAAAGCTGATAAAGCGATTACCTTACTCGAGCAATCGCTTCCGCTGGCAAAAGAGAACCATTTAATGCTCCAGTTAAAAGAGATCTATAAATTGTACTACCGAATCTACAAAACAGACGGGAATTATAACCTGGCGCTTAAGTACCATGAGCTGTATTTTGCGATTAACGATTCGGTTTACAATATTGAAAGTACGAAGCAGCTGAATGAACTCAATACCCGTTATGAAACAGAGAAGAAGGAAAAAGAAAATCAATTGCTGCAGATAGAGAATGACCTTTCGGGCAAGACCATCCGCCAGCAAAAAATGGTGGTGATCTTTATCATTATAGGGCTTGGTTTATCGGTGGTGCTGATCTTCTTTATTTTTAAAAATCTGAAACAACAACGTAAGGCCAACAAGATCATCTCAGGACAAAAACAGGAAGTGGAAATAAAGAATGCCGAGATAGAAGAACAGAAACATGTGATTGAAGAGAAACAAAAAGAGATTGTGGATTCGATCAATTACGCGAAACGGATCCAATATGCTTTGCTGGCCAGCGATGAATTATTGGCGAGTAACCTTCCGGCATTTTTTGTATTGTTTAAGCCAAAGGACATTGTGAGCGGCGACTTTTACTGGGCTACGGAACATAAAAATAAGTTTTACCTTGCCGTGTGCGATTCCACAGGGCATGGAGTTCCAGGGGCGTTCATGAGTTTATTGAATATTGGATTTTTAAGTGAGGCCATTAAGGAAAAAGAGATCCTGGAGCCTCATGAAGTATTTAACTATACCAGGAAACGGCTGATTGAAAGCATTGGCAAAGATGAGCAACAGGATGGAATGGATGGTATTTTGTTATGCATTGATAAAAGTACAGGAAGTATTTCTTATGCAGCGGCAAACAACAACCCTGTGTTGGTACGAAACATTTCCCCCTTTGAAGGAGTGTCTGCCAGCCGGCGGACGGGAGATGTTGCACTGATTGACCTGCCAAAAGATAAAATGCCGGTTGGTAAAGGCGAATTAATGCAGAGTTTTAAATTGCATACCATCGATCTGCAGGCCGGTGATAATTTATACCTGTATACCGATGGTTATGCCGATCAGTTTGGCGGACCAAAAGGAAAAAAATTCAAGTATAAACAACTCGAAGATCTGTTGCAGGTAAACGCTGCGCAAAGCTGTGAAACCCAGAAAAGAGTACTCGATGGGGCCATAGAAGATTGGAAAGGAAGCCTAGAGCAGGTGGACGATATTTTACTAATAGGGATCAAGGCATAATTTAAAAAGATTTGTGATAACATTAAAAGAACATATTTATAAACTGGCGTTCTTCACTTGCTTTCTGCTGTGCGGCTTAATAGCTCAGGCAAACCAGCCCGATGGAACCGATAGTCTTTTTGCAGCGCTTAAAGTGGCAAAGCATGATACTGATAAAGCCAAAACACTGGTGCTGATGGCAGAGCTTTACAATGATAGCGATCCTAAAAAAGGAATTGAGTATTTGAAGCAAGCTTATGAACTTTCATTGAATACGACTAATTATCGCCTTCAATCAGATATTACCAACCAGATAGGATACGATTATTATTACTTAAGCGATTTTAACCACAGCGTCGAATTCTTTTTAAAGACACTGGTGATTTGCGAAAAACAAAATAACAAGCGGGGCATTGCCGCCTGCCATAATAATATTGGCAGCATTTACCTTGAACTGGACGACACAGCAAAAGCACTGAAACATCACTTGATGGCTTTGAAGCTCCGGAAAGAAAACACGGAGGGCAATGAGCATAGCAAAAATGATATTGCCATGTCGTATGGCAATGTTGGCAAAACCTATTTTGCGATGCAGAACTTTGAGAAAGCCATGGAATATTACAAGCTGAGCTTGCTCTCATCAAAAGAAGACGGGAATCGCAACCGGGAAGCCTTAATGTTGAATAATATTGGCAGCGTGCTGGCCGAGCAAAAAAAATACGACGAGGCTTATGCTTATTATGCCAATGCCTGCCGAATTTACAAAGAGCTGGACTCGCCCGACAACATGGCCCTGTGCCTTAACAATATTGCCGAGATCCATTTCAGGAAAAAGGAATATGACAAGTCTATTGAGAACTACAAAGCCTCTTTAGCGTATTCCGAAAAATTGTCGGCCTTAACGGATATGAAAACCAGTTATGATGGCTTGCATAATTGCTACCTGCAGCTTAATGATTTTAAACTGGCACACGATTATTTGCTTAAGTATATTGATACCAAGGACTCTATCTTTAGTGAAGAGAACTCGATGCAAATTAACGAGCTGCTGGCAAGGTTCGATTCCGATAAAAAGGAACAGGAGATCATACTGCTGCAAAAAGATAAAGAGATCTCTTCGTGGTTGCGAAATTCACTCATTTTCGGTTCCGTATTATTGCTTTTCCTGGCCTTTTCGCTCTACAGCCGCTACCGGGTGAAGCATAAGGCCAACGAGGAACTTTCTGTCAAGAACCGGAACATCGAAGAACAAAAACACATTGTTGAGCACCAAAAACTGTCGCTGGAAGTACACCAGAAAGAGATTGTAGATTCCATTAATTACGCGCGCCGGATACAAGACGCTTTACTGGCTAATACCGCCATTTTAAAAAATAACCTTCCCCAGCATTTTGTGCTCTTTAGCCCAAAAGATATTGTGAGTGGCGATTTTTACTGGGCAGCCGAACATGACACTCATTTTTACCTGGCGGTGTGCGATAGCACAGGCCATGGCGTGCCGGGAGCTTTTATGAGTTTGTTGAACATCGGTTTTTTAAGCGAGGCTATTAAGGAAAAGAACATCGCCAAGCCACATGATATTTTTAATTATGTGCGGCAACGTTTGATTGACAGCATCAGTAAGGAAGAGCAGCAGGATGGAATGGATGGTATTTTGCTTTGTATTGATAAAACATCCGGAGCTGTTACTTACGCGGCAGCTAATAACAGCCCGGTATTGATCCGTAATGGTGAACTGGTGGAAATGCCCAAGGATAAAATGCCGGTAGGTAAGGGTGAAAAAACCGAGAGCTTTAAATTGTATTCCATTGACCTGCAAAAAGGCGATAGCCTGTACTTGTATACTGATGGCTATGCCGACCAGTTTGGCGGTCCTGCCGGCAAAAAATTCAAGTACAATCAATTGAATACCTTATTGGCCAACGGTTCTGAGTTGACTATTGAAGAACAATCAACATTATTAAATAAGCAATTTCTTGAATGGAAAGGCCGGCTGGAACAGGTGGATGATGTGTGCGTGATTGGCATCCGTATTTAGAGGTGGTTTCGAGTCCCGATAAATCGGGATCAACCACCGGACTGTTGACTGAGGCTCTCGAAGTCAACAAAGATTTGTTTTTTATGTTATCTTTGAGCCCGTGTTAAACCTTTTATCCATATCATTTTTGTCCTTTGGCATTACCGATGCCATTGATATATTCCTGGTAGCGGTAATGCTTTATCAATTATATAAAATGGTAAAGGGTACAGCAGCCGTTAATATTTTCATAGGGCTGGCCCTGATCTATGTTGTATGGATCATTGTAAGGGCCTTTGAACTTAAGTTGCTGGGTTCTGTTTTGGGAAAATTCATCAATGTGGGTGTTATTGCCATTATGGTGGTATTTCAGCAGGAGATCAGGAAGTTTTTATTGTACATAGGTTCCAACGAATTCATCAAGAACAAGAATTGGAAAACGGTTTTTTCTTTTTCGGGCGCTTCCACATCAGCTTCACGTTTTATACTGGATGTAGAAGCGGTAGTGAATGCCTGTTTTGACATGAGCGATACCAAAACGGGGGCACTGATCGTGATCTCACGCAAATCCGATCTGAAATTCTATATCAATACCGGCGAAATGGTCGACTCGGCTTTAACAGACAGAATGCTGGAAAATATTTTTTACAAGAACAGCCCCATGCACGACGGTGCTGTAATTATTAAAGACAACCGTATCATAGCTGCCCGCTGTGTTTTACCTGTAACCGAGTCGGAGAACTTCCCCTCTAATTTTGGGATGCGCCATCGTGCGGCAGTTGGTATAACCGAAACTACCGATGCGCTGGCTATTACCGTATCGGAGCAAACAGGACAGGTATCTTTAACTGTGGATGCCGAACTAAACGCAAACCTTACAAAAGATAAGTTAAGGTACCTCATTGAAAAAAATCTTAAAAATTAAAATGATAATAATTACGAATCAATACGAATATGCGAATCTGTGTTTGACAGCTGCGGAAATCACCATTCGTATATTCGTAAAAAATTCGTAATCAAACAATAATGAACCTTCTTTCAGTAAACCAGTTAAGTAAAAGTTTTGGCGATAAAGTCCTTTTTAAGAATATTAATTTCGGAATCAATTATGGCGATAAAGTAGCGTTGATTGCCAAAAACGGATCCGGAAAATCAACCCTCTTTAAAATTCTCCAGGGAATCGAAATTCCAGATAGCGGAGACGTGACCTTTCGAAAAGAATTACGGATCTCTTTCCTGAGCCAGGAACCCAACCTGAATGACAATCATACCATTGAGCAGGCCATTTACGCAGGCGATAGTGAAATGGTGAAAACAGCCATTGACTATGCGCACATGGTGGAAACACATTATGCCAACCCTACCGAAAAAACAGAGAACCAGCTGGATGTATTGACCAACCGCATGAATGACCTGGAGGCATGGAATGTGGAAACACAAATTATGCTGGTATGCGCCAATTTAGGATTGAACGATCTGAAACAAAAAGTAAGCACACTGAGTGGGGGACAGAAAAAGCGTTTGGCATTGGCACAGGTTATTTTAAACGAACCCGATCTGTTGATTATGGATGAGCCTACCAATCACCTGGATGTAAACGTGATTGAATGGTTGGAAGAATATTTGCGCAGTTATAAAAAAAGCATTTTGCTGGTTACGCACGACCGTTATTTTTTAGATGAGGTGTGCGACCGCATCATTGAAATTGATGACCATTCGTTGTATGAGTACAAAGGGAAATTTGAGTACTATATGGAAAAGAAAGCGGAACGGATGATGATGCAAGCCTCTGAACTGGAGAAAGCGAAGAACCTGTACCGCCGTGAACTGGAATGGGTGCGTAAACAACCGCGTGCCCGCACCACCAAATCAAAATCGCGTTTGGATGCCTTTGAGGATGTAGCTGTAAAAGCGAGAAAGAAAAGCGTAGAGAAAAAAATTGAACTGAGTGTGAAAGTAGAACGCATTGGTAGTAAGATCATTGAAGTGCGCAGCCTGACAAAAGCCTTTGGCGATAAAAAAATACTGGAGCCCTTCACTTACACTTTTATCAAAGGCGAAAAGATCGGGATTGTTGGACCTAATGGAATAGGAAAGAGCACTTTCATTAATATGCTGCAGGGAATTGAACCGCCCGATACGGGTACGGTGACGGTTGGCGACACCATTGTGTTTGGCTACTACTCCCAAAAAGGAATACAGGTGGCGGATGATAAGCGTGTGATTGAAGTTGTGAAAGACATTGCCGAGTTCATTCCTTTGGCTAACGGAACTTCTTTAAGTGCTTCAGCCCTGTTGACACGCTTTAATTTTGCTCCGGAAGTACAGTATGGCCATGTAGGTAAATTGAGCGGGGGAGAAAGAAGACGTTTGTACCTGTTGACCGTACTGGTGAAAAATCCGAACTTCCTGATCCTGGATGAGCCTACCAATGACCTTGATATTATTACGTTACAAACCCTTGAAGAGTTTTTATTGGAGTTCCAGGGTTGCGTACTGATTGTATCGCACGACCGTTATTTTCTTGACAGATTAGTGGACCATGTGTTTGCTTTTGAAGGGAAAGGCGTGGTGAAGGATTTTCCTGGTAATTACAGTGAGTACCGCCAATGGAAATATGATACGGAAGATGACGAAGAGGAGCAGAAAACAGAGAGCAGTGTGCAGAAAGCAGTTTTAGAAGAACCGCTTAAGAATGAAGCGCCGTCGGTAGTGGCAGAAAAAAGGAAATTGTCGTTTAAAGAACAAAAAGAGCTTGAGACTTTAGAGACAGAGATGCCAAAACTGGAAGCCAGAAAACAGGAAATAGAACAATTGCTGGCTAGTGGTATAACAGACGTTAAAGAAATAGAAAAACTGTCTAATGAGTTTACTTCTGTGTCAAATGCCATTGATGAAAAAACGATGCGTTGGCTGGAATTGCAGGATTGATATTTGGCTCACCACAGAGACACGGAGAGCATAGAGTTGTGATTTACAAATCCATAATTAGGGACTGAAGGACTAATTTAAAAAGAGTAAGATATATAGATCTTTCATCTTGTATCTTAAATCTTTTGTCCTTAAAAAAGTGTATATTTATAGTAAGAAAAACCCCTCTTTATGGAATATTTTTTGCTGTTAGTTGTCATTCTACTGCTCGTTATTTTTCATTCCGTTAAAAACTCTAAGATCAGCCGCTTAGAAAAGAAACTTTCAAACATTGAGGAATACCTCAAAAAGATCCAGTTCCTGCAATCGCAGCAAACCATAGCACCTGTTAAGGAAAAAGTGGAGCCCGTTGTTCAGAAACCGGTGCCACCTGTTAGCCCGGTTATTATTCCTACTGTAGAGGAACCCGTTGTTAAGCCGGTGAGCGATGTTAAACCCCCTGTTATTGAACCTGAGAAAAAACCGGTTGAACCCGTTAAGCCGGAGCTTGTGCATGAAACCAAGCAACCGGTGGTACAAATTGTACAACCTGTTAATGTGCCAAAACAACCGGTGGCTCCTAAGGAAAGCTGGTACGAGTCGTTCCGGAAAAACAATCCTGATCTTGAAAAATTCATTGGCGAAAATATCTTAAGTAAAGTAGCCATTACCATCCTGGTTATTGGCATCGCCTTCTTTGTAAAGTTTGCTATTGATAAGGAATGGATCAACGAAGTGGCAAGGGTTGGCATTGGCGTGTTATGCGGAGGTATTGTTTTGGGTTTTGCCCACCGCTTGCACAAACGTTTCAAGGCCTTCAGCTCGGTATTAGTGGCAGGTGGTATTGCTATTTTTTACTTCACCATCGGGATCGCCTTTCATGAATACCATTTGTTCGGACAGACCATGGCCTTTGTCATCATGCTTTTGATTACGGCTTTCAGTGTGTTTATTTCTGTTTTGTACGACAGGGTTGAGCTGGCTGCCTTATCGCTCATTGGTGGCTTTGCCACACCTTTCATGGTAAGTACGGGGCAGGGCAATTACATGGTATTGTTCATTTATGTATTGGTGCTCGACCTTGGCATGTTGGTACTGGCTTACCTGCGCAAATGGAACCTGGTAAATATTATGGCTTACTGCTTTACCGTAATATTATACATGGGTTGGCTGGAAACAAAAGTAATTGGTGAAGAAAATGCCCCTTATAAAGGCGCCATGATCTTTGCCGCTATTTTTTACGTGGTGTTTGTGTTAATGAATATCATTAACAATGTGAAAGAGAAACGCAAATTTGGCGCCATGGAACTATCCATTCTCATTAGTAATACGTTCCTTTTTTACGGCGAAGGCATGCAGATTTTGCACAACTATCATCCGGAGCTTAAAGGGTTGTTTAGTTTACTCATGGCTTTATTCAACTTAGTGTGCTCATGGTTGTTGTATAAAAAACTGAAATCGGATAATAAGCTGGTTTACCTGATGATTGGTTTAACGCTTACTTTCATTACATTGGTAGCGCCTGTTCAGTTGCAGGGCAATTACATTACCATCTTCTGGGCATTGGAAGCTGTTCTGTTAATATGGCTGGCGCAAAAATCTGGTATTGCCATTTATCGCTTTGCTTCCTGCCTTATTACCATTTTAATGTGCTTTAGTTTGTTTATGGATTGGGGGCAAGTGTATATATCCTACCATAAAACCACCGAAGACATTTTACTGAACAAAGGATTTATTACCGGTTTTGTTTCTTCTGCAGCTTTACTGGCTATTGTCTTATTATTGAGAAAAGAAACGGAAACGGTTAAATCACTGGGCATTTCTTTTAATCCCAAAGCCTATGGAAACCTTTTGAGCATTGGTTTTATTGTGCTCTTATATTTCACCGGGATGTTTGAAACCAGTTATCAGCTGACACAAAGAGTGTATTATGGAGTGTCCATAGCCATAATGGTAGGTTCTTATCACCTGTTGTTTTTCTCTTTACTGAACCTGGCTGCCAATAAACTCGACCAGAATGGGGCGCGCGTTACCTTATATGTATTCAACTTTATTAATGCGGCTTTATTCGTTTTATTTTTCACGGCATTTCCGGTACTCGATCTTAAGGAGAACCTGTTCAATGGTTATGAGAACCAACTCGGTTTCATCTTCCATTATATATCCATAGCCTGCCTGGTATTCATTATTTTCCAAATGCATAAAGCCATTAACAGGCCCGGCAGTACTATTAAATACAGCAGGGCCTTAAATACGGTTTTACTTTCGGTGGCCGTGTTGTACCTGGCAAGTTCCGAATTGATCCTGCATGTATTTAAAATCACCCTGCCGGCTCAGTTCGCTTCTATCAACGAAGAGATCACAAGCAAATACGAAGTATATGGTATTGCCAAAACACATGTCATAAAAATAGGCTTCCCGATCCTTTGGGGTGTATTGGCTTTTTTATTCCTGTTCATTGGCATGAAACGTTCGAACAAAACATTCCGGATCGTATCGTTGGTGCTCATTGCCATTATTTTGCTCAAATTATTTACCTATGATATTAAGGATGCCTCTGAAGCCGGAAAAATAGTAGCCTTCATTATCCTGGGTGTTGTGTTGCTCATTATTTCGTTCATGTATCAAAAAATTAAAGCCTTGTTGCTGGATGATGACCAGAAAAAAGACACTTCAACAGGTTCAGCTACCGCAGCGAGCGAAAAACCTGTTGACAAACCCGATGAAACAGTGTAATATGATGAAAAGAATAAATCTTGTTTTTAGTTTAATGTTATGTGGCTGCGTTTCGCTGCTTGCACAACGGTTTACGCACGAAGCAACCATTACAGGCATCTCAAAAGATTCGTTGTATAAAATACCACTTAACCCCGATTACAAGCAGTTTATGACGGCCAATTTGCATGACCTGCGTGTTTACGATGCTAAACAAACCGAAGTGCCGTATGTGGTGTTAAGTGAACCTTTGTTGAAATCGAAATCGGATTTTGTAGAGTATGAAATTGTTTCGCAGTTGCATTTCAGTACTTTCTCAGAGATCGTGATCCGTAACCCGAATAAAGATAAGATCAGCAATATCGCTTTTAACATCAATAACTCCGACGCGTATAAATACTGTTCTATTGAAGGGAGTAATGATAAGAAGCAATGGTACAGCGTGAGCGAGCTACAGGAACTGAGTTTGGCCTATAATGAATTATATACCAACCAATACAAGTGCATTTATTTTCCGCTGAACGATTATGAATATTTCAGGCTAACGGTTGATGACTGGTATTCGCATCCTTTGAAAATAAATTCGGCCGGCTGTTTTAAAAACTCTGTCATAGCAGGGAAACTGAATGAGGTGGCTTTTACAAAAACCATTTCCAACGACACGGAAAATAAAAAAACGCTGGTCCAATTAGCCTTCATTAATAATCAACTGGTAAACCGCATTGATTTTAAAATTAAATCGCCGAGGCTTTACAGGCGTTATGCTACTGTTTTTGTGAACCGCAGCGAAACCATTAAAAATAAAACCAGCCAATACCGCGATGTGTTATATGAATTTGAACTAAAATCGGATGATGTGTTGTTTTTTGATGTGCCAAATTTAAATGAGAAAGAATTATTTATAGAGATTGACAATAAGGATAACCCGCCACTTGAAATTGAAACGATCAGTTGTAAGCAGCTGGCAACTTATCTTGTTTGCGACCTCAGGGCCAATGAACAATACACTTTGAAATGTGGTAATGCGAGCCTGAAGCTCCCTGAATACGACCTGGTAAATTTTGTGTCGCAGATCCCTCAACTATTGCCGGAAGCAAAACTTTCGCCGGTAAAAGAATTGCCAAAACAGGAAATGAAAGTGGAACAAAAGGAAAAGAGTTTCTTTGAAACACAGCAATTCCTTTGGATTTGCCTGGGAGTTGGCGCCGTCATTATTCTTCTGTTCTCAAGGAGCCTGCTAAAGGATATGGGAAAGAAAGAATAAGGCCTAAAACAAGTAGCCCACACCAAGCATCCTTACAGGATTGAGTTTAAGCGATTGCTCGTTACCCCAATCTCTGTTCTTGTTTGAGATCTCTTTCTTGCGGGTATAAATTCCCGCTACGGAAAATTCATAGGTGATGTTTAAGCGTTTGGTGATCTTGTAACTTAAGCCGCCGCCAATGGCGATCCCTGCATTATAGCGTTCGTGGTAAAAAGGCACAGTGCCAACAACTTCGGAGGGGTGCCAGGTAACTGTTTGTGTGCCGTAAAATTTGTTGTAGTTAAAAACAAGGTCTGCCGAAAAAAATCCGGTGAATCTTTTCTTTCCCATCGTTCGTTGATAGCCAACTTTAAATTCATGGTCTTTTTTAATACCGTTATAATGGTAATCATAACTATTGTCAACAGGAATCTCATAAATAATATTGCTTAAATCGGTAAACGAATGTGCAGCAAAACGGCGCTGAAAATAATCGTAGGAGAGCCTCAGGGCATTTTTACCCGAATGCAGCTTAACGTAAAGCCCCGATGGAACATTGTAACTGGTAAAGTCATAAATGTCGATCTCCGATTCATTTGAGGGGTCGGCTTTTTGAAAACCTACATTGGTAATGGAAAATAGATTGAGACCAAGCTCATATTTATTATTTTTGGAAGGTCCATCAGTAATTTTATCATCCTGGGCGAATGAGCAGATTGAAAAAAATAATAAGAATATGAATAGGATGTTTTTTTTCATGACAGTATCTTGTAATGCTAAAGGTAAAACATTCCATTGGCTTGGGCAATAGCTTATGAGGGAAGGCTTTTCCAATGTTCCTCATCGGATTCTTCCACAATTTCCTTATTCTTTTTACATGAAACGAGAACGATGTACAGGATACATCCAATAAATGCTATCAGGTTTCTCATGGTTATCGTTTACTGAAAACAAAACTCAAATTTTTCAGTGTTTACAGGTTAAGCGAGTGTTTTGTAAAATATAACGATAGCCGATTTTTTATGGGTTGTGGCTATATAACGGTGCTGTTATTTTTTTATTGTATGATACACGAACAGCCAAAATATCTAAATCATGCTGAATCAAGTCCAGCATCTCTCTGTTTTGAGACCCTGAATCAAGTTCAGGGTGACGGATACCTGTGACTTAGCCACGACACGTCGTGAGAGTTGAGAAGTATAAAAAGTTTCAGTGTCATTTAGGGATAACAAAAAAGTCTTTACGTTTAAGTAAAGACTTTAAAAAATTTGTAGGATAAGTTTATTATGCTTTCTGATACATGACCTCTTTTACCGCTTGCAGGGTGCGGGCAACATTTGGTAAGGAAGCATCAATTAATGTTGGCGCATATGGTAAAGGCACATCGGCCGATGTGATACGGCGGATAGGCGCGTCTAAATAATCAAAGGCGTCTTTTTGTACGCGGAAGGCAATTTCGGACGAGATGCTTGCCAAAGGCCAGGCTTCTTCTACAATCACCAGTCGGTTTGTTTTCTTTACCGAAGTAATAATCGTGTCGTAATCAATAGGACGAACGGTGCGTAGATCGATCACCTCGGCGCTGATGCCTTCTTTTTCCAGTTCGGCAGCCGCGGCCAAAGCCACTTTCATGATCTTACCAAAAGAAACAATGGTCACATCTTTCCCTTCTCTTTTTATATCAGCTACCCCAATCGGGATCAGGTACTCTTCATCAGGAATTTCGCTTTTGTCGCCATACATTTGCTCGCTTTCCATAAAAATAACCGGGTCGTTATCCCTGATGGCCGATTTCAGCAAGCCTTTGGCATCGTAACCATTGCTTGGTACAACAACCTTTAAGCCCGGGCAATTGGCATACCAGTTCTCAAAAGCCTGTGAGTGCTGTGAGCTGAGCATACCCGCGCTGGCGGTTGGTCCGCGGAACACGATCGGGCAGTTATACTGGCCACCGCTCATGCTTAAGAATTTGGCGGCCGCGTTAATCACCTGGTCAATTGCAACCAGCGAGAAATTAAAGGTCATAAATTCAATAATAGGGCGCAGGCCATTAACGGCAGCACCAACACCAATGCCTGCAAAGCCAAGCTCTGCAATTGGCGTATCAATAATACGTTTTGGGCCAAACTCGGCAAGCATGCCTTTACTTACTTTGTAGGCTCCGTTATATTCGGCCACTTCTTCACCCATTAAAAAAATGGTTTCATCGCGACGCATTTCTTCGTTCATGGCTTCGCGCAGGGCTTCTCTGAATTCTATCGTTCTCATATCGGTTTTTTGATAAAGCTCAAATGTATGTAAAAGACCGCTAAATAAAAAATGCTCCAAGCAGTTCCGAATACCAGATTTAAGTTATGCTGCTTTATTGCCTAAAAAGCTCTAAAATACTCGTTTACAGTAGTTTATGGATTGCCAAAAAACCGGCAGAAATTTGGGCCTTTTCTATGATTTCCGCTCATATTTATATAAATTTGCTGACCTTAAAAAATACTGAAATATGAAAATATTAGTTCCTATTAGTAACGTTCCTGATACAACTACTAAAATAGCTTTCACAAACGGTGATACCGAATTCAATGCAACCGGTGTGCAATTCATTATTAATCCATACGACGAGTGGTATGCCCTGGTGCGTGCCCTTGAATTAAAAGAGGCCGGAAAGGCTGAAAAAGTAACCCTGATCCACGTTGGTTTGGCCGATAGCGATGCCACTATCCGTAAAGGTTTTGCTTTAGGTGCTGATGATGGTGTGCGTGTGGATGCCGAAGGACCTGATGCTTACTTTGTGGCTGAGCAAATTGCAAAATACGCCAAAGATAACGGGTACGATTTGGTTATGACAGGTAAGGAAACCATTAACTACAACGGTTCTTCTGTTGGTGCGATGGTGGCCGGTTTTATGGATTTACCTTTAGTATCGTTAGCCACTAAGTTTGACCTGGAAGGAAATAAAGCAACTGTTGAACATGATGTGGACGGTGGTACGCAGGTAGTAGAGTGCGAATTGCCATTGGTGGTGTCCTGCTCAAAAGGTATGGCCGAGCAGCGTATCCCTAACATGAAAGGCATTATGAGCGCCCGTACCAAACCTTTAACGGTAATACCTGCAAGTGGTGCAGATAAGCTCACGAATATAAAATCCTATGCCTTATCAGCCGGAAGAACAACCGTAAAAATGATCGATGAGAACAACATGGATGAGTTGGTGAACTTGTTACATACAGAAGCAAAAGTCATTTAAGAAATGCTAAATTTTGAATGCTAAATTTTAAATTGACATTCAAAGCAACATTTAACATTCAACATTTTTAATTTAAAATTTAAAATTATGTCAGTTTTAGTTTATACAGAAATCAATAAAGGAAAAGTAAAAAAAGCATCACTCGAAGCCGTTAATTACGCGGCTAAAATAGCTGAGTTAACGGGTTCTTCGGTAACCGCTTTGGCCATTAATGCCGATGCCGCACAGTTGGAAGAAATTGGAAAAGCGGGTGCAAAGAAAATATTATCCGTAAAAAATGATGCGTTGGCTACCCTGGACAGCATGATGGTATCTGCTACAGTAGAGCAGGCTGCAAAAGCCGAAGGCGCAAAGGTCATTATTTTTTCTTTCGACATTACCGGTAAAGCCGTCGCTCCACGTTTATCGGCCCGCTTAAAAGCAGGTTTGGTTGCCGGCGCGGTGGATTATCCTGCGGTTAATGGCGCTGCCCTTGAAGTGAAGAAAAATGTATTCTCCGGTAAAGCAACCGCTATTTATTCTATCAACAGCGATGTAAAGATCATTTCCCTGTTGCCAAACTCTTTCCCGGTTAAGTTGGGAGAAAATGGCGCTACAGTATCTGATTTTGCAGCTGATTTGAGCGGGGTAAATTCTAAAATAGTAGTAAAAGAGAAAAAATCGAACGATGTGGGCGGCATGGTGCCGTTACCGGAAGCTGAATTAGTGGTTTCTGCCGGTCGTGGTATGAAAGGACCTGAGAATTGGGGCATTATTGAAGAACTGGCAAAAGAATTAAAAGCTACAACAGCTTGTTCGCGTCCTGTGGCTGATATGCACTGGAGGCCGCATCATGAGCACGTTGGTCAAACCGGTGTTGCTATTCGCCCTAATTTATACATCGCTATTGGAATTTCCGGAGCTATCCAGCATTTGGCGGGCGTTAACGGAAGTAAAACCATTGTGGTAATTAACAGCGACAAGGAAGCGCCTTTCTTCAAATCGGCCGATTATGGCGTGGTTGGAGACGCGGCTATTGTTGTTCCAAAACTGATTGAAGCCGTTAAAAAATTTAAAGCCAATCAAAACTAATCTAACTTTTTTCGTATATTAGAGTTTGTAAAAAGGAATGAAAAAAGTCAGATTAGAGATCGTAGGCTTGTCATATAGCCAGACACAAAGCGGTGCATACGCACTGGTGTTGGGCGAGAGTACAGGAAGCCGCCGCCTACCTATTATTATTGGTGGTTTTGAGGCGCAGGCCATTGCCATTGAGTTGGAAAAGATGACGCCTACGCGCCCTTTAACGCACGATTTATTCAAGGCTTTTTCCGAAACATTTTCTATTGAAGTAACTGAGATCCTGATCTACAATTTAGTAGAAGGTATTTTTTACGCGAAGCTGATCTGTACCGATGGAACCCGTGATGTGGAAATTGACGCGCGCACCAGCGATGCCATTGCTTTGGCGGTTCGCTTCAATTGCCCTATTTATACGTATGAATTTATTTTAAAATCGGCCGGCATTGTGCTGGACGATGAAGGCGCGCCCCCGGCTGCCGATACAGCAGACTCGGTAACTTCTTCGGTAGAAGAGACATCGAACCCGGAAGGAGAATATAAATCCAAATCAACAGAAGAACTGAAAAATTTATTGCAAACCGCCCTGAATGATGAACAGTATGAACTGGCATCCAAGATCAGGGATGAGATCAATACCAGGAAGCAGTCTTAATAAAGCATTAGAATATGAAAAAACGAATATTACTATTGATAATTGTTCTATTTGTTTTAAAAGCAAATGCTCAAAATTGGTCTACTGTGCAACAAGGTTTTGATGGGACCGTATATTGTTTATATACAGATACTGTAAATTCCATTTTGTATGCCGGCGGCAATTTTTTTAACTCAGGCACTACGCCATTAAATAGAATAGCTAAGTGGAACGGAACAGCCTGGACGCCTTTAGGCACAGGTGTAGCAGGTGAGGTATATGCCATGGCTGAATATAAAGATACCTTATATGTTGGCGGGCAATTTACTACAGCAGGAGGAATAAGTGCTAATTATATCGCAAAATGGGATGGCAGCACCTGGTCAAGTTTGGGAACCGGTGTTAATGAAAGAGTATATAGTTTAGCGGTATACAATAATCTTTTACATGTTGGTGGATTGTTTACAACCGCAGGTGGTTCTGCCATAAGCTATATTGCTACCTGGGATGGCGCCAGTTGGGGGAACGTAAATTCTGCTTTGAAGCCAAACGGGCTGGTAGATCAGCTGGCAGTATATAACGGTGAGTTGTATGCGGGAGGAAATTTTAACGGGCCAAACCATATGGCAAAATGGAACGGTAGTTTATGGTCTAATGTTGGAACCGGTATAAATGGAAGTATCTGGGCACTTGAGGTTCATAACTCCGAATTGTATGCGGCAGGTAATTTTACCATAGCAGGTGGCAGTCCTGCTAATTATATTGCCAAATGGAATGGCACCAACTGGTCAGCTTTAGGAGTAGGTACAGGGAGTAGCATTTTAGCATTAAAAAGTTATGGTAACGACCTTTATGTTGGAGGTAATTTTTCCTCGGCAGGAGGAATATCGGCAAACAAAATCGCAAAATGGAATGGCAGCACATGGTCTGCGTTATCTACCGGAGTAGGTAGTGGCTCTACTTATGCATTAAGCACATATAACTTTTATTTATACGCTGGTGGACAATTTACTACAGCAGGAGGAATCGCAAGTCCAAAGATTGCCAAGTGGGGAAGTTTAAGCATCAGTACAGGTGTTCCAAAAATAGCTCAAAATGACGTGAGTGTATTCCCTGTTCCTTTCAACGATCAAACTACACTCAACTTTGGGAATTATGTGGAAGATGCGGAGATAAAGATCATTGATATATATGGAAAAATAGTTAGAATACTGGTTGTTTCAGGAAGCGAGCTGCTTATCAAAAAATCAGATCTTAGTCCTGGTATTTATACTCTTCAGATATCATTTAAGGATTTAAAAACGATAAATAAGCAAGTAGTTGTTTTTTAACTCAGACTTTTTTATTCCCTGAAATTATAAAAGTAATTACCCCCTGTTCAACACAATCCTGAATGTTGTTCCTTTGTTCTCTTCGCTGCTCAGCACATAAATCTTCCCATCATGGTAATTCTCGATGATGCGTTTGCAAAGCGATAAACCCAATCCCCAGCCACGTTTTTTAGTGGTATAACCCGGTTTAAAAACCGATTTGTGTTTTGATTTGTGAATGCCTTTGCCACTGTCTTTTAAATCAATGGCAACCCCTTCCGGAATTTCCTTAACGGTTACCCTGAATTCACCTTTACCATCCATGGCATCTACCGCGTTCTTGCAAATGTTCTCAATTACCCATTCAAATAAAGGCACAGAAAGCTGCACGTGAATTTCGTTATCGGGAATCTCTAAAATATAATTCACGTTTTTGGAGGTGCGTTGTTTCAGGTAATCCATTGCATTGCGTACTACCTGGCAAACATCCTCGTCCTGCAGGGTTGGCTGCGAGCCAATTTTTGAGAAACGATCGGTGATCATCCCCAGCCGTGTCACATCGCGGTTCATTTCCGTTACAATGCTTTCATCGGTGCCATTGGCCTGTAAATATTCTATCCAGGCCATAAGTGATGATAAGGGCGTGCCCAACTGGTGCGCGGTTTCCTTGCTCATGCCCACCCACACCTGGTCCTGCTCGGCCTTGCGGGCAGTGCTAAACAAAATATAAGCAATGAGTAAGAACAAACCAATGACTCCAAACTGCACGTAAGGATAATATTTCAGTTGTGTAAGCAATGGCGACTGTTCATAAAAGATATAATTCTTTGAGCCCTCGCCCAGGTCGACAGGGATAGGCGTGTTTTGCTGCTCCATTAATGCAATAGTAGCTTTTATTTTTTCGGGAGTATTGATCTTGTTCGAGTCGATGTTACCAACGGCAATTACCTCTGAACGGGTGGAGTCGGTGTAAATAACCGGCACCGCAGCGCTGTTAATGGCCACATCGGAAATAAAGGATTTGATAAGGCTGTCGAACACTACTTTAATGTCGGTAAAAAGGCGGCTGTCTTTATGGTACAGGTAGTTTTTTTTACCGCGGTATACTTCAATCACCACTGGTTCGTACAAGGCTTTCATGGCAGCCAGTTCTTTCTTCAAAGCCTCAGGATCTTTTTCAATGGTGGAGTCGAGGTTACGGTTAGCCGTAATGTTGTCGCCATCATCGGTTAAGATCACCGGAACGGTGGTGTTGTCCTGGATTACTTTTAATACAAAGGAAATGTCGGCAATGTCGCTGTTGAGCTGTTTGGTGGCTAAGGCATACAACTCGGCTTTTTTACGCTCTTCGGTTTGCAGTTTCTGGAACAGGTCGTTGGTGAATTTTACCAGCTTGGCTTTTTTCTGAACGGCTTCGGCCCACAAGCTTACTTTGGTGCGCTCGTCGCGCGCGATGCTGTTCACTAATTTATTGGTATACCACAGCGAAGTGAAAATAATGATAATGGCCACGATGAAGAGGATCCATTTCCATTGTTGCTTTCTGGAGTAAATATTCATTGATACTAATGTAACGAATATATAACGCTATTGCAAGCGGGATATTGTTTTACTCACCACGAAGGCATAGAACGTTCAGATTCATTCACCACGGAGTCACAGAGATCACAAAGAAGTTTTATGAGAGTATAAGGATAATTTATATGAAAACCCTAAAAAACTCTGTGTCCTTCGTGTCTCTGTGGTGAATTAGATTTACAAAAAAAGCACAAAGTAAATCTACCTTGTGCTCTCTGTGTCTCTGTGGTGAGTTGATTATGAAATCATATCAAAACCAATATAAGGCACCAATACTTTTGGAATTTTAATACCCGTTTCGGTTTGGTTATTTTCTAATAAAGAAGCTACGATGCGTGGTAATGCCAGCGCGCTACCGTTTAAGCTGTGTGCCAATTGTGTTTTACCACTGGCATCTTTGTAACGGCATTTTAAACGGTTGGTCTGGAAGGTCTCAAAGTTGGATACAGAGCTTACTTCCAGCCAGCGGCCCTGAGCTGCGCTCCACACTTCCAAATCATAGGTTAAGGCAGAACCAAAGCTCATGTCACCACCGCATAATTTTAAAGTACGGTAAGGTAGTTCCAGCTCCTGCAATAAAGAGCTTACAAACTCGCGCATGTTTTCCAGTGTTTCGTATGATTTATCAGGAGCAGTAATTTGTACGATCTCTACTTTATCAAACTGATGCAGGCGATTAAGGCCGCGCACGTCTTTTCCATAGCTTCCCGCTTCCCTGCGGAAGCAAGGTGTGTAACCGCAGTTCTTTACCGGCAGGTCGCTTTCCTTTAAGATCACATCGCGGTACATATTGGTAATAGGTACCTCGGCTGTTGGAATCAAATACAGGTCATCAACCTGGCAGTGGTACATTTGTCCTTCCTTATCCGGTAACTGACCAGTTCCGTAACCGCTATCCGCGTTCACCAAAATAGGAGGTTGAACTTCATTATAACCTGCAGCAGTTGCCTTATCTAAAAAATAATTAATTAAAGCGCGTTGCAAGCGTGCGCCTTTTCCTTTGTATACCGGGAAACCCGCACCGGTTAATTTTACACCCAGCTCAAAATCAATGAGGTCGTATTTGGTAGTGAGCTCCCAGTGTGGTGTAGCGCCTGCGTGTAATGTTGGGATAGTACCATGTTCATTCACTACTTCATTGTCCTCAGGCGTTTTACCAACAGGCACGCTGAGGTTCGGTAAGTTGGGAACCGTTACCAGCAGTTTATGAATTTCCTGTTCAATATTTTTTAAGCTCTCGTCAAACTGTTTTTCGCTGGCTTTCAGCTCAGCTGTTTTGGCTTTCAATGTTTCTGCTTCCTCTTTCTTTCCGCTCTTCATCAGCTCACCAATTTGTTTGGCAAGGTTGTTTGCTTCGGCTTTGGTATCGTCGGCCTGGCGCTGTGCGGCCTTGCGGTTATTATCCAGCTCAATTACTGAATTGATGATGCTTTCCGCGTCCTTAAAATTTTTAATGGCCAGGCGTTTCAATACGTCTTCTTTATTGTCTCTGATGTAGCTAAGTTGTAACATGGTGTTTTATTTGAAAGGATAAATTTAATCTTTTATTTAATTTATAGAACGCGGATGGGGTTTAAATTATGGAACGTAAATGACATGGATGGTTATGATAAATTATTATTTATTTTTTGTGACATGCTAAGTTTGTCACTTCGAGCGGAGTCGAGAAGCGAATCCTCTGTAAACCCTTCGACTTCGCTCAGGGTGACACTAAATTGCACTTATCTTAAAAATCATAAGCAATCTGCGTTATCAGCGTTCTATTCTCAAAATGCCTTTAAACACAAAAAGCCCTCCGTATGATCGAAGGGCTTTTCAAGTTTTATAGTGCGTTACTTGTTATCCCTGTGCAGGAATAACCGAAACATAAGATCTGTCGTCTTTTTTCTTTTTGAAAACAACAGTTCCATCAACCAAAGCAAATAATGTATGGTCTTTGCCCATACCTACATTTACTCCCGCGTTGTGTTTTGTACCACGCTGGCGAACGATAATGTTTCCAGAGATACAAGCCTGGCCACCGAAAATTTTAACGCCTAAGCGTTTGCTGTGTGATTCGCGACCGTTGTTTGTGGAGCCCGCTCCTTTTTTATGTGCCATTTCTTAGAAATTTTAAATTGTTAATGTTAAATGTTAAATGAGGTGTTTAATTTAAAATTTTGCATTTCTCATTTACCATTTCTTTTTATTCTTCTGTTTTTTTAGCTGCTTTCTTTGCAGGTGCTTTTTTAGCTGCCGCTTTTTTTGCAGGCGCTTTTTTCTCAACTACCGGAGCAGCTTCTACTGCTGGTGTGTTGTTTCCGTATTTGCTTTTTGGTAAAAAAGTACGGGTTGATTTTTCAGCTTTTAATTCATTTTTAGATGAGCCACCTGTTGGTAAAACATCCTGAATTAAAATTTGTGTTAAGTGCTGACGGTGGTTGTTCCATTTTTGGTAACCTTTACGGCGTAATTTTTTGAACACGGCCACTTTATCGCCTTTTAAATGTTCAATTACGGTGGCCGCAACTTTTGCGCCATCAACAGTTGGTGCGCCTACAGAAATTTTTCCGCCGTTATCAATTAAGAAAACTTTGTCAAATTCCACGTTAGCACCTTCGTTAGCATCCAGGCGGTGAACGTAAACTTTATTGCCTCGTTCCACTTTGAATTGTTGCCCTGCTATTTCTACAATTGCATACATGTGTTGTTAATTTTTATTGTTAATAATTTTTTTAGGGACGGCAAAGATAAGTGGTTTTTTTGATCTGCCAAAGATTTTGGCGATTTATTTGCCTTTCAATCCCTGATTTTATAAGAATTTGACCAGGCTCATAACAGGCAAAAACCATCAAAAAACCCAAAATCAGGCCTTTTTTGATGAATTTATCATCCAAATGCCGGTAATTATAATCAAAATGGCACAAATTTGAAGAAAATTCACTGTTTCATGGTCCAATACCCCCCAGCCAATGGCTACCACCGGGATGAGGTAAGTACAGCTGGCTGCAAACACAGTTCCCGACAGTTTGATAAGGGTATTGTAAATAACTACCGACAGGGCGGAGCCTACAATGGCCAGGATGCTCACATAACCCAGGGAGCTAAAGCCATCGGGATGGTGCAGTGTATGGTCAACCACATTGGTAAAACCAAACAAATAAATAGAGGCTGGAATGCCAATGAGTGTAAAGGACCAAACCGTAGCGGTTAAAGAAGGTACATGACCCAGGTAGGCTTTAATGCCGTTTACGCTGATGGCGTAACACAGGGTGGCCAGGGCAACCAGCAGGCTGTAAAGGATGTTTTTGGTCTGGTCGTTTTGATTATCGCCAAACCAAACTAAGGCAATGGCGCCAAAAAAACCAATGGCCACGCCAAACAGCTGGTTTCGGTGAATGGTTTGTTTGAACAGGAAAAAGCCAACCAGTATGGTAAATAAAGGCGTAAGGGCGTTGAGCATGCCGGTTAAGCTGCTGCTGATCTGGGTTTCGGCCTTGGTAAACAAAAACGCCGGGATCAAATTCCCAAAAACACCCATTAATAACAATCCTTTCAGGTTTTTTTTAAGGTTAATGGTATGGTGCTTTATGAGGAAAGGGAGCATAAAAGCCGCGGCAATGGTAATGCGCAGCCCGGCCACTTCATCGCTGCTATAGGCCCTGAGACCCTGTTTCATTAAAATAAAAGAGCTGCCCCATACCAATGAGAGTACGATCAATATGAGCCAGGAAAGCGCTTTGTTATTCATGGGGATGCAAAGGTATTATTTTAACTCAATGCCATGGCATCCAGCTTCATTTGCTTTATCATGCTCACCAGGCCGTTGGCGCGGGTTGGCGATAAATGCTCGGTTAAGCCTATTTTTGTAATAAAATCAAGGTTTGCAGCCAATATGTCCTTTGGTGTTTGGTTCGACAATACTCTAATCATAAGGGCCACCATGCCTTTGGTAATAATAGCATCGCTATCGGCGGTGTACACAATCTTATCGGCTTCTTTTTGGGAGTGGAGCCATACTTTGCTTTGGCAGCCTTTAATGATCCGGTCTTCGGTTTTATATTCTTCCTTAATTTTCGGGAGCGATTTTCCCAATTCTATAAGGTGCTCGTATTTGCCTTCCCAGTCATCCCCAAACAATTCAAACTCTTCAACGATCTCGTTTTCTATTTCGGCTATTGTCATTGGTCAAAATTACGATCTATTTTTGTTTGAGGCGCTGTACAATGGCATATTTATCTGGCAGATTATCAGTCATTTAAAAATAATAACACTTGCATAAAGGCATTAAAGCCCAATATCTGATTAAGGTTAATAACTTTGCCGTTTTATTATTGCATTATTACGCATAATTTACTTGTTTAGACGATTGATTTTGACTGACTTTATATGAAGATTGGATTAGATATAATGGGCGGAGATTTTGCCCCTAAAAATTGTCTGGATGGAGCCATTATGGCTTTGGAATCTTTAGATCCGGGCGTTAAAATGGTACTGATTGGCGATAGCGAAAAAGCAAAGGCTTACCTTAAAGAAAAAAACGTAGCCGAAGATACATTTGAATTTGTACATGCCACCGATGTGATTGAAATGGGCGAACACCCTACCAAGGCGCTGGCACAAAAGCCTCAAAGTACTATTTCCGTTGGTTTTAAATTATTAAAAGAAGATCAGATCCAGTGTTTTGCCAGCGCAGGCAATACCGGCGCCATGCTGGTTGGCTCCATGTTCTCGGTAAAAGCCGTTCCAGGCGTTATTCGTCCCTGCATTACTTCCCTGCTTCCTAAAGAGAACGGTGGTTTTGGAATAGTGCTGGATGTGGGTACCAATGCCGATTGCAAGCCGGATGTGTTGTACCAGTTCGCCATCCTGGGATCTATTTTTGCGAGAGAAGTGTACAAGATCAAGAACCCAAAAGTGGGTTTATTAAATATTGGCGAGGAGCCCGAAAAAGGGAACCTGGTGGCGCAAGCCGCTCATGCCTTAATGAAAGATACCAAGGACTTTAATTTTATTGGCAACGTGGAAGGGCAGGAAGTTTTCCAGGATAAAGCGGACGTCATTGTTTGCGAAGGCTTTACCGGAAATGTACTTTTGAAAACGGCTGAGGCTTTTTATTCCATGATTAAAAAACGTAACCGCAGCGATGAGTTCTTCGATCAGTTCAACTACGAGCTGTATGGCGGTACGCCAATCCTGGGTATCAATTCAAATGTAATGATCGCGCACGGCAAATCAACGCCGCTGGCCTTTAAAAATATGATGGTGCTGAGCAAGGACATTGTGGAAGCTAACCTGAACGAAAAAATTAAAACCGTATTTCAATAATGATTAAAGCAGCTATCACTGCCGTTGGCGGCCACGTACCTGATTTTGTAATGACCAACGATGAACTGGCCAAGTTTGTTGATACGAACGATGAATGGATCACTTCGCGTACCGGAATTAAAGAAAGACGCATTTTAAAAGAACCGGGTAAAGCCACCTCCGATATGATGGTGATTGCCATTGAAGAACTCTTAAAAAAACGCGGCATCAGCGCCCTCGAAATAGATTTGCTGATTGTTGGTACCATTACCGGCGATTATATTTTCCCAAGCACCTCAAACGTTATTTGCGATAAGATAGGCGCTAAAAATGCCTGGGGATACGACCTTTCGGCTGCCTGCTCAGGCTTTATTTATGCCCTGGCTACCGGTTCCCAATTTATTGAGACCGGCAAATACAAAAAAGTAGTGATTGTTGGCGTGGATAAAATGAGCGCTATTTTAAATTATGAAGACCGTGCTACCTGCGTTATTTTTGGTGATGGCGGCGGCGCTGTGTTACTGGAACCAACGGAAGACGGTACCGGTGTGCAGGATTTTATTTTGAAAGCCGATGGGGCAGGCCGGAACTATTTATACCAGGCTGCCGGCGGTTCTTTAATGCCACCTACGCACGAAACTATTGACCAAAAATTACATTACGTACACCAGGAAGGGCAAACCGTGTTTAAACACGCGGTAGTGAATATGGCTGAGGTGAGTGCCGAGATCATGGAAAAAAATAACCTCACAGCCGACGATGTGACGTGGTTGTTGCCACACCAGGCCAACAAACGTATTTGTGAAGCCACAGCCAACCGCATGGGCCTGAGCCTCGATAAAATGCTTATGAACATTGAGCGTTACGGCAATACCACGGCAGGAACCATTCCTTTGCTGTTATGGGATTACGAAAAGCAATTCAAAAAAGGCGACAACATCATTATTTCCGCTTTTGGCGGCGGTTTTACCTGGGGCTCTGTTTGGGTAAAATGGGCCTATGACGGGAGCGCGGTAGGGAAGTAGGTTCTTTTTAAGGGAACGCATATAACGCTGATTTTGTATGATTATTTATGATCTTTGATTTTAAGCAATCTTCAATTTCCCTCCCCTAATCATACCAAATCATAAGCATCTGTGTCATCAGCGTTCCATAGGTCTGCCACAACCTGACATTTTTGTCCGGAAATTACCGCAAAAATGGTAATATTGTCGGCTCAAAGCGCAATTATGGCCCTGGCACATTTTTCGACTAAGAGCAAGCGACAAACTAAAACTAAGAAAATCATATAATTATGGCAAAAACAAACACAAGTGTAAATGTAAAGCCCTTAGCCGACAGAGTGTTGGTGGAAGCGGCTCCTGCAGAAACAAAAACAGCGGGTGGATTAATTATCCCTGATACAGCGAAAGAAAAACCCATGAAAGGCACCGTAGTAGCGGTTGGCAATGGTAAAAAAGACGAGCCTATGACCGTTAAGGTTGGCGATATGGTACTTTACGGAAAATACTCAGGCACTGAGCTGAGCATTGACGGTAAAGATTACCTTATCATGAAAGAAAGCGATATCTACGCAATTATATAGACTCAAAAGACCAAAGAGACTGAAGGGACAGAAGAGATGAACAAATCCCCGGGGTCCCTTAAGTCCCTTGTATCTTTTAAGTCCTTCAAATAAATATTA
>JBEHXV010000011.1:0-136993 GCA_048498515.1 Bacteroidota bacterium | reverse complement strand
TGATATGTTTACGGGCAAGGGGATTGGTATTGAGCATTATGAGATGTGGATCTTTGACCGTTGGGGAGCGATGATCTACTATACCGATGACATTACAAAAGGATGGAACGGTAAGGTACAGGGCAAATCACAGGAAGTACAACAGGATGTGTATATCTGGAAAGTGAAACTAAGAGATGTACTTGGCAAGAAACATGAGTACATTGGACACGTAACTGTACTGAGATAATTAAAATAAACAACGTAAAAAAGCCCCTTACAATCAATTGCAAGGGGCTTTTTTATGTTGTAATAAAATTAAAGAATACTATACCAAATAAACCGCTTCTTTCCCTTTTTTAGAAAAATCGGTATCTATTCGGTCCTGTAAGGTAGTAGATAGGGATAAGCCTACAAAATCAGCTTTCACCGGGAAACGGGTATGGCTCCTGTCAACCAGGATAAGGGTATTTAATTGTTTTACAGGTTTATTTAAAAAAAGTTTTACAGCATACATCAATGTTTTACCACTGTTCAATACATCATCAACCAGTATTACCGACTTGTTTACAAAATCTTTTTCGGTAAAATCGATGATGGGTTCAAAGGCCCATGGGTTCTCTTTATCAATTTTTATTTTGCCCACTTTGGTTTTAATGCCCGAAATAGAGTTTAATATAGACGCGATTCGTTCAGCAACCTTATAGCCATTGCCTTCTATGCCAGCAATCAATAATTCTTTCTCCTTAAAATTATTTTCATAAACCTGGTAAGCCATCCGGTTGAGCTTTTGGTCTATTTGAACAGCATCTAATATTTTTGTTTTTTGCATATACAAATCTAATTAATGTTTCAGAAAATCAATCACTGCTTTATTCACTTTTTTGCTTTCTCTGAAATGCGCGTCGTGTTTGGCCTTTGGAAGAACCAGCAATTGAGTGGTATTTGGGAAGGCAAGGTGTAAATTCTTTCCGACAGATAGAGGAACCGCCCCATCTTTTTCGCCCCAGATTAAAAGAGTAGGAGTTTGGCCCAGGTTGTAATCATAGCCCTGGTAAATAGATTGTCGTTGAAATAAATAATCCATTTGGGCATCTCTAATGGGTTTGGTTGGCATAAAAAAATATTTAATGATCTTACGTTTCAGTCTTTTTGTTGCAGGAAACCCTCTCGACATCACGGCTTTTTTCATGCCATCAAATTCGGCTACAGAAGAAGGTACAATCACATTTTTAATGGTTGTTACACCAACTACATTCGCTAAACTATCAGCTAACTCTCCCGAATAAAATTTCACAGGGCCGTCAATGATAATTAATTTAAGAACATCAGTAGGATGCAACTGGTTATACATAGCTGCAGTTAAGCCCCCGTAGCTAAATCCCATGACATTTACTTTAGAGGTGATGCCTAATTTAATAAGTGCTTCATGAATTTGTTCGACCTGTAATTCTATAGAATAGTTATTTGATGTGGTGGTACTTTCTCCAAAATAAATAAGATCAGGCAAAATCAAATTAAAGTGTTTCGATAAGGCTTTCACCTGGCTGCCCCAATTGGTACGGGCATTGGCGCCCATGCCGTGAAGCATTAATAAATAAGGTTTTGAAGGATCTTTACTGTAATGTACATGAATAACGGCCTCGCTTGTTTTAATCAATGTGTCGCCTTTAACATACTTATGCATGTTTTTTTTAGCATACTTATCCTGCCAGCGAAACATGGCCGGCATTTTTGTCTGGGCAGAAACACCGACAACGTAAAACACCAGGAAACACACTAACAGGACTATTCTCATTTAGGTCATGTATTTTTTGAGCCATTCAATCGCTTCGCCTTTATTGCTGAATACTTTGTATGGGCGAAGTGGTTTATTGAATTGCATGTAGAAATTAGCGATGAGTTTATAAGCCAGGTTCGTAACCACTACAGCATTGGCTGAGCAGGGCGTTATGGCTTCAACTACGATGGCATTGTCCCTTGCTTCTTTGGTAAGTGTTACGCCTCTGTCGGCCATAAACAGGAAAGGTGTCATTTTGCCACCCGTAACCTCGTTGTAGGGCCCCAGCATTTTGTTTTGCAGGGCAATATCGAGCACACAATTTTCTTTAAAAAAAACATATACGATGCCATCCGATCTTAGTGAAATATTAACTTCCTTAAGATCAATTTCTTTAACTATATACGTTTCATCTTTCAAATTAATCAGGTTTGTAAAACACCCACGTTGTATTGTTTGGTAATAGGCGCGTGGTTAGCTGCTTCTATACCCATGCTTATCACTTTACGTGTTTCCAGAGGATCAATGATGGCGTCGAGCCATAAGCGCGATGCCGCGTAATATGGTGTGGTTTGCATATCATACTTATCCTTGGTTTTATTATATAGTTCCGCTTCTTTTTCAGGCGTAATTTCTTCGCCTTTGGCTTTTAACGAAGCTACTTCAATTTGCACCAATACTTTTGCAGCCTGTGCTCCGCCCATAACGGCAATTTGCGCTGTTGGCCAGCCAACAATTAAGCGTGGATCGTAAGCTTTACCACACATAGCGTAATTGGCAGCACCGTAAGAGTTGCCCATGATGACAGTGAATTTTGGAACTACCGAATTCGACATGGCATTTACCAGCTTGGCGCCATCCTTAATAATGCCGCCATGTTCGCTTCTTGAACCCACCATAAAGCCGGTAGCATCCTGTAAAAACACCAATGGGATTTTCTTCTGGTTACAGTTCATAATAAAGCGCGCTGCCTTATCGGCGCTGTCGCTATAAATAACACCGCCAAATTGCATTTCGCCTTTTTTGCTTTTTACTACTTTACGTTGGTTGGCAACAATACCAACAGCCCAGCCGTCAATACGCGCGTAGGTGCAAACAATGGATTGGCCGTACAATTCCTTATACTCCTCATGTTCGCCATTATCCACCAGACGTTCAATAATATCCCTTACTTCATATTGTTTGTCGTTTAGGATGCCGTACATTTCTTTCTGATCCTTTTTAGGCAAAGCGGGAGCCTCACGGTTAAAGCCGGCTTTTTCGTAATCGCCCACTTTACTCATGATGTTGCGGATGCGTGTTAAGCAATCGGCATCGTCCTTGCATTTATAATCGGTTACGCCGCTTATTTCGCAATGCGTGGTAGCGCCGCCCAGGGTTTCGTTATCAATGTTCTCGCCAATAGCCGCTTTTACCAAATACGAACCGGCTAAAAAGATAGAACCTGTTTTGTCAACGATCATGGCTTCGTCGCTCATAATTGGCAAATAAGCGCCACCTGCCACACAGCTTCCCATAACGGCAGAAATTTGAAGGATGCCCATGCCACTCATAATGGCATTGTTGCGAAAAATGCGGCCGAAGTGTTCTTTGTCAGGGAAAATTTCGTCCTGCATAGGCAAGTACACGCCCGCGCTATCCACTAAATAAATAATGGGTAATTTATTTTCCATGGCAATTTCCTGTGCACGTAAATTCTTTTTACCTGTTATAGGGAACCAAGCGCCTGCTTTTACAGTAGCGTCGTTGGCCACCACAATGCACTGTTTACCACTTACATAACCTATTGTAATAACTACGCCGCCGCCAGGACAGCCGCCATGTTCGGGATACATTTCATAACCGGCAAAAGCCCCCATTTCAAAACGGGGAGTATCTTTATCCAATAAAAAATCAATACGCTCACGCGCACTCATTTTTCCCTGCTCATGTAATTTTTCGATGCGTTTTTTTCCGCCACCATCATATATTTTTGCTAAGCGCTGTTGCATCTGGGAGATCAGCAAGCGCATTTTATCATCATTTTTGTTAAATTCTAAGTCCATTGTATTTTTAATATAAGACCATAAATATAGCAAATGAAATGTGTCGTGAAAATTTTCAATCCAAATTTAATTGAACATTGTTTAAACCACATATTTCTCTGTTTCTATGCGGTTATTTTTAACTTAGCGTTCAGTAAATTATTTTGCATACATTCGAACCGAAAAAGATCCTTTGACTAATAGTAAATTGATAGAGAATGATAGCCAATATGTATGGCACCCCTTTACGCATTTAAAATATGCCGAAGCCCCGGTACAGCTTGTTAAAGGCGAGGGCGCTTATTTTTACGATGCACAAGGTAACAAGTTGTTGGATGCCATTTCGAGTTGGTGGGTCAATTTACACGGGCATTGCCATCCTTACATTTCGCAAAAAGTAAGTGAACAATTACATACCTTGGAACATGCTATTTTCAGCTCGTTTACCCACGAGCCTGCCGTTAATTTAGCACAGCGGCTTTTGGGGCATTTGCCTCAAAATCAGTCAAAGATCTTTTACTCCGACAATGGTTCTACAGCTGTGGAAGTGGGATTGAAAATGACCCTGCAATACTGGCACAATAAAGGTACTCAAAAGAAAAAATTCATTGCTTTTGAAAATGCTTACCATGGCGATACCTTTGGCGGCATGAGCGTAGGGGCGAGGAATGTCTTTAACAACGCCTTCGAGAATTTATTGTTTGATGTGATTCACATTCCTTTGCCTGACGAAGAAAATATTGAAAACATCAAATCAACATTGCAATCCTGGTTCACCCATCATAACGATATTGCCGGTTTTATTTTTGAACCCCTGGTGCAGGGAGCGGCCGGTATGGTAATGTATGATGCCGATTATTTGAACGAGTTGATAGCACTGTGCAGGGAGCATCAGGTTATTTGCATTGCCGATGAAGTCATGACTGGCTTTGGAAGAACGGGTAAATTTTTTGCCGTCGATCACCTTGAACAAAAGCCGGATATCATTTGCCTCTCAAAAGGATTAACAGGAGGCTACATGCCATTGGGAGTTACCAGCTGCGCACAATTTATTTACGATGCCTGTGTGAGCGATGATAAAACAAAAACATTTTTTCACGGCCACAGCTATACCGCCAACCCAACAGCCTGTGCCGCCGCCCTGGCAAGTTTAGACTTAATGGAGGAGGAAACAACCTGGCAGCAGATCGGTATGGTTTCAACGGAGCACGGACAATTTGTTTTGCAGCATAAAAACCACTCGGAATTGGCCGATATCCGCAGCCTGGGAACCATTTTGGCGCTCGAAATAAAAACAGAAGAACACACCCATTACCTTAACCGGGCATCGGAAAGCATAGCCGCTTATTTTCTGAAAAAAGGCATTATTGTGAGGCCGCTTGGTAATGTTTTATACCTTATTCCGCCCTATTGCATTACTAAAGATGAATTGTTGCGGGTGTATGGCATTATAGGTCATTTTTTGGACGAAATCTGAGACAGGCGGCCCCTAATATATTTTTCACAAAAATGCTTGCTTTTACGATAAAAATCCTATTTTTGAGAGCAAATTTAGAACCAAACACTTCATATGAACATTCACGAATATCAGGGAAAAAGTATATTAAAAAGTTTTGGCGTAGCAATCCAGGAAGGTATTGTTGCCGAAACTCCGGAACAAGCAGTAGACGCCGCTAAGCAGGTTATGGAAACATACAAATGCGATGGTGTGGTAATTAAAGCCCAAATACACGCCGGTGGCCGTGGTAAAGGGGGCGGTGTTAAGTTCGCGCCAAACCTGGATAAAGTAAAAGAAGTCGCTTCAAAAATTATAGGCATGCACCTGGTAACTCCACAAACCAGCGCCGAAGGTAAGTTAGTGAGCAAGGTATTGGTAGCACAGGATGTATATTATCCGGGTGCAACTCCTACCAAGGAATTTTACATGAGTATTTTATTGAACCGTGCAACCGGCCGTAACATTATTATGTACAGCACCGAAGGCGGTATGGATATTGAACAGGTAGCGGAAGCTACTCCACATTTGATCTGGAAAGAAGAAATTGACCCTAAAGTTGGTTTACGCGATTTCCAATGCCGTAAAGTGGCCTTTAACTTAGGCTTAAGCGGTAACGCTTTCAAGGAAATGACAAAATTCGTAGCCGCTTTATACAAAGCATACGATTCTATCGATTCTTCGATGTTCGAGATCAACCCGGTATTAAAAACATCCGATGATAAAATTATTGCCGTTGATGCTAAAGTAACATTAGACGACAACGCTTTATACCGTCACAAGGATATTGAAGCCATGCGCGATGAAAGCGAAGAGAACCCGGTTGACGTTCAGGCTCGTAAAGCCGACCTTAACTATGTGAAACTCGACGGTAACGTTGGTTGCATGGTAAACGGTGCAGGTTTGGCAATGGCTACCATGGATATTATTAAATTATCGGGCGGCGAGCCAGCTAACTTCCTCGATGTGGGTGGTACGGCAAATGCAGAGCGTGTTGAAAAAGCGTTCCATATTATTCTTGGCGACAAAAATGTAAAAGCAATTTTAGTGAACATTTTTGGTGGGATTGTTCGTTGCGACCGTGTGGCGCAAGGTGTCATTGATGCCTACAAAAATATGGGAACCATTAACGTGCCTATCATTGTTCGTTTACAAGGTACAAATGCCGAAGCCGCTAAAAAACTGATTGACGACTCGGGCTTAAAAGTGTACTCCGCTATTCAGTTGCAGGAAGCCGCTGATTTAGTGTCGAAATTAATTGCAAACTAAAAATAAATAATAATAATATATGAAACGCAACTATTTCTTAATTGCTCCTTTAGCAGCCAGTTTATTACTCGTTTCTTGCGGAGATAAAACAGAAAGCGGAGAAGATGTATCGGCAGTAGATACTACCAAAACAGAAACTCAGGCTGAACAGGTTACTGAAACGTTCTTCCAGGTTCCTTCCCCGGGAGAAATGCTGACCTTTATTAAAATGGTTGGTGGTAAAAACAATAAGAACACCAGTTTCTTAAACAGCCCTGATAACCAAAAAAATTACACGGATAATAAATTAAAATCCCTGAATTTCGGTATCTACAGCTGCGACCTGAGCTATTGCAGTATTTTTGAAATAGGATCGGAAGCGTTGAAATATTTTAAAACCGTAAAACAATTAGGCGACCAGATTGGTGTTTCTTCAGCCATTAAACCTGAGATCCTGAAACGACTGGAAGGTAATTTAGGAAATCCCGACTCATTATCTGTTATTACGGATGATGTGTATTTCTCTTCTTTCCAAACGCTGGAAGACGGAAAGCAAGGCCCTACTTTGTCTTTAGTAGTAGCCGGAGGATGGTTGGAGAGCTTGTTTATTGCTACAAGCCTGTCTAAGTATGAACCCAACAGCCCGGTAGTAGAGCGTTTAGCCGACCAAAAATACACCCTGGATAACTTAGTGGAGTTTCTTAAAAAATACGAGAAGGATGATGCGAACGTAGCCGCTGTGGTAAAAGACTTTACCGACCTGCAGGCTGAGTTCAATAAAATTGGTGAGAAAGATGCCTCAGCAGCAAAAGCATCAGGCGACAAAGGAAAAACAATATTAGGTGGCGGTAAAGAATTGGTATTATCTGCTGAGCAGTATAATGCCATTGTAAATAAGATCAAAGCCATCAGAAACTCTTACACATTAACTAAATAATTAAGATTATGAAAAAGATATTTTTAGCACTGTTTATATTTAGCGCTTCGCTGATGTTCTCGCAAGCCAGCGTTTGTGGTCAGTTTCACCGCAAATACTGTGTTGTAGAAACCAAACATGGCGGTAAAGGCGATTGGATGTATAACGCCCAATCAAGAAGCGGTTTGTTTAACCAGGGAATGGTTTCAAAGATCCGTTGTGTGATTTATAAGGGAATGGATTACAGGATCAATGTATGCTGCGATGCGGCAATCGGCGATAAAATAAATTATAAAATTTTCGACGCGCGTACCAGCGAGTTATTGTATGATAACGCAACGGCGCAAAACGAACCTTTATTCGAGTTCCAAAGCACATCAACCCGCCAGTTAATTATTGAAGTGGAAGTGCCACGTGGCGCTACCGAGGCTGACAAACATAAGCCAATGGACGCTGCCTGCGTAGGTTTATTAATTGAGCATAAGGTAACCGATAAGCAAGGTTTCTCTCAATACTAGAATTAGATATTCTTTACTAAAAAAGCTTCACAAGAAATGTGAAGCTTTTTTTATGCGTATCAAAAAATAAACCTTAACAATCCTTATTTTTCTTTACCACACAAATGCATCTGAAGCCTAACCAGGCGGTTGGTTTGGTATATCCATTATCTTTTCCAACCCTGCAGTCTTCAAGAGCGTTTCGCCAGCCGCCACCTTTACAGATTCCTTTTTCGTTCACCATCTCGGCCACATTGCCCACCATATTGAACAGGCCCAAGGAATTTTTCCAGTAAGAGTAAACAGGAGCGGTCACATCGGCATACTTATGCGGGCCTTGTTTTACATCTGAAGGAAGATCAGGATGAACGCAGTTAAGCTGATAAAGCCCCTTTTCATTTTTGCCCTCGTTATTTAAAAATGAAGAAGAAGGTTCAGCCAGTTTTTCCCATTCGGTTTTTGTTGGTAAACGGTACTCGAAATTTTGGTGCACAAAATCTTTTTTAACAGACAAAATGGTTTTTGCTTTTTCTGTTCTCCATTTACAATAAGCTACTGCCTGCTCATAACTAATGCCAACCACCGGGTAATCCCTGTAAGCCACATGCCTGTAATAATACTGTACATAAGGTTCATTGTAAGCGTATTTTTCGCGCCACACTAAGGTATCGGGCAGCATCGCCAAATGTTCGCTTGAGTTAATGCCATACATGGTTGCTACCGATGATTCATATTCGAGCCAGGCAAAATTGCTTATTTCGGCTTCATCGGCAAACAAGGTGTCGTTTATTTGAACGGTGCCCGGGGGAACAAATTGTTTTTTTTGCTGTACGGTAAATGAAGCTGTAATGGCTGCCATTACAACTAAAGAAAGAGTTAGTTTTTTCATAGGTAGTGGTATCTAAATTAAATTCCAATGACCTTTTTAAGGTCAGCAACATTATTCACATTCTGGCTTATTTCTTTTACCGGAATTTTATTTTGATTTGATGAAGCAAACGCTGCAAAATCCTCCTTGCTGCATAAATAAAATTTTCCGGCAGAGAGCACACACAAACTATAGCTTTCTTTCGGGTTAAATGATAAAGGATCAGAGCCGTGAACAATGTAAACCAAATTTTTGGTCATGCTTACTAAATAAGCATCATTGGGCCTGATAAAGCCTTTTTTACTATCAGCAACATATATGGGATTAACACTTGCCTCCTTAGGCATGGTATTAGGGCAATCGGAATTAAAAATATTGAAACTGCTTACCTGGAAAATGCGAATGACTTTTTGTTGAGTGCTCATGTTATCAAATTGCTCTTCGAGCTTTGCCTGCTGTTCTTTCCAAACCCTGGCCCTTTCTTTAACCTGTTCCTCTGTAAGGCGTTGCATTTCGGCGAGGTATTCTTTCTGTTTGGCTTCAAACTCCTCTTTCAGTTTTTTCTCATCCGCTTCGCGTTTGGCCAGCAGTTTTTGATAATCGCCAAATTTCGACTCGTAAGCTTTTAGCGCTTTGTCATAATCGGCGCCCGTTAAGGCGGGGTATACAATTAATTTTTCAACCCGGTCGCCAAGCGTGAGGGTTAACATGTAATTTTTTCCTTTCACAGGACCTTCCGATACCTGGGCGCTGTTCCATGTAATGTCGGCCAGTTTCGAACTAAAGTTTTTATTTTCGGGACCAACTTCAAAGATGGCATTTTTAAAAGCGGCCAGTTCCGGAAAGTCCTTGTAGTTCACATCCAGCTCAAACTGCGGCCTGCCTTCGGTAGCTTTGGCAGGCTTTGCCGGTACTGCCGCTTTTGGCAACTGGTTTACTTTTTTTGTGTAAACCACTTTTTCCGCTTCTATTTTTGGTGGGATCTCATCAATTTGTTTTTGCAATGCAACCACTTTTGGTGACTCCGTTTTTTCAGGAGTTGGCTCATGTCCCTTAAGTCTCTTCTCTCCCTCTTGTCCCTTTAGTGAATTGTCGCGACTTAAGTAAACCCAGTTTTGAGCTACAGTATCCAGTCGGTACATGTTATATTTATCAGAAGGGTACCCGGAAGCAAACTCAACCGTAATTACTTTTTTAGGATTGATGTATACAGGCTCGCCGTTCAGGTAGCCTTTAATATCGATCATGCCGGCGCTTTCCAAATGCAATTGCACACCTGCGCTGTCATAGGTCATGGGAATACCACTGGCTATAATGTCGGCCTGGTTGTGAAATTCCCTGTATTTAATTTCTACATCGCCCACAATGTCCTCGCCTTGTTTATTTACGAAGCTCTTTTTTGGGATGATGATCTTTGAACCGGATGCATGTTTAATGGTTCCGCCTTTATCGGCATCTACTTTATAGGAAGAGTAGGGAACGTTTATTTTGGAGATGGGAGGGGTAATAAAAGCCTTTTTCGGCTTGGTATCAGGTGTATTGTTGGTGTTTTGAATAGTAGCTATTTTATCATGCTTGGTTTCTTTTGGAGGTTCTTTTTTAAATACAGAGAAATAAGTAACGGTACATATAACGGCCACACCTGCTATAACTGCGGAATAAGTGACTTTTTTGTTTTTTAAAAAACTGACGTCGCTTCGGGCTTTCTGTATGCTCTCGTTTTTAAATTTTTTCACTAATTCACCAAAGTCTTTGTGTGAATTAATTTCTTCGTCGGTAACCGGTTCTCTGTCGAGATTAAATTTTGTTCCCATTTATTTGGATTTTATATGCTATTTAATTTTTGAAGCTTCGATTTGTATTCACTTAATGATACAGGATTGAAGTGCAGGCTTTCAAAAGGGGTGTTACTTATAACGGTTTCGTGCATGGCCATCAGCAATTTCCCCTGGTCGGCTTTTAAAGCTACAATCGTAATTTTTTCGCCTAAAGGAACATCATGAAAAATGCCCTTGCTATCGCAAGGTATGATGGACCTGATATTGTTAAATACGATCAATAAACTGGTTCTCTCTTCCAGCTTTACAAGATAGTTGGTTTTATTAGGATTATCGTAAAAGCGGTCGCAATTTATCCAGCCTAAACTTTGTGTGCTTAACAGTAAGTATTCCCTGGCATTGTTAATGTTGGCTGTAGCGCTTGCCTCAAGTTGTTTCACATGCTCTTGATAAGCCCTTTGCATTTTTTTAATCTGGTTTAGCCGTTTTTTGTGACTGGAAACGGAAATGGTATAGTAGTTCAGGTCGGGTTTAATATTTTCGAAGTTCATTCTTTTAATAACAGGAATAAACGTGGCTTTTACCGCTACAAGGCTATCGGGATTACATTTGCCCATTTTTAAAAGCTTATCCAGGTATTGCATGTTCACATCCTCTTTTTTCTTCAGTTGAACTCTAAAGCTCACGGCCACATTCACACGTATGTTTTCAGAAAATGTAGGGGTATAGTTTGTTTCAAATTTAAATTTCCGTTTTTTATTTCCGGCCAGGTATCCCCGCAACATGCCCATTGTATCGATATAGCCAATCGCACTTCTGGTAATGCTGTTATTTTGAAAAACATCTCTTATAGGCATTAACAACTCAGCAGTATAACTTTGAGAGGAATTAAGAGTAGGTAATTTTTTTGGCTCAACATCAGGAAATACCAGGTAATTATCGGCAATAATATTTAAATCCCTTCTGCCATTAATCCACTGTTGGGCAAAACCGGCCATTCCGCTTTTAGCTTCCCAGTTAACACCGGCACTATCATGAACGCCATTGAATACTTGCATGCCGGCCATATTTTTGGATTGGAAATTTGGCAGGGCAAATGTAAGGTCCTTTCCCTTTTTTAATTTTAAACTATCATTGCTGTCTTTTTCGGTAGCCGATATATAGAACATACCCCCTGTTTCAATCATACTACCGTTGCTGCTGGTAGTTAAATTGGCCAGTAACATATCCGAAACGGAATAGTATTCATTAACAGATAGTTTGATATTGCCATTAGCCGGCAATTGGCCATCAATGGTTTCAAAAGAATTGGCAGGAATGGAAATGAGCGTACCCTCTTTGCATTTTATTACCGTATCACGGTTAGGGTTCACGGTAAATACCGATGCTTTTTTTCGGCATCTTTTATAAAGTTCAGAGAGGGATGCTATTTTTTCTTCACGTAAACCGGCCTGATTACCGGTGGAGGAGAGGCCGATTGAATCAGGCTGGTTATCGGAAATAACAATGTTTGTAGTAAGTGTATCCTGTATATTGCCGTTACTGCTTGTTTCGGTTGAGGAACTGGAATGACAGCCATAAAAAATAAATGGTAAAATAAGATTTAATAAAAATTTATATAAACGTTCGGTCATAAATTCTATTTTTTCTTCGTCAGCGTTTTTTTCACGCGTTCCAATATTCGGTACAGCTTTACTTTGGCGTTTGTTTCGGTAATATTAAGTATTTCAGCAATCTCTTTAAACGCTCTTTTCTCAAAGAATCGTAATTCAATTAACTGCAATTCGTCTTCCGGCAGGTCTTTTATCACGTTCATCAATATGCCTTTGTATTGCTCCATGTATTCTTCCTCCACCTCTTCGCAAATATTTCTCAGGTCGCTTACATCGGCGTTAATGGTACGCAGTTTTTTGTTGTTGCGGAAAAGCTGCATCACTTCGCTGTGCGCAATGCGGTATAACCAACTTGCAAATGGCACACCCTTGTACTCATATTTTTCAATATTGGTAAGGGCTTTTAAAAATACCTGCGCGGTCAGGTCAAAAGCGGCATCTTTTGAATCCATACGCTGGTACACGTAGCCAAAGATCTGTTTGTAATATTTGTCGTACAGGGGCCCGAAATGCTCGGGGTTCTGTTTCGCAGCCTCAATGATCTGTTGTTCAGATTGTAACATTTCGGCGGTATGATGGTATCGCGGTGAGAAATCCATATAGACTGCGTTTAAAAGCATTGTGGGTTTATAATGCCAAACGGAACAAATAGTTACAGTAAAAAATGAAATAAATTAAGCCCAAAAGTTAAGTAACTGAAAATCAAACCCATTATTTTTCGTTACATTGAGTGAAAATCTATTTTAGATGGGTGAAATTCAATTTTAAATGAGTGAATTGAATTTTTAGAGAGTGAAAATGACTGAAGGGAACGCAAAATGAGCTATAAAAAGCCAATTTATCTAATATGGTAATGGCAAATAGTATTCCAAAATTCAAAAAGATAACTACGTGATTGATTTAATTACGTTAACTCTTTTACATAATCAATCATATCCAGTTTAATGATCTCCCATGATTTGTTGCGCACACATTCCGGATCAAAATCAACATCTGCATTCTCAAATTCCGTAAAGTTAGTCCTGATTAATTCTCTGTCGTGTGTATGTTCATGCTTTTTAAGATGCAAAGCAACCATTTCATCAATTGTGTAGTCATCTTTTAATTCATGAATATCCCAGAAATCCTTTTTACGTCCGCCCCTGGATACAACATTTATTTTCATGGCTATAATTTCCTCAATACTTGCCAGGCGAATCCCATCTATGAGTTGTATCTCATCAATAAAATGATCGGTTGTATAATAAATATCCAGCTTAATACAATCACCCTGGTTATCTCCCACAAAATAGGATTTACCAAAACCGATAATATCATCATTACCTGTATCAACATAAGGGTAGTTTGCACGCAAGAAAGTGGTAATGGCTGCAAAATCAATGGATCCATATTCTGCGTCGGTAAATAGATCAATATCAACAGATAAACGGTGTCCTTTGTAAAGACTTAAGGCAGTTCCTCCTACTAATCTAAAAGCATCAAATTCCTTAGATGCCATCAAGGTTTTTAAAATATTATGTAATAGTGGAGTTACAGTATGATAGTGTAAATTACTTTTCATAAGACGCTAAGGTTTCATGAATAATTCCTTCTCCATAAAAACGGGTAATTTCGTTTTTTTCAGTTTCATTACCACGTTCAAAAACCCTTTTGATAACAGCTTTTTTTTGCTTCTGCCAGTTTATCTTTTCAATTTTGGTATCCCAAAATAAAACAGGTCTTAGTTTCGATAAGTCAGGCGTAAGTTGTTTTTTTCTTTTTTCCTCTTCAATATCATAATACACTTGCAGGATCATAAAATATCCTTCATCCATTTGCAGGGCCTCTTCTATCTTTAGCGCAAGAGGAATATTCATTTTTCTTTTGCCTTTGGTAATACTGCCAAGTGTTTGTGGATACTCTTTAATAGACAGGGCAAACTGTCCTTTGCGTAATTTCCTTTGCTTAAGTTCCCGGTCAAGAATAATTCCCGGATGAACTCCTTTTATGATATCTAATGTTGAAGTCATATACAAAAATAAACAAATTTGTTTACACGTAGAAATTAAATAATTGTAAAAAAATTATAATCTGGCCATTTAAAAAGAGATCTACTTAAGATGTAAAACAGCTCGTTTATGGTGTGATATTGTAGAAAAAATGAATTTTTATAGGGGCGAAATTTTATAAGAATTTATTCCAGAAATATTACAATTTTCAAATAAAATATTGTATATAAAATATTGATTAACAAATATTTAAAGCATATTAAAAATTATTTTTCAAATTGTTTCCAACTGCCAAAAATCTACAAAATAAAACTAATTTAATTCTTTATAATTGCTAAAAAATCAGATAATGAATTCATTTTTATTTTCCAAAAAGTGGCTGGTCCTGGCCTTATTTTTAATAGCATCCCTTGCACCCAAAACTGTTTTTTCACAGGGTGGCGATAATGCAACCGCGGCGGCAGCGGCTCCCATTACATTGCCTTTTTCGGCAAGCGGAACCACCTGTGGCCATGTTGATAATTACAACCCGCTGAGCCCATATGGTATTACACCCGATGGAAAGGATTGGTTGTATTATTTCTGTGCTCCAAGCAGTGGCGTAATTGACATCATGATGACAAATGCCTATGGAACACCACCTGCTATTATGGTGTATAATACGGTTCCAAACGCAACAGGTTCCAATTGGGTATCCACAAACTTTACAGGAGCCAATTACATGAACAGCATTCTTTCCATCACCGCAACTGCCGGAAGTTGTTATTACGTGATGATCGATAATTATCCAACTGCAACATTTACCGAAACCTGCATCAATTATTCCCTGACCATTCAATACCATGTGAACCAGCCCGCGGCGCCATTGCAACCGGCTTGTTCCAACATTGGATACGATTCAGGGAACTTATCGGGATGGTCGGGAACAACAGGCGCCGTAAATATTGGCGCGGCTGGCGCGCCAACACCATCATACATACCCATGTATTACGGAACAACAGCGCAGCAACATTCAGTAACCAGTGGTGCAGGCACCGATCCTTATGGCGGCTTTCCCATTGTAAACCCCTCGGGTGGCCCTAATTCGTTACGCTTGGGCGATTTTGGGACCTTTGGAACTTCGGGGCAATTTTTAGGTGGCGTACCAGGAGCCTGCGGTGCAACCCTCGAACAAAAATTTTCAGTCACAGCCTCAAACGCTTTATTTGTGTATTACTATGCTGTGGTGATCCAGGATGCAGGAACAGATCATACAAACCAGGAACAGCCGTTTTTTAAAACGGATATATTTGATTGTTCGGGTAACCCTGTGGCCTGCGGACAGTACCTTGTTACTGGCGGGCCGGGGATCCCCGGATTTACATTATCAGGCGCAGGTTCAAATGTGTATTACAAGAACTGGTCGCCGGTAGCGGTTGACCTTACTCCCTACATAGGTACATGCGTAACCGTTAGGTATACCGTTGGCGATTGTACACGTGGAGCGCATTTTGCGTATGCCTATATTGATGCGAGCTGTTCGCCACTGGCTATTACAGGTATTAACCAGATTTGCCCGACGAAAACAACAACGCTCACCGCGCCGGTAGGTTTGTTTACCTATTCATGGACACCGGGCGGGCAAACCACCCAAAGCATTACCGTATCGCCCACTGTAACTACTAACTATACTTGTGAACTAACATCGTACACAAACTGCAAAACATTTTTAACCTATTCCGTTTCGTTATTTCCTGCAGCAACCATATCGGCATCTTCACAAACAGTTTGCAATGGAACAGCGGCAACCTTAACCACAACTGTTAATAACCCGGGTGGTACCTATGCCTGGTTGCCGGGTGGTGGAGCGGGAGCTTCCAATATCATTTCGCCCGGTAGTACTACAAATTACACCTGTACTTATACCGATCCTAACGGCTGCCAGGATACAGCTATGGGGCGGGTCACAGTGAATCCTTTGCCGAATATGACAACACCGCCAACTCTTGCGGTGTGCCATAACGCCACTGTTGCCGCGTCGGCCTTTACAAGTACCGTTGCAGGCACCACCTATTCCTGGACAAATTTAAATACATCCATTGGCCTTGGGGCTAACGGTTCGGGCGATACACCCGCTTTTACTGCAAGCAATACAAGTGCTTCGCCGGTAACGGCAATCATATCTGTGACGCCAACGGCTAATTCCTGTGTGGGGCCGCCGGTGAGTTATTCCATAACCGTAAATCCAATACCAAATGTGAATGCGGTTACCAGTGGAACGTATTGTAGTGGAGCAGCAGTGCCTTCTGCCGTTTTTTCGGGAAGCGTGACAAGTACAACTTACAGCTGGACAAATACCAATTCAACCATTGGTTTAGCCGCGTCCGGTACAGGAAATGCTCCGGCCTTTACGTCAACAAATACAACTTCTGCAGGCATATCAGGGGTTATTACCGTTACACCGGGAGCTAATTCCTGCATAGGCGTTCCAACAAACTATACAGTTCTGGTAAATCCCATTCCAACGGTAACGGCTATTCCAAGTGCAACTTATTGCAGCGGAGTTACTGTACCTGCCACTACATTTAGTGGTAACATAGCATCGGCAACTTACAGCTGGACAAATTCAAATACCGCTATTGGCACAGGTGCATCAGGTTTGGCAAGCGTTCCCTCGTTTACGGCGCTTAATACTGCTGCATCAGGAATTTCAGGCGTTATAACTGTAACTCCTTCCGCTAACTCTTGTGTGGGTACACCAACAAATTACAGCATCATGGTAAACCCAATACCGGTGGTTGATGCCGTACCAAGTGCAACATACTGCAGCGGCATTACAGTTCCTGCTACTGCTTTTACCGGCAGTGTAACCAGTACTACCTATAGCTGGGCAAATACAAACCCGGCTGTTGGTTTAACAGCGTTGGGTACAGGAAATACACCTACCTTTACTGCCACTAATAGTGGTGCTTCCGGAATTTCAGGTGTTGTGACGGTTACACCATCTGCTAATTTCTGTGTTGGTGCGCCAACAAATTATACCATAACGGTAAACCCTTTACCTACAGTGAATACTGTGCCAAGTGCGACTTATTGCAGTGGAGTTTTGGTACCTGCAGTTACATTCACAGGAAATACAACAGGGGCTACTTATAACTGGACAAATTCCAATACTGCCACTGGTGTGGCATCATCGGGGGTAGCAACAGTTTCGGCATTTACAGCAACCAATAGTGGCACTTCAGGTATTTCCGGTATAATTACAGTAACGCCATCGGCCAATTCATGCATTGGTACTCCAACAAATTATACGGTGCTGGTTAACCCAATTCCAACGGTTAACGCTGTTGCGAGCGCTACTTATTGTAATGGCGATGTGGTTCCCGCAGTTAATTTCTCAGGAAGTGTCGCGTCTGCAACGTATAGCTGGACAAATTCCAATACCGCCATCGGGACAAGTGCCTCAGGTATTACAACAGTGCCTTCGTTTAATGCTACAAACAGCGCATCAACATTCATATCGGGCATTATTACCGTAACACCGTCTGCCAATTCATGTGCTGGTGTGCCGACAAATTATACCGTAGTGGTGAATCCAACGCCAGTGGTAAATGCGGTACCAAGCGCCACTTACTGTAGTGGTGACGCGGTAGCGGCAACAACATTTACAGGCAATGTAGCCACAACAACCTATAGCTGGAGTAATTCCAACACAGCAATAGGAACTGGCGCCAATGGTGTTGCCACTATACCAGGTTTTAATGCAACGAACAGTTCGGCTTCCGGGATCTCAGGAGTTATAACCGTTACACCGTCGGCAAACTCCTGCCTGGGTACACCAACTGATTTTACCATTGTTGTTAATCCAATTCCAACGGTTAATGCAGTACCAAGCGCCACGTATTGTAATGGTGTTACGGTAACTGCAACAACCTTTACCGGCAATGTTGCAGGGGCAACTTACAGCTGGACCAATTCAAATACCGCTATTGGTGCCCTGGGTTCGGGAGCTTCAACAGTTCCTGTATTTGACGCGGCTAATAATACACTTGCTGAAATTTCGGGTGTTATTACCGTAACGCCTTCTGCTAATTCATGTGTTGGTTTGCCAATGAGTTATACGGTGTCTGTAAATCCTACACCAACAGTTATAGTGCCGCCCGATGCTGTTTATTGTGCAGGTAGTACTGTTCCGGCTTCCACATTTACAGGTACTATTCCTTCAACGGTTTTCAGCTGGACAAACTCGGCGCCGTCAATTGGTATGGCTGCATCGGGTACAGGTAACATTCCGTCATTTACATCTGTTAATTCAACGGCTTCATCTGTAACAGCGGTTATATCTGTTACGCCATCTGCCAACTCATGTGTGGGTACGGCTTTGGTGTTTAGCATCACCGTTAATCCAAACCCGGCAGCGCCAACGGTGGCTAATGCTACTATTTGCCCCGGTTCATCTGCCACCTTAACGGCAACGGCTCCCGGCCCAACGTATAATTGGTATGATGCTGCTGTTTCAGGAAATTTACTGGCAAGCAATGCAGCTTATACGACCCCTTCTTTAACAGCAAGTACCATGTATTATGTGAATACAACCAACGCGTTTGGCTGTGTGAGCCCAATAACACCTGTTGATGTAACAGTATTAAATTTTTTACCGGTAAACGCGTCGGCTAACCAAACTATTTGCGCCGGGCAAACAGCATCGCTTACTGTTACACCAAACGGCATAGGTTATACCAGCTCGTGGGATTCTCCTGGTAGTACTGCTTTTTCAACAGCGTCGAGCCTTACTGTGAGCCCTGCAACAACAACCAATTACAGTGTAACTGTTACAAGCTCTAATGGTTGTTCGGGAATTGGCCAAACATTAATTACTGTCAACCAATTACCAATTGCCAACGCGGGTTCTCCTGTTGCATTTTGTCAAAATCAATCCGGCAACCTGGGATCGCCGGTAGTGGCAGGCTATAGCTATAGCTGGAACCCGGCTACAGGCTTAAGCAATACCTCTGTTGCCAATCCACAGGTTACACTTAGCAATACAGGAACAGCACCGGCTACTACCGATTATACATTAACAGTGACGTTGAACGGATGTAGCTCAAGTAACACGACTGCTGCAACGGTTAACCCGCTGCCGGTTTCGGAAGCAGGAAGTTCCATGACCTTATGCGCTGTTCAAAACGGAACAATAGGTACAAGCACTACTACAGGTTATACCTATGTCTGGTCGTCTGCTACCAACCTGAGTAGTGCAACGGTTGCCGACCCAACTGTAACAGGTATTAACAGCAGTCTTATTCCAGTTGTAACACACTATACGGTTACAACTACTGAAACAGCCACTTCCTGCCAATCGACCGATGATGTTGTGGTAACTGTATTGCCTTTACCAACTGTAAATGCCGGCGCCGTGGCGGCAAGCTGTGAAGGAACGACGGGTCTTCCATTGAACGGAACTGCAGGAGGATCGGTGAGCGGCGTTATGTGGAGCGGTGGTACAGGAAGCTTTCATCCAAACAATACAACGGCTATTGCAAGTTATGATCCCGCGGCCTCTGAGTATGCCAATGGTTCGGTAACCTTAACCTTAACGGCTATCGCCAATGCGCCTTGCCAGAATGTAAGTTCGCCGGTGGTGATTGATTTTTATAAAAAACCGGTGATTGATTATACAGTCAATATACCGAAAGGCTGCCCTGAGCATTGTGTGAATTTTACAGACCAATCGACTGTTGCTTCACCTGATGCGATCCAGGCCTGGAGCTGGAATTTTGGCGACGGAGATTCGGGTACCGACCAAAACCCGGCACATTGCTATTCGCAAACAGGCTTGTACAGTGTCACTTTAACGGCTACCAGTAATCACGGCTGCAGTTCTTCATTATCCATTTCGCAAATGATAGAAGTATACGAACAGCCTGTTGCCGCTTTTTCGGCAAACCCACAAGCCGTTGGCGTTCTTGATCCGAATATCAGTATCCAGGATAACTCACAAAATGCCTTTACGTATTTATGGAATTTCGGCGATCAATTCTCAACAGCTGCTGCCAATACCTCCACAGTAACAAATCCAACACATGCTTATACCAATTCGGGAGAATATATCATCGATCTGTTGGTAACTTCCGTTCATGGATGCACCGATCGTACTTCTGTAATTGTAGAAGTATTGCCTGAATTTACATTCTATATTCCCAATGCGTTTACGCCTAATAACGGGGATGGGGTGAATGACCTGTTTACAGGTATGGGTATTGGGATAGAAAAATATGAAATGTGGATCTTCGACCGCTGGGGCGAGAGGATCTATTATACAGATGATATTCGAAAAGGTTGGGACGGCAAAAGGCAGGGAAAATCAGATGTCGTGCAGCAGGATGTGTATATCTGGAAAGTGAAACTGAAAGATGTGTTTGAGAAAACACATGACTACATTGGGCATGTAACCTTGCTTAAATAATAAAAAAGCCGTCACGATTAATTGTGACGGCTTTTTTCGTTTATCGTCACCCTGAACTTGATTCAGGGTCTCTTGAGATGTTGAATCATCAAGACACGTCGTGACAGCATGACATTTTAATTAAAATAAACTTTTCGCTTTTTCAATAGCGGCATTCAGTCCTTCCAGCTTGCTGCCGCCGGCCTGTGCATAGAAAGGCTGTCCGCCACCTCCACCGTTAATTTCTTTGGCAAGGTCTTTAATGATATTTCCAGCATTCAGGTTCTTATCTTTTACCAGGTTGTCGTCAATAATTACCGAAATACTTGGCTTGCCTTTTACTTCGGCACCAATAATGCATACGCAGTTTTCCGTTTGCTGACGAATCTCAAACAAGATGTTCTTGATCTCCTCGGCGCTGTCGAAACTTATTTTTTCAACGATCAGGTTGATGCCATTCTTGTTTTGAACTTTGCTTAGCAGGTTTTGTTTAATACCCTGTGCCTTTTCTTTCAATAAAACCTGTAATTGCTTTTGTAACTCACTGTTCTCTTCCACTAAATTGCTTAAGCTCTTTACCACATCTTTGTTGTTTTTTAATAAGGCTTTTACCTCATTTAAAATGGCCGTCTGGTTATCAAAAAACTCTTCCGCTTTCACGGCTGTAACCGCTTCAATTCGACGGATCCCGGCAGCCACGGCGCTTTCGGAAATAATCTTGAAGTAGCCGATTTGTCCGGTAGCTTTCACATGTGTTCCACCACATAACTCAATGGAGTAATTCCTGTCAAACTCTACGACGCGAACCACATCACCATATTTTTCGCCAAACAAAGCCATCGCACCGGTTTTTTTAGCGTCGTCAATGGTCATTTGCTTAATACTGCTGTGAATGTTCTCGCGGATTTTTATATTCACGATCTTTTCAATTTCCTGTAATTCCTCATCTGTAATTTTTGAGAAATGAGAGAAATCGAAACGCAGGTACTCGTCGTTTACCAGACTTCCTTTTTGTTCCACATGCGTCCCCAATACCTGGCGTAAAGCGGCATGAAGCAAGTGCGTTGCGCTATGGTTGTTTTCCGTAAAACTACGTTTACTGCGATTTACTTTTGCGGTGAAAGTCGCGTCCATGTTTTCAGGAAGCTTATCGGCAAAATGAATGATGACACCGTTCTCTTTTTTGGTATCGGTGATGTTTATTTTCTCATTAATGTTCTCAAGCGTTCCCGAATCACCAACCTGTCCACCACTCTCCGCATAAAAAGGAGTTTTGTCTAATACAATTTGAAACTGCTCTTTGTTTTTTGCCTTTACTTTGCGGTAACGGATAATGTTTGCTTCCGATTCCAGGTCGGTATAACCAACAAATTCTGTTTCGGCAACAGAGCTGTCCGATGTCTTTTTGTTCTTCTCAACAGATACCCAGTCGTCTGTATCCATTGAGGTGGCAGCACGTGAGCGGTTCTTTTGCTCATCCAGTAATTTTTTAAATTCCTCTTCATCAATGCTCAGGTCATAACCACGTGCGATCAATGATGTAAGGTCCAAAGGAAAGCCAAACGTATCGTACAATTCAAATACCACTTTGCCATCAATAACTTTGCTGGTTTTTGAATTGGTTAGATCAATACACACCTGGTCAATGCGTTTTAAACCAATTTCCAGTGTTTTATAAAAAGAAACCTCTTCCTCTTTAATAACCTTTTCAATCAGTATTTTTTGCGATTGCAGTTCGGGGAACTGTTGGCCCAACTGGTTTGCCAGTGTAGGCACAATGCGGTGCATGAAAGGTTCCTTAATATTTAACGATTGGTACCCATAACGGATAGCACGGCGCAGGATACGACGGATCACATAACCAGCACCGGTATTGCTTGGCAATTGGCCATCGGCAATGGAAAAGGAAATGGTGCGGATGTGATCGGCAATCACACGCATGGCAATGTTAATGATGAGTTGTTTTTTATGGTGCTCTTCGTCTTCCGGTTTATAACGCAAACCACTCAGGTCTTCAATTTTATTGAGTAAAGGCGTAAATACATCCGTATCGTAATTAGATTGCTTGCCTTGCAGCACACGTACCAAACGCTCAAAGCCCATGCCCGTATCAACATGCTGGGCAGGCAATTTTTCCAGGCTTTTATCGGCTTTGCGCATAAATTCCATGAATACGTTGTTCCATATTTCAATTACCTGTGGATCATCGTTATTCACTAATGTGGCGCCATCCACTTTTGCACGTTCGGCATCGCTCCGGCCGTCATAGTGAATCTCGGTGCAGGGTCCGCAAGGACCGGTATCGCCCATTTCCCAGAAATTATCTTTTTTATTGCCTTTTAAAATCCGGTCTTCGCTTACATATTGTTTCCAGGTATCATAGGCTTCCTGGTCAAAAGGTACATTCTCTTCAGGGCTGCCTTCAAACACCGTTACATATAAACGCGATTTATCGATCTTGTAAACTTCGGTTAGCAATTCCCAGGCCCAGGCAATGGCCTCTTTCTTAAAATAGTCGCCAAAGCTCCAGTTACCAAGCATCTCAAACATGGTATGGTGGTAGGTGTCAACACCAACCTCTTCCAGGTCGTTATGTTTTCCGCTTACACGCAAACATTTTTGGGTATCGGCCACACGGGGATATTTGATAGGCGCGTTGCCTAAAAAAATATCTTTAAAAGGTGCCATCCCAGAGTTAATGAACATCAGGGTTGGGTCGCCTTTTACGACCATTGGGGCAGAGGGGACAATTTCGTGACCCTTTGATTTGAAAAAATCCAAAAACGTTTGACGTATTTTATTCGATTCCATAGTGTTTTAAAAAGAAGCAACGAATATACTAAAAATAGGCGGGATGGTAAATCACAAATTATTCACTATTCACATTTAATCCTTTCAGGGTTTGCCTATGTGTTTTGAGTCTATACCCACAATCCCGAAGGGATTCAATGTGAATAGAAGATGGAACAGGATAATTGCACCGACCCTGGCGGGGTCGAATATCAAAATATATTGCTAAAAATGTTTACCCTTCAAACCGGGAGGTTTGAACGTGTCAACCGATTGGCAGGTGGTCTGCTTATTCCCTGTTTTTCTAAGAAAAAATGGCTTTTTACAATCAATCATTTTGTTATCTTTGTTAGCCTTTTTACAAGGAAAAAATGTCAAAAGTAAAATACAAGTTCAATACCAAATCGCTCACTTACGAAAGGGTAAAGGTTACCTTTAAGCAGCGCTTATTGCAGGTGCTTTCGTACCTGGCAATTGGAAGTGTATTTGCCGTGGCAACCATGTTAGTGGCTTACCGGTTTATTGATTCGCCCAAGGAAAAACAATTGCGCCGTGAAGCAGAGGTAATGAAATTGCAATATGACCTGCTGAACAAAAAAATGAACCAGGTGCAGGTTGTTTTAAACGACCTTCAGGATCGGGATGACAATATTTACCGTGTGATCTTTGAAGCGGAGCCCATCTCAAGCACCATTCGCCAGGCCGGTTTTGGCGGGAGCGACCGTTACAAGGACCTGGAAGGATACGATAATACGGAACTGATGAAGGAGGCCACAGAGCGCCTCGACCGCATCACCAAGCAATTGTACATCCAGTCAAAATCCTTTGACGAAGTAGTGAAAATGGCTAAAGGCAAAGAAAAACTCATTGCCTCCATTCCGGCTATTATGCCGCTGAACAATAAAAATTTAAAACACGCGCCAAGCGGTTATGGCTGGCGTACGCACCCCATTTATAAAACGCAGGAATTTCATCCGGGAATGGATTTTACGGCAGAGCAGGGAACACCTATTTATGCTACCGGCGATGGAGAGGTTATTGCGGCCGATGCCTCGGCACAGGGTTATGGAAATCACGTGGTCATCAATCATGGTTTTGGTTACCAAACCCTGTATGGCCACATGAGTAAAATTGCAGCTAAACTGGGTGCTAAAGTAAAACGTGGCGACCTGATTGGCTATGTTGGCAGCACCGGTTTAAGTACGGGGCCACACGTGCATTACGAAGTTATTAAGAACGGGGAAAAAGTAAACCCCATTAATTTCTATTACAACGATCTTTCGCCCGAAGAATACCAGATCATGCTGGAATTATCATCAAAATCCACCCAATCATTCGATTAACTTGTTAACATGCTAAAAAATAAAGTAGGCCTGGTAACTGCCATTTCGGTAGTTATAGCAAATATGATCGGTACGGGAGTATTCACTTCCATTGGATTCCAGGTGATTGATCTGCAAAGTGTGTTTGCCGTTTTGCTTTTGTGGGTGCTTGGAGGTGTAATGGCCTTGTGTGGCGCCCTGGCGTATGGAGAAATTGGCGCCGCTTTTCCTAACAGTGGTGGCGAATATGTTTACCTGTCAAAATTATACCACCCCATGCTGGGCTTTTTATCGGGCTGGGTGAGCGCCACCGTTGGCTTTTCGGCGCCCATTGCATTGGCAGCCATGGCCCTGGGACAATACGTGAATGGCGTTTACCCCGAAACAAATGGTACTTTGCTTGCTATTGGCGTGGTGTGTTTAATTACACTCATTCATTCCTACGATCTTCGTTTTGGCGCTGCCTTTCAACGGATCTCTACCAGCATTAAACTCGTTTTTGTAGTCCTATTCATTATTGCCGGGTTTATGTGTGTGCCCTCACATACCATTTCCATTGCGCCCAATGAGCACAGCATGACCGATATTTTCAGCGGCGCTTTCGCTGTGTCGTTGTACTGGATCTCCTATTCTTATTCGGGTTGGAATGCTTCGGCCTACATGACAGGCGACATTGACAATCCGTCGAAGAACTTACCACGTTCCTTATTTACCGGAACGCTGATTGTAACAGTATTGTATTTATTACTGAATTTTATATTTCTTTACACAACACCGGTGTCGCAATTGGCAGGGCAGGTGGAGATTGGCTACATCAGCGGGCAGCACATTTTTGGAGCAGGTATAGGCAATGTTGTAGGGATAGTAATCGCTGTATTATTAATTTCTTCCATCAGCGCCATGATTATGGCTGGGCCAAGGGTAGCATCGAGCATTGGTAAAAATGTAGAACCTTTAAAAGTATTTGCCATCGAAAACAAAGGAGGTGTTCCTTATGTAGCGGTCATCTCCCAGTCTTTAATTGCTATTGTTTTAATTTTAACGGCAAAGTTCAATGAAGTGCTGGAGCTCATCGGTTTTATTTTAAGTCTCTTTACATTCCTCACCGTGTTGGGCGTTTTTATTTTGAGAAGAAAATACAAGCATATTCAACGACCTTATAAAACATGGGGTTACCCGCTTACACCCATTATCTTTTTAATCATCAATGCCTGGATCCTGTGCTTTGGTTTTTACAATAAACCAAAAATGAGTTTATATGGACTGGCTTTAATTGCTTTAGGAACTCTAGTATGGACCTTATTAAAAAACCGTTCGCGTAATTTTGAAACAACAGAGAGCAGTATAATTTTAGAAAATGAAGAATAGATCACTCATGAAGAATGTAAGCAGTTTAGTAATTGTAACCGCCTGTTTTTTTGCCTGTACCCCAAATACAACCGAAAAGACGGGAGAGCTGAAAAAAGACACCGCCAAACCCGAAATTGTAGTAGAAAAAGAGGTAAAAGATTCGCTAAAAAAAATGGCGGAGCTTGAACCCTGTGCGAATGATTCGTTGAATGCCGTTGCCGATATCATGTCGGGAATAGCGGATAGCAGTTCAGTATATGCTTACATTCAGTCGTCAGCCGATTTCAAAGCCTTTAATAAAAATTTTGATAAGCGCTGGATGTCGTTTGATTCGAGCCGTTTAACGAGCCTGAGAACTTTCAGGGATAATGAGATCGCTAAAGTGGTAAAGACACAGCCCACATTGTTTTATCCTTTTTCAGGACCTGATATTTTATACGCGCAAACCTTTTTCCCTGAAGCGGATAAGTACGTGATGATAGGTTTGGAGCCGGTAGGAAGCTTCCCGCAGTTTACAAAAGAAAATACCGATTCAATGGACATTTATTTCAAGAAAGTAAACACTTCGTTGAACGCCATTTTAAAATTCAGCTTTTTCAGGACACAAAGCATGAAGAACGATTTGAAAAATGAAGAGGTGGATGGAACTTTGCATTTGCTGACCCTCTTCCTGAAACGTACGGGAAATAATTTCTGCTCTGCCAAAGCTATTTCTGTTGATACAAGCGGGAACATAAAATACGTAGGCTCATTTGCCGACCTTAAAAAATTAAAAACAAATACAAGGGGTGTGGAAATTCAATTCACCGACATACATAACCGGCCAAAGACCCTCTGTTATTTTTCACTGAACGCGGCCGATGGCGGACTGAAATCGAACAAAGGCTTTATGGCCTATTTAAAGAACATGGGCTCCATCAATACCTATTTAAAAGGCGCGTCGTATTTAATGCATAAAAATTATTTTTCCATGGTGCGTAACGTGATCCTGTCGCAAAGCGAGCACGTGATCCAGGATGACAGCGGAATTGCTTTTCATTATTTCATGGATGATGAGCATAAATGGAACTATACCTTTTTTGGAGATTACACTAAGCCCATTCCTATGTTTAAAGAGTTTTACCAAAAAGACCTGGATTCCTTATACAAACAACAGGGTTCTAAACCCATTGGTTTTGGCATTGGCTACAACTTTAAAGATAAGAACAGCAATTTTATGATTGCCACGAAACAGAAGTAGTTACATTCTTTTGTGTCACGTCGAGCGGAGTCGAGACGCTTTATTTGTTCTCGACTTCGCTCGAACTGACAAAGTTTTTCTATTGTTCTATCAACAACTTCTTCATCCCCTCATTCACTTTCATAAAGTAAATGCCGGTTGGCAGGTAACTCAGGTCTAAATTATTCTCTCCTTTCACCAGGTCGATCATGGCTACCTGTTTTCCCATGGTATCATAAATGGTAGCAACAAGGGTATTGGTATTTTGTACCGTTATTTTTCCGTTCGATGGGTTCGGATAAATGGAAATTCCTGATCGTTCTTCTTTAAAATCCACAATTCCTGTCGAAAGCAAAGTGCCCATTTTCATGCCATTGCCAAAGCTGGTTACCCACATCTGGCTGGTGTTGTATGGATTAAAGAACACACGTTCCGGTTGCTGAAACGGATACGAAGGGACCATGGAGAAGGTTGGCGTTGTGGCATTAATATTATGCGACACCCATAAGCCTTGCCCTTCTGTTGTTAAGTAAACTTCGCCGGCATTCGTTGGATTAAAGGTCATTGACGTTACGCGGTCAATAGTTGTTCCGGTTAATTTTGTCCAGTTAGTACCGCGGTTGGTTGTTTTATACAAACCACCCAAACCACTGGCGTTTACTCCCCAACCGCTGAACACACAGGCATACCAGGTGTTTTGCGTGGCATCGTTCGGATCGATGACAATGTCTTTTGTCCAGTAATGCATTCCCGCATCCGACACATCGGTCCATGAATTACCTGTAGGGTTATAGATAAACACACCTGAGCTGTTAGTAAAGTTCGTTGTCCGGCGGCCTGAATAGGTACACACCATTTTCCCGTCATTCAATACCACAATACTTGCCGGGTGTTTTTCGGTACGTGGTGGATCGGGTAATAAAGTCCAGGTGGATGATGCCAGCAGGTTTAAATTATTGGTCATGTAAATGCCGCCAACACCGGCTCCGCCATTATAATGAATAACGCTGGCATAAGCACGGTTTGGGTTTGATGGGTCAAGAGCGATCCAGAAAACCGGGTGGCCAAAGCTGTGCAGGTTTTGCCAGGTTTGCCCGTTATTGGTGGAGTAAATGATTTTTCCGTTGGGATCAGCTAAATCCAGTTGCGCATCTGTCAAACGCGTGCTTTGGTACATATCATGAATGCCGGAAGTGCCGGCAAATAAAGTCCCGTTGCTAGGATGCTGCGCCACACGGTAAGTTGAGTTGGCTGGATTTCCTGTATAATTGAATGACCATGAATTTCCGGCATCCGTGCTTCTTATGCCGCGAATATCCGAAAAACAGGCCCATAGATTATTGGCGCTCATCCAATGCACCTGCCAGCAGGTGGTATTTTCTATACCAACGCTTTGATAGGCTGCATTGGCCGGAGTAGTAGCATTGGCTGGGTGTTGCCCGGAGGTATTGACATAGGCCTGTTGCCAGCTCGTTCCTCCATTGGATGTTTTATGCACAAAACCAAAATCACCAAAAATAACGCTATTGGAATTGTTTGGGGCGACTGCCACTGCAAAGGGACATTCGCCATAACTCCATCCCCGGTCGCCACCCTGGCCGCTCCAGCCTGTGGTAATGTTTTGGTTGTTGGCTGTTAAGAATACATGGCTCCATAACGTTCCGGCATTGTTTGTTTTTAAAACAATGGGTTCGGTATTATCATTACTTCCTGCCAGGTAAACCGTACTGATGTCATTGGCGGCCATTCCTACGAACATAGGAAAATCAGTTCCCATGCTAATGCCTGTTGTTTTTGAAACCCAGTTGCCACTGCCATAATCAACCGAATAAACGCCTTTCATAAAATCATAATAATCGGAACCAACCAGGCCGGGATAAATATCAGCCGCATTGCCCGTTAAACAAAAAAAGCGGGTCACACCTCCCGATTTGGCACCGGCAAAAGACCAGATCCTATCTGTTGACGGAATGCCGGTAATGGCAGCGGTTGACCACGAAGCGCCCGAATTGGTTGAAACCAATACACCGTCGTTGGTGCCGATGTAAATATTCGTTCCGTCCCAAAACACACCGCCTACGGTATTGCCCGAGCTTGTTGCCGCTGTATGAATATTTGTGAAGCTTGTACCGCCGTTATTGGAAAAATAGATATTACTATAATACGAAATGATAATGCGGTTTGGATTGTTGTAATCGGCATCAATGCTAAATGTTTCTTCGCCACTATCCGGATTTCCCGGAAGCGCGGTCCATGTCACACCGTTGTCAGTACTTTTCATAGGAACAACCATATCGTGCGCATAGCTGATACTGTATAACAAACCACTGGTAGCTGTATAACACACTTTTGAGTTGTGCCCTGCTACCAATTGCTGAAAGTTGACCTGTGAATAAGTCAGGCCAAAATCGGTAGTGTGAAATAACTCGCCCATATCGCAGGCTATATAGTACTCACTATTGTTGGCAGGATTAATGGAAAGTGCGAATAAAGCGCCGCCGCCGCCAATACCTTTTGAGGTAAAAGAAGTAGGTTGTGCCTTTAGTAATATTCCCGATAAAATAAAGATGGAAACAAGTAGTCGTTTTTTCATAACCATAGTTTTGTTGTACTAAATTTAGCTTTTTTATTTCTACCGAACGCCATTATAAACAAGCCAATCTCCTATTCTTAAGCCCGGCTTTTTAATTTGTATATTTGTAACGGTTTAGAGCATCTAATCGTTGAGCATACCAAAAAATAAATACTTGCTTTTACTGGCAATAGCTTGGTTGTTGTTTTCTGCTAATGGAAACAGCCAGGAAGCTTTTTCGTTTGATTCGATCCTGAATAAAAAAACAATTTTAAAAACGGTAAGCGATCAGGCTAAAAAATACCGTCTGCAAATCATTTACACACAAATAACCAGGAATGCCCAGGAAGTTCCGGCATTTAAAAATTATACCTATCACCTCGATTCAACAACTTATTTTTACTGTGCCAGCCTTGTCAAATTGCCTTGTTCCATTCTGGCGTTGGAAAAACTGAATGACCTGAAACTGGATAAGAACACTATTATGTTTACCGACAGTGCCAACAACTGCCAGCACACCGTGAAAAAAGATACAACAAGTCCTAATGCTTATCCCAGCGTTGCCCAATACATCAGGCGTATGTTGTTGGTAAGCGATAATGTGGCTTATGGCCGTGTATATGAATTTTTGGGAGTAGATTACCTGCATGACCGTTTATCGGCATTAGGTTATAAGAACATGCGCATTGTTCATCGGTTTGATGGTGGTTGTAAAGGAACAGACAATACCATTACCAACCCGGTTTCTTTTTATAGTAACGATATAAAATTGCTTTATCAGCAAAAGCAACAGGTTTCTGCCAGGGTGTATGTAAGCCCTATTGGAACCATCAAAGTAGGGAAGGCGTATTACAATGCGCAGAATAAAAAAATACATGAGCCCAAGGACTTTACCAATATGAACTACATGTCACTGCAAAACATTCATTCCATTTTGCAACGAGTCTTATTTAATCCATATCAGCCAAAATCACAGCAATTTAATCTTACTAAGGAAGACCAGGTTTTTTTAATGCAATACCTTACCATGTTGCCCCGTGAAAGCTCGCACCCAACGTATGACAAGAGCTACCACGACAGCTATAAGAAATACTTTATCTACGGCGATAGTAAAAAACCGATAAGCCATTATGACACCAAGGTCACTAACATCGTTGGCCAGTCCTATGGCTTTATGGTTGATTGCGCCTATATTCATAACGAGAAAGAGCATGTGGAATTTATGTTGAGCGCGGTTATTTATGCCAATGAAGATGAGGTCATTAACGATGGCAAGTATGAATATAATAGCATTGCTTTGCCTTTTTTAGCTGAGCTTGGGAGGCAGATGTACAATTACGAATTAAAACGAAAAAACAAGTAAGTTGATAATTACGAATAGTGTACGAATATACGAATCGATGAGTCGTGTGTCAATTCGTATATTCGTACACTATTCGTAATCATAAAAATGTAAATGAAGAGTATAGACCGATTAAAGAAATTAAAAGAATTACTCCTGGTTGAAAGAGAGGAAGATTTTTATCAATATAAAGAGCAATTCTTAAGAGCAAGTATCGAGCAGCGAAAAAAAAATGGCGCTACCTGGTATCCTATTCAAATTCTGTCGAATGAAATTGGCTATGCCGATTATGTGCACCTGGAAATAGAGCGCACTAATAACCTGGATATGCCTCACCAGTTCAGCGCAGGAAAGAACATTAGTTTATTTTCCAACAAAGACCCGGATGAGAAACTGGAGATCACCGGAACGATCAAGCAATCGGGCAAAAATAAAATGAAGCTTATCATGCATACCGATGAGTTGCCTGACTGGTGCTATGATGGCAAGTTAGGCGTGAATATCCAGTTTGATGATAACAGCTACATAGAGATGCAAAAAGCGCTGGATGAAGTGATTGGTGCCAGGAATAACCGGGTTGCCGAGCTGCGTGAGATCATTGAAGGAAACGATCGTCCTGCTTTTGAAAAGACCGATGACAGCATTATCATTCCACAATTGAATTTTTCACAGAACAGGGCAGTGCGTCACATTTTGTCAGCGAATGATGTGGCGGTTGTTCACGGCCCGCCCGGTACCGGAAAAACTACCACTATTGTGCAGGCCATTCGCCTTGTATTGCAAACCGAAAAGCAAATCCTGGTATGCGCTCCTACCAATACGGCAGTTGACCTTATCACAGAAAAATTAATTGAACAGGGGGTGAATGTGCTGCGTGTTGGCCACCCGGCAAGGGTATCGGAAGGATTGCTGAAAACAACGATTGACGGGCAGGTGCAGGAGCATGAAAATTACAGGGATATTAAGAATTTGCGCCGTAATGCCGAGGAATATTTTCGCATGGCGGGAAAATACAAGCGAAGTTTTGGAAAAGAAGAAGCAAAACAACGGGCCATGTATTATACCGAGGCAAAGAATTGCATTAAAGAATCGCGGCTGCTGGAAGATTACATTGTAAATTCCTTATTTGATAATGCCCAGGTAATTTGCTGCACACCGGTAACATCTACCAACAAAGCCCTGGCAAAAAAACAATTCAACACCCTGTTCTTCGATGAGGCTTCGCAGGCGCTGGAAGCCATCTCCTGGATTCCCTTATTGAAATGCAAACGCGTTATTTTTAGCGGCGATCATTTTCAGTTGCCACCTGTGGTTAAAAGCATAAAAGCAAAGCAGGAAGGATTGGATGAAACCATGCTCGACCGCCTCACAAAATACGAAAACGTGTCCACTCTCCTCACACGGCAATACCGCATGCACCAGCACATTATGCAGTTTAGCAACGCCTATTTTTATAATAATGAACTGGAAGCTGACGCTACGGTGAAAGACACCTTGTTATCATTAAATGAAGATCTTGCTGTTTTAAATGTTCCCATAGAACTGGTAGATACTGCGGGTTGCAGTTTTGATGAACTGCAGAACCCCGAAACACTGAGCATGTCAAATAAGGGAGAGGCTGAGCTGTTATTTAAGCACCTTGAACTACTGCTGCAGCAGTACCAACATTTGGGAGAGCCGCAAAAAATAGATATTGGAATTATATCGCCCTACAAAGAACAGATTGAATTACTGAAAGAAAAATTACAGGAGTTTGATTACTCAAACTATCCGGTGAGCGAGCTGGCTGTTAAAACCATTGATGGTTTCCAGGGCGAGGAGCGGGATGTGATCTATATCTCCCTGGTACGAAGCAATTCAAATTCAGAGATTGGTTTCCTGTCCGATATCCGCCGCATGAATGTGGCTTTGACACGGGCCAAGAAAAAACTGGTAGTGATTATGGATACCGCAACGATTGGCAATCATCCGTTTTATAAAGCGTTTATTGAGTACTGCGAAACCAATGGATTTTACAAATCAGCATGGGAATATAATTACGAGGTGTAAGAATTAACCTGTCAGTTCGTTACGACTTGTCGTGACGAACTGACAAGAAAGAAAATCCAATCCATATACTTAAAAAAATGCGCATAACTTTTTTCCTCCATTTTAAAATTAAGCCATAATTTAAGCCATTGAAATTGTTATCCGAATAAACCTGTGATCCTCTGTATTGCCGAAAAACCAAGTGTTGGAAAAGAAATTGCCCGTATCTTAGGCGCCGGCAACAGGCGCGATGGTTTTTTTGAAGGAAACGGTTATCTTATCAGTTGGACCTTCGGTCATTTATGCACCCTGAAATCGCCGGATGATTATAGCGATGACTGGAAGCGCTGGAGCCTTGATTTCCTGCCTATGATCCCACCTAAGTTCCAGTTGAAAGTGATTGACAACAGTGGGGTAACCAAGCAATTCAATACTTTAAAAACGCTCATAGAACAATGCACCCAGGTAATAAACTGCGGTGATGCCGGCATTGAAGGAGAATTAATTCAACGATGGGTACTTGCGAAAGCATCCAACAATAAACCTGTAAAACGGTTGTGGATCTCCTCCTTAACCGATGAAGCCATACAGGAGGGTTTTGGGAAATTAAAGGACAGTAAAGAATACGATCTGCTGTATGCAGCCGGTAATGCCAGGGCTATTGGCGACTGGCTACTGGGTATGAATGCCAGCAGGTTGTATACTGTAAAGTATGCCAACGGCAAAGGTGTGTTATCTATTGGTCGTGTGCAAACACCAACGCTGGCGCTCATCGTAAACCGTTATCATGAAATTCAGAATTTTAAACCGGAGACTTATTGGGAGTTGAAAACGACCTACCGTGCGGTAATATTCAATTCCACCAAACGCAAATTTACGGTTAAGGAATATGCCAATAAGATCCTGGAAGAGATCAGGAACAAGTTATTCGAAATTATTTCCAGCACTAAAAAAAACGCGAATGAAAGTCCTCTGCCTTTATTTGATCTAACGTCCTTGCAGGTGGAATGCAATAAAAAATTGAATTTTTCGGCTGAAGATACCTTAAAGTACGTTCAAAAATTATATGAGCAAAAACTGGTCACTTATCCAAGGGTTGATACAACCTATCTTCCGGATAACATGTACCCAAAAATAAAAGGGATCCTGGAAGACATGACACCTTATGCTCAATTCACCAAAGCAATCCTGGATAAACCCATTCGCAAAAGCAAAAAAGTGTTCGATGATAAAAAAATCACGGACCATCATGCCATTATTCCAACCGGTATTTTGCCGCCATCGGGTATGTATTTGCCCGAAAAGCAAGTGTATGATTTGATTGCCCGACGTTTTATCGCGGCTTTTTATCCTGATTGCGTGGTAAGCAATACAACGGTGCTTGGCGCTGTGGATGAGCATGAGTTTACCGCTACAGGAAAAGTTATCCTGGAAGAAGGCTGGCGTGTGTTATTTCCTAAAAAAGATGCACAGGCAAATGCGGCAGGAGAAACAGATGCTAAAGAAGATGAAGAACAATTGATGCCGGTATTTGAAAAAGGCGAAAAAGGAGAACATAGTCCCGATCTGCTTGAAAAGCAAACACAGCCACCCAAAATGCATACCGAGGCTTCGTTGCTGCGAGCCATGGAAACAGCCGGGAAACAGGTAGATGATCCTGAACTGCGGGACCTGATGAAAGAAAATGGAATAGGGCGCCCTTCTACCCGGGCAAATATTATTGAGACTTTGTTTAAACGCAATTATATTGTGAGGCAAAAAAAGAACCTTGTTCCTACCATTACAGGGATCCAATTGATTAAAACCATTAATAACGAATTGCTGAAGTCGGTTGAATTGACTGGGATTTGGGAAAAGAAACTACGCCAGATTGAAAAAGGTGAATACGATGCGCATTTGTTTATGGCCGAAATGAAGCAAATGGTAAGCGACCTGACCCGTGAAGTGAAATTGGAGAACGGAAATTTAATTACCATTGAAGCGGAGAAGAAAAAAGAACCTGTTCCTGTAGTGACTGAAACTGTTGTTAAAGAAAAAAAGACAGAACCAAAAGTAAAAGTAGAAACTGTTATTACCTGCCCTAAGTGCGGTCATGGGACGATTATAAAAGGTAAAAATGCTTTTGGTTGTAATCGGTTTAAAGAAGGCTGTACCTTTAGAGTTGACTTTGAGTTTGGTGGAAAAAAATTAAGTGAGAAACAGATCCATATTTTAATTCAAAAAAAGAAAACACCATCCATTAAAGGTTTTGTGATAAACAATAAAAAAATAAACGGCGTACTTGTTTTAACGGAAGCATTCGCTATTGAACTGGTAGAAGAAATGGAAAAGCCAAAAATCGCGGCTGCACAAAAACCGCAAACCTGCCCGCAATGCAAACAAGGCACTTTAATACAGGGCAAAACTGCCTGGGGTTGTAACCGCTATAAGGAAGGTTGTAACTACAGGGTGCCGTTTGAGAATTAATATTTTTTTTGAAACTAAAAGCCCGCCATGAATTATCATGGCGGGCTTTTATAGTATTTATCTCTCAATTCGTCCGACGTGTTGTTAGAGGCAAGTATGAGTAAGCGTCTCGACTCCGCTCGATGTGACAATGTTATTTATTCAGCATTAATTTTTTAGTTACAATTGCACCCTCAACTTGCATACTTAAAAAATACATGCCATTTGGTAATGCCGACAGATCAAGGCTTACATTTTCTTTTGCAGTAATGGCGCTATTATATACTTCTTTACCCACTACATCCGTAACTATTAAGTTGCCTTCGTTTATCATGTTATTGAACCTTACAGAATATAAGCCTGTTGATGGATTAGGGAATACCGAGAATTGCGCCAGGTTGTTTGCTTTAATACCGGTCGTATTTATACAGGAAATAATGGCTTTCCATCCGCTCATGGTCAATCCGCCATCCGAATGGAAGGCAAAGGTTAAAGCTCCGGTAGGGTGAGTTGATGTAATGGTTCCCGGATTGTTTGTGCCGCAAAACACTGTGTTGCCAATAAGAGGCGAAGAAGAACTTGGGCCATCAAAAATCATCATAAAGTCGTATGAACAGGATGGTTCATCTTCCAGGTCAAATTCAACGAAATCAGCTTTTACCATATTATTAACGCTGGTCGGGTAAATGGTTTTCACATAATCTGTATTGTCATTATAGTTGTTTAGACCCGAAGCATCATAGAATATTGCGTTGCAGGTGGTTTCATCCTGGTTGCTCATTAAAACCTGTACGCCCACAATTATTTTTTTTGTAATAAAGGTTGAGAAAGTACCATCCGATAAATCGAATTTTAATTCTATTTCCGTACCAATTGGTGTTCCTGCGGCAACAGTTATATTAAATGTGGCAGGAACCGTTTGGTTTACGTTGATGGTACCTACATTAACAACCGGATTATTAACGGTTACGGATGCGGAGTTGACACCAATAGAGGTACAGGTAATACTGGCCGAAGTAGAACTTACCTGGCCAAAATTAGAAGAGTTAACATTAATATCAGCCGATTCGGCTGGCTCAATGAAACCGTTGGCATTATTGTCGGCAGTAAGGCTCACATACGTCAGGTTTAAACTCGGCGCGGGGAATCCAAGTCCTAATTTATAGGTCATGTTGGTAGCAATTGGCCCAATGTCCCAAATCCTTAAACCACTTTGGTTGCCATTGTAATAATTGGAGCCCGGAGAAGTGGAATAGCTGTACTCGGCATGAAGGCCGCTTTTAAAACAAGCATTGGCTTCGCTGTTGTAATTATTATCGGCATGTTCAAGCCACACTTCGTGGTGCGTGCTCTGGTTGTCGCCATTTCTGTCAATGTGCCATATGGTTAAACCCTGTGTAGGAATATACAGGCTCCTGCCTGTTTTCATGCGGTTCTCAAATAAAAAGAATTCGTTCGTATCATTCAGGTTACGGTATTTGTAGCAGGTACGGGAGTTGGCTGTATCCGTGTTGATGCCGTTATAATAAGTCACGTCAACCACACGGCCCCAGCCGGCATTGCTCCTGAACAATGGATTGGGAATAGTAGGATTGGTATAGCTGCCATAATCGCACATCAGGTCAAAACCGCCAATGCCATCAGGACCAGTGGTATTGTCATATTTATAAGTATCGGGCCATTTACCAATCATGTGTCCGTTCTCATGCGCCACTACCGCCAGCCTTAAAGGGCTGCCCGCCGGTGAGCAATTGTAATCGTTGGAGGTAACCCCATCGGCCGAAAAACCTGTATAGTTACCTTTGTGATGCCACATACCCTGTGCCCAGTTAGGCGGGGTTCCTGTATACATTAAATTAATGGCCATGATGCTGCCATCCGGATTAGTGGAAAGCGTAGAGAAATCAAAACCCTGTGAATCGAGCCAATTCAATGCCTGCCCGAGTATTTGTTGTGCTCCCTGCGCATAAGGCATGGCATCGTATTGCGCAAAGGTTAAAGGAGCACGATAATAGCCATACACCACGTTCTGGTAATCGAGCAGGCCTCCCGAAATATCTTTATAAAATTTACGCAGCGAGCCATTGTTACCAAAACCCGTATAGGTCAAATTGTTACAAAAATTATCAAAATCCGACATTTGCAATGTTCCTACTTCGTCGGAAAAATCAACCACAATGCATAAGCCAGTAACGGTACCGCTTATTAAACCCGAGGGTGTTGCCGATACCCTGTGATCGATGCTGTTTGTTTTTAGGTTATTCTTATTCCCGGTATTTTCCAGTAGTTTACGGTTCTTCTTCACTTCAGCTATCCTCGACTCATCCGAAACATCCAGGTGCTTAGCCATGGGCAGGTTGTTGCGCAGGCTGGCTGTATTATTTTCCACACCCATATATTTAATGCCGGTGGAAACCAGTTGTTTTTTATCAGCCGACAGATCTGCGTAACAGATCCAGCCTGTTTTTTTATCGCGTACCAGGGTATAATCATCCAGGCCTTCGGCACGCATGTAAAATTCGGTACCATAAAGGCGCACATCTACCATGCTACCATCGGGTTGTTTAAATTGCTGCACCTGGCCGTTGAACGGTGAGGCTAATAAACCGGAAGTAAATGCTAAAAAGCATAAGGCAATAAGTACAAATTGTTTCATAATAATGAAGTTGTTGGTAAACGGGAATGGATTTTTAAGCGCATACAAGATACGAATAAAAAGACATATATAAAGGAGGAAAAAACCTTAAAAAAGGATTCCTATACCAGGCCTGCCGGCGTATATAAGGCCTGTTTAAAAGCCTGGCAGGTCTTTTTCAATGTTTAAACAATATCCGTTCCGGGTTTCACTTTCGAAAAATCCTTTTTCGGTGGTGTCACACCATCGGTACTTTCAAAGCGAAACACCTCGGTACTTACCACACGTTGCAATACAATGTCAATAAGTGTTGTACTGTTAGGGTTTAATGCAGCGTCGAACAAATCGGGCGATGTGTTTATTTTGCAGGGGATGTAACGAATAAATCCTTCCTCGGGTCTTGGGTTAATAATTAATCCCAGTTTGTCCATGCCTTTGGATGCCGGCCTTACATCTTTTATAGCCGGTGTACCATTCATGATGTCGTAGTTTAGGAAATAAGTAATAGTGCATTTGTTGAGGCTGTTGCATTGCCTGTCCACAAAAAAACCTTCAGGCAAAGCATTCGGATCATTTTTTTCGCCACCTGTCAGCAAAAGGTCAAAATTGGTAACCGGGTATCCTTCGCTATCTGTAACCCTGAATATGACCATCGAAAAACGATCGTGGATGTAATTTTTAGTTCCAAATACGGTTTTCTCTCTTTCAATGATGGAGTTTGCCTGCACGTCTTTGGTTTGTGAATCGAACTGTGTGGCAATGCTCTGGTAATCGGTTAATGTTTTCACATTCATGCAGTCAAAAATAGCGTTCACGGTTTCGGCACTGTTGGCATCATCCACCGATTTTAGTACACTCTTCATAATGCCCATGTCTTTATTGGAATGCGATTTTTTAGTAACGATCCGCATAGGTACAAAAGGCGCTTTTTTTACTTCTGAAATAGCAAGGTTATCGGTTACCAGCTTTCCGTTTACTAATTTTGGTGCAGGTTGGGTGAGTTTTACGTAAGTAGCGTTTAAATTAGCGGCTGCCGAACGTACCACACCATCGGAGCCTAACTCGCCGGTATAGGAATTTAAATGATCGTAGAGCTTGCGGTCAATATCCTGTCCTATAATTACAAAAGGAAAAATGCCTTTTTCGGAGATTTGCTTGCCGTCGCTCTTTATCCAGTCTGTGTTCAGTTTCCAGGCCTCTTCACTTCCCAGCTCAAGCCAGTTCAATACATTTTGCCCGGGTTCAACGCCATCAAACCAGGATTTAATGCGGCTTAATTTGCTTTTTCCCAATTGTGCCAGGGCCGAGCCAAAATTGGCAGGGGCCAGCATAATAAGGTGGCTCATGGGACATTGTTTGGTACTGTTCTTATAATAAAGGTCCCACCAGTTGCGCACCACCGGCCCGCCTGTGGAATGGGTAATGAACACATAGCGGGAATTGTCTTTATTGCCCGGTGTTATTTGCTGTTGAACAGCTGTTTCCAATGCTTTTGAAACATCATTCAATCTCACATCATCGTTAAAGCTGATGTAACGCCCGAGGAAAATGTTCTCGATTTTTATTTCGATGCCGCGCTTGGCACCTTCATTACGGAGCCTGAGTGGCATTTCGCCATACGTGTCGATGTTTGTAACGCTGTAACCATGAACAAATACTAATGTAACCTGACGCATAATTTTTAAGTTTGAGGGTTAAAATAAATAAGGGTTTGATTATAAAGAGAGTTCTTTAAGCATGGCAATAAGCTCGGGTTGAGGGTGCATGTCGCTTTTATCTTCGCGGTAGCTTACGTGCGTGTAAATGCCATTTTTACCGGCTAAGGCATTTTTGCTGATCTCCCACATATCGGCATTGTATGTTTTGGTGATGGTGTATTTGTCGGCCAGGTATACCAGTAATTGCCTTAACGATTCTATTTGTGGCGCTGTGTATTTATGAAAAAAACGATAGCCCCGCCATTTTTTTCCATAATCAACCACTTCGTTTGCCGCTACTTCGCGGTTAAAAGCCGAATAGTATTTTCCGTCCTTAAAGGTGAGGCCGCCCCAGTTGCATACTTCAATGGCTATGGATGCCTTATTTAAGGTTGTATTATTGGCCTTTTTCAAACCTAAATGATGCGCCCAATATTTACTGCCAAAACCCTGTGTAATAATACCGTCGCCGGCAATAACAAAGGCAGTGGCCACCCTGTCGGGATTTGAAGCCCATCCTTCGAATACACGTGTGGCATTGGGGCCACTCACGGTATGATGGATGACGATCTGTTTTTTTACTTGTTCTTCTTTATAATACTGGCTTTCAGGAAATTTAACCTGGGTAATGGTTTTAATGTCTAACTTTTGTTTTACAGGCATAGGCTCTGGGTTTAAGATTGCTAAATAAACTTAAGGGACAAAGTGGAAAGGGAACAGTTTTTTTGTACCGCTAAATCAAATTAACAACATTAAACCATCAAAGTCAATAGGGCTTGTAATGATTTCCGAAAATTTAGTAAAATTACTAATCTCCCTTATTCATTATTCCATTTAATTCTACCAGCATAGCCTCGTTTGCCGTTTCTTTATGTGTGAGCTTATAGTAGGCTTCGCTGGTTTCCAACGATTCTGATGATTTGTTGATTAACAATACGGCAGCCGGGTAATCTTCAATCTCCTGGTTCTCTCTTAAAAGGCATTGCGACATTTCTACCTCAAAATCAAAGGTGTCATCTTTCATGTTTTTCATGCCCTTGGGTACATGGGTGTTAAAGATCACCATTTTATCCTGGCAGCCTTCTTTCTGAAACAGTAAGGTATACACTTTATTATACACCACTGTAAAGAACAAGGGCTTTGTAGTTGTAGAGAACATGGAATCAACTTTGCTTCCGTCAAGGTAAACCGACACCGAGTAGTTCTTTATCCGTTTGTCGTTTAGTAAAGCGGCACCGGTAATTTCGAGGGTGCTTTGTCTTTTTATTTTTTTCTGAGCAGTTGCTGTTAGTGCAAGAGCATTTATTAAAATAACTAATGCGCAGGTTGTAAATGTTTTCATGAGGTTTAATTTTTTTGGTAAAATTAGACCCTCTTTGGCAGGCAATAAACACAGATACCGACTTATAACTATATATGTAAGTTTTTTGTGAAAATTGTGTGAAAATTAAATCGCTGATCTTTACAAACCGGGTACGTTGTTTCGTGAATGTTCCTAAAATCAAGCCAACCGAACACTTTTTTTCGTTGTTTGAGTAAAATTTACGCCAGTAAATCTACATGATAGGTCAGGCCTAAAGTTACATACACTCATCAGTAAAATTACGTGTAGCCCATGGTTGGCCATACCTGAACCATTTTTTTGTGATTCCATTCGCTGAAAATTGCTTTAAGTTTACTAATAGCGAATCAAAATGCCGATCGTTTATGTTTTTGATGCTCGTTGAACTGTTGTCTGAATATCGCCGGAAAGCTACACCAGGCAACTGATTGAGAGAAGTAATTATTTGTAACGAATGTAACATGAAACCTGTTTTTCTTTTATTACTGTGTTACAGTTTTGTAATGAAAGGACAAACAGATACTTTAAAAAAGAAGTACACTGTACAAGACCAGGCACAAATACCTGAGGTACCATTAACAGAATTTAAAGACGATACATTGAATTTTAAGGATACAAATACAAGAATTACTGGTAACGCTTTTCCTAAGCCGAAAGTTGACCTGCCTCCTATTGTTTCGGGAAAGCCAACAAGCGACCTGTCAACTATAAAGGATAAAACTAAATTAAAGTCTAAAGCTGAGCAATCGGTTAAAAAGAACTTCAGCCTTTCCCAATTAAAAAGTATTGTTCCGGCAGGCAGCATCTCCATGGGTTATGATTATGGCTTTTTACCTTATACCGTAAATACAACAGCGCCTTCTTCAGCCTTTAAAACCGAAGGGCAGGTGTCTTTAAATGTACTGAACATTCCTTTGGAAGTGACCTATTTTTATTCGTCGCAAAAAAACCTGATCGGTTTAAACAATTATTTCAGGATCAGCTACGATGCCGGCCGGTATAAAGATCAGCTTAACTCGAAACTTAATACTAATATAGATGGGTATAAGAACCAGCTTGGGAGCTTAAATACAGAGAAACAGGATTTAGTTCAAAAAATGGCCTATGCCGATTACTTGTCGTCGTTGAGCCCCGATAAATGGCCTGTTGATAAACCGGCGCTTACCAAACCATCTCAACCCCAAATTGATCTTCCTGATACAACGGGCATTGCCGGAAACTACTCCATGCCGGATACCAGCGGCATCACAAAAAACGATTCTCTTCGTCAAAAGGCCGCTTATTATAAATACAAGGCCGATTCTGTAAAAGATGCCTATGCGCAGTATAAAGATAAATACGACCTGATAAACGATTCCATTAAAAAAACACAGCGCAAAATAAATGAGATAGAGACATTGCTCAACGGAAATTATTTGGCCTACGCCAATAAGGTTCCTTACTTTAATAAAATTCAGAATTTTTTAAGCGGCATCAAACGCTTTGAGGTTGGCCTGTGCTATCCAAACCATTCCACATTCCTGGCCAATAATATTCCGGTTCGGGGCATTAATATGGAATATGGCAAGAACAATTTTTATTTTGCCTTTACCTATGGCACAACGGTGAGCACATTGTTGTACTCGCCTAAAAATATCGATGGTTTTTTACAAAACGTAAGGAACTCCTACAACTATTTTGATTTTAATAATGTTGCCGCCGGCCGAAAAATACTGGCCGTAAAACTGGGAGCGGGAACCAAAGAAGGGAATCACCTGTTTGTTGGTTTTATGCTTGGCAAAGGCCAGGCGTCCTATGCGAGTTCATCTGCCGAAACACCTTCGTTTATTGGAAAAGAAAGTAATGTGGTATTGGAAGCCGATGCAAGGTATAAGCTTTCTAAAAACACGGTAGCCGATTTAATACTCGGTAAATCATCGTTAAAGGACGAAGAGTTGAGCTATGACGTTATCAGAAACTCTGTAAAGGAAATTTTTTCAAATTACCGGTCCTATGCTTTGTTGGCGAAGCTCACTACTAAAATACCGCTTACCAAAACAAGCCTTGGCTTTTCATTCCGTTACATCGACCCTTTCTTTAAGAGCTTTGGAGTGGGGTTTATGCGGTCGGACAACATGAGGTATGAAGTAAAGCTTGACCAGCCACTAACACAAAAGTTGCGCTATACAGCCATGCTGCGCTACGAAGAAGATAATTTGCTGCAGCTGATGAATTATAAGAACCGGTTTTATAGCATAAATAATACCCTGAGCTACAAGATAAAAAAAGGTTTAATGGTAAGGTTAAGTTATACGCCGCTATTAAGAACCCTGACCTCGAAGGATTACAGCATCACCAACAAAAACTCCATAAGTACCGCTGTTGTTACATTTGCGCCTAAAACCCGGAAAGTATCTTTTCAGTTCGATGCCTTGTACAGCTATTACATCGTCAATACAGATACTCAGCAGATCAATTTTCAAAATGTGTCATATAACCACCAGGTTAAATTTAAAGGAGGCTTTAAAACAGGCCTTAATGTTTCCTGGTTCAATAATACGCTAAGCGATACGCTGAATAATAATATTTTCTTCGCGGTGCTCGACGCGGGCTATGCTTTTAAAAATGGCTCCTCGCTTACTGTTGCCGGAAAATCGGCCTATAAAGTGAACGGAACATTTTACCCTGGTTTTATAGTGAAGGCAAATGTAAAAGTATATAGATCCCTTTTCTGGGAAAATCAAATTGAAAAATACATCGTGGGCGATCTTTTTAATGGTTACGACCTGGATAATTTAAAACGATTCCCATACTGTTTTAGTACAAGGTTAATTCTAAATTTTTAAAAACATGAATTTAAAATATTTTTTTAGTCTGATAGTGTTATGCCTTTTTTTGAACAAGGCAGGTAGGGCACAGGTGAATGTAGTGAGCATCAATGTTCAGCCGTTTAATATTGTGCCCGAAGCCTTGCTCAATGTGGGAATTATGAATGGAGGCGATGCCCAGCAAGTGCAGGTGGTCACACAGGTTTTCAATTCGGCAAATGCACTGGTGCTAAGCGTTAAATCGGCACCTTTTCAATTAATAAAAGGGCTTAACAGCGGCTTAAGTGGCGACCGTAAAACGGCCACGATTGAATATGCCGGTGGACAGCAGGCCAACTATCTTAAAACTACGCATAATTTGCCAAGCGGCCGTTACAGGATTTGCAGTTCGGTGCTTTCGGCCCAGCTAGCGGAAAAACTGGATGATTTTTGCGATGAACTGGAAGCCGATTTTAACCAATACCTGTACCTGGTAAATCCTTTGGATAATGATACGGTTGATACCAAAACACCTTTATTGTCCTGGACCCACAGCGAGCCTTTTACCATTCTTAACCAGGGAGAGTTTTACCGAATGGTGGTAGCTGAAATGCAAAAAGATCAGTCGCCTGAAGAAGCCATAACCGTTAACAGCCCGGTAATGGTAAAGAATTATTTGAAAGAGCACCAGCTGCAATATCCCTATGATGCTAAAGAATTGAAGGAGGGAAGGAGCTATGCCTGGCAGGTGCAAAAAATAGGCGATGGTGTCGTTATCAATAAAACCGAAACCTGGAAATTTAACCTGAGATCGTTGCCGGAAACAAAAGTGTTGAAATATGTGGCCTTAAAAAAACAGCTGGATGGCGGCTTTTACCAGGCCAATGATGGCAAAGTATATTTTAAGTTTTCGGAAGAATATAAAAATAATGGCACCTTAAAATTTGCCCTTACCAACTCCGCTTTAAAACAGGTTTCGGTTGACGTGAGCAATGATGTTAAACCCATTGGGAAAAATGCGGCAACAGTCAAGCTGAAACAGTTGGGAGATAACCGTTTTGACCTGGACCTGAGCGGCCTTAAATCTGATTTTTATACGCTTGAAATTAAGAACGAAAAGAAAGAAAGCTTTTACTTAAAAATATTTTTACCCTAAGACCTATGAAAACAAAACAACTAATCGTCTGCTCTGCTATTGTTATTACCGTTGCCGCATTAAGTGTGGTGACCTACCAGTACTGTTTTTCCGGTAAAACAGCGTACATCGACATCAAAAAAGTGTTCAACGAATTTGCCTTAAAAAAGGAATTGGAAGACAAATACGCGGTTACCGCAAAATACAGGGCCAAGATCCTGGACAGTTTGTCAACAGATCTTAAACTGTTATCGGCACGAGTGCAGGCTGACAAGAAGAACACGGAGTTAATGCTGCAGTTTGAGGATAAACGCGACGCGTTCATTAAAGCCAGGGAACGGTTTGAAGAAGACAACGCGGTGCTTAGCCAAAAGTACGATGGGCAAATCCTGGAACAAATGACGCAATACGTGACCGATTTTGGAAAGAAGAATGGCTACAAATATATTTTTGGCGCCGAAGGTAACGGTACATTGATGTACGCGGAAACAAACGAGAACATCAGTGAAGAGATCATTAAGTTCATTAATAACAAATACAAAGGCATTGAGTAAGATGAGCAGGTGGCAATTATATGGGTTTGCTGTAGTGACATTATATGCTCTATCAGGCTGTAATTCAGGCAGTGATGATAAAGGTAGCGATCCTCAGAAATCGCATTTGGTGCATGTGACGGAAGCTGTTTCGGCAGATGAGTTTGTAAGCTGGTGCAGTAATGAGGAAAACCAGTTGTCGAAAAGCAAAGCCATTTCAGAGATGATCTACCGGGTTAATTTTTTACCGGCCGAAAGCATGGCTTACACAGAGCTTAAAACAAGCCAGTATGACCTGGAAACCTTTCAAAAAACGTCGGAATCGTATAAAAGCATGAGCTATTTCAATTTCAGGTTGCAGCTGAATAACGGAAATGGTGAACTTTTGAAATACAAGGTTAACTCACCCGCGCACTATGAAGAGCGCATAAAGTATGTGTCTTTTTACATGGAAAAAGACCTGTACCTGGTGCAGGGTAATGATACTGTTTATCCGGGCATATATCATTTTGAGAGGACCTATGAAGTAGTTCCTTTTATAACAGTCATGCTGGCCTTTGATAATACAAAGTTTGATAAGGAAAAAGAATTTACAATTGTTTACAATGACAAACTTTTTGAAAAAGGGTTGGTGAAGTTTACCTACCAGAATAAAGTGTTGGTGGATGTACCGCAGGTAGTTCAACTATAAAGGTTTAAAAATATGATCCGTTTAATTTAAAAATAATCTGGGATGAAAAGATCTGTAAAAAGAAAGTTAATGAAATTGAAACGAAAACTTCATAAGCAGTTTTCTGTTTTATTGGCACTTGTCATTTTCCTCGAGGCATCGTCGCCTTTTCAATTGCTGGCCTTAACAGGAGGTCCGAGTCAGCCCGAAGTGCAGGCTTTTGAACCCATAGGTACATCCGACATGGTGAATGTGTTTTCGGGTGATTTTAATTATAACCTTCCCCTGCTGGATGTGGAAGGCTACCCCATTAACATTGCTTATAGCTCGGGTATTAGCACCGACCAGGAAGCCAGTTGGGTTGGCCTTGGATGGAACATCAACCCGGGAGTCATCAACAGGAACATGCGTGGTTTGCCCGATGATTTTTCGGGCGATGTGGTAGAGAAAGAAATGAACATGAAGCCTAATAAAACCTGGGGTGCGGCGGTTAATGTTGGCGTAGAATTGTTTGGGGCTCAAACAGACGGAGCTTTTTCCCTGGGGCTCGGCGCTTCTTTCGGATTTAATTTTAATAATTATACCGGTCCTTCCATTCAGCAGGGTATTAATGCCAACATTAGCGCCGGTGTTGGTGGCGGCGGTAGTTTAACCGGCGGTTTGGGGCTTACATCAAGCAGCGAAGAGGGTTTAACGGTACAGCCATCTATTGGCTTTAGCGCCAAGGTAGCCGATTCGGATTATGCTTCTACCAGCGTTGGTGCAAGTATTGGAACATCATTCAATTCCAGGGGTGGTTTAAAGCAGCTCTCAATTAACACCTATGCAAAAACATCTTTTAAGGGTGGCGAAAAGAAAGCAGTAGAAGTGAAGGATAAAGATGGAAATACGGTTAAGAACGAAGATGGAACGCCTAAAAAAGAAAACAAGTATGTGTCGAACGGCAGTACCGCACCACTTGGAAGTGTAGGCGCCGGCGGAACCTTCGACTTTGGTTCTGCTACTTACAATCCAAAGATTGACATGTCCATGAAAAATTTTTCCATGTCAGGAAGTTTTACATTGGGTGGAGAGATTTGGGGCGTTAACGCGCAAATAGGCGTATCGGGTTTTTATTCGGCACAGGAGCTGGCTCAAAACAGCGTGCAAAACCCTGCCTATGGCTATCTCTACGCCCAAAACGGGCAAAACCTCGATAATGCCTTAATGGATTTTAACCGCGAAAAAGACGGGACCTTTACAGAAAATACACCATCGCTGCCGCTTACCAATTTTACGTTTGATACCTATGGCGTATCAGGCCAGGGAGTAGGTGGGAGCTACCGCCCTTTCAGGGGCGATATTGGTTATGTGTTTGATGCTAACAGCAGCACCAGCAATGATGATGATGCATTAACCGCTGAGTTGGGATTTGGTGGTTATGTACATGCCGGTACCAACGTAACGGTTATTGATGTGATGAGTACTACCGGTAAATGGAGAAGCGGTAATCCTGCCATCAATTCATTGATCCATACCTCTAAAGGAAAAGGAAACGATTTTGAGAACGTATATTTTAAAGAAGCGAACGAAAAAACGGTTGACTCTGACCCTGCTTTTTATAGTGCCGTAGGTGAAGATGCTGCCGTGAGGTTTGATGCCGATTTCGGAGAATTTGATCATAGTCTGAGGAAAAACTTTATAACCGGTCGTGGCCAGAGCATTCCTTTTTCGGGTCCGATCAAAAGGAAGAAACGCGATAAGCGAACACAGAATATTTCGTTCTTAAACCGGAGCGAGTACAATGATTTTGCGGTGGACGTTCTTCCGAACTTGTCTTCGGATGCCAAACCGCATCATATTGCCGAAGTGACCACACTTGGAACCGACGGCTCAAGATACATTTACGGCATAGCAGCGTATAACAACACGCAAAAAGAAATTACATTTTCGGTTGGCAGCACAGATATAATGAATCATGATAACAGCTCCAGCTTAACCGATGCTGCCAGCAAAGGACTGGTTGATTATTCCGGTACCGATAACTCGACCTCTAACTCAAAAGGGATTGATAATTACTTCAGCTCAACTACCACACCGGCTTACGCCCATTCTTATTTGCTGACCTCTGTGCTTACGCCTGATTATATCGATGTGGATAGCATAAGAGGTCCAAGCGACGGCGATTTTGGAGGGTATACCAAATTCAGGTATAAAAAAATATCGAACTTTAAATGGCGTACACCAGTGGAGGCCAATAAGGCAACTTTTGCCGAAGGATTAAAATCGGAATACCAGGATGATAAAGCCAATATCATTTATGGTGAAAAAGAATTGTGGTTCCTCGATTCCATTATTACAAAAAATTACATTGCCGTGTTCCATAAATCAAACAGGCATGATGGCTTAGGTGTAAATGGCGTTGATGGCGGATTAAATACCGGTAACAAGATCTTAAAACTGGACAGCATAAGCTTATACTCCAAACGCGATCTGGCGACTCCCATAAAAAGAGTCCATTTTGTATATACCTACGATCTTTGCCCGAATGTAGCCAATAATGATAACGCTACCGAAACGGTTAACAGCGTTAATATTAATGCCAAAAAAGGTAAGCTTACCTTAAAGAAGATCTTTTTCTCTTATCAGAATTCGAACCGGGGCCGCCTGAGTCCATATGTATTTAATTACCATGAAGGCACATCAGCCGAAAATCCCGATTATAACGTCAAAGCGTATGATCGTTGGGGTAATTATAAGCCTAACAATGCTACTACCATAGGTGTGATAGATGCGACCGATGTCGGCAACTTTATAGCAACAACTGATATGCCGCCTTCCGATTATCCCTATGTTGACCAAAGCAGGACCTTAAGCGATGTGTATTCGTCGGTATGGACCTTAAAAGAAATAAATCTTCCATCGGGGGGAACCATTAAGCTCACGTACGAAAGCGACGACTATGCTTATGTGCAGAACAGGCAGGCCGGTGAAATGTTTAAAGTGGTTGGCTATGGCAACGATAAGAATAATCCGAACCATAAAATAGATTTTAGTTCATCGCCGGGCGATACCATGTTCTTTGAACTACATAATGGCAATACGGATGTAGACTCTTATGTGCGTGGACTCGATCAGGTTTATTTCAGGTTCCTGGTAAACATAAAAAATCATGGTGGCAGGGATCATTTGGAATACGTATCCGGCTATGGCAAGATCAACAAGGCTGGCTATAGCCCTTCTACCGGCTTAGGCTGGATCAAATTGTACGACGAAACCCTGAATGATCACAGTGGAGCTTCCGTTAGCCCGATCGTGAAAACAGCCATACAATTTGGAAGATTGCATAAACCTAAAGTGGTATGGGATGCTACAAGCGGCGACGTGAGCGGAACATTGAGCAAAGATATTGTGACAGCGCTCATCAATTCATCCTTTATCAAAAATATTAAAGACGCAGCCCAGGGACCTAATGTGGCTTTATACAATACAAACGTAGGTGTTGAATTTGTTGGCGCTAAATCATGGATCCGGTTGAATAATCCTGATGGCCACAAGCTGGGAGGAGGTTTAAGGGTAAAGAAAATTGAGATGATAGATAACTGGGAAGGAATGGTAGGGAGCGGAAATGGCGAGGATGCCAATTACGGACAGGAATATAGCTATGACATGGAAGATGGCAAATCATCGGGTGTTGCTGCCTATGAACCTCAGTTGGGGGGCGATGAGAACCCTTTTAAACAACCTGTGTTTGTGGACGAAAAAAAGTTAATGGTGCCGGACGACAAGTCTTATGTGGAAGAACCTTTTGGTGAAACTTTTTTCCCAAGCCCTTCTGTTGGTTATAGCAGGGTCACTGTTAAAAATATTCAGCGTGCCAATGTCACACGCCATGCCACCGGAAGCGTGGTGCACGAATTTTATACTGCCAAAGATTTTCCAACCATTACAAACCGCACCGACTTATATCACCGTCGCGGGAAAGATGGTCCGGGAAGCATCCGGTCCTTGTTAAAGATCGATGTAAGGGATTATATGGCGGCAACCCAGGGATTTGTAGTGGAAGTGAATGACATGCATGGCAAGCCAAAAACACAAAAGGTTTACCAGGAAGGACAGTCGACACCTATCACCAGTGTGGAATATAAATACAAGAGCGATCCGTATTTAAATGGCAGCTTTAAATTAAAAAACACCTGCGATGTGGTTGATAAGGACGGAACCATTTCTCAAAAAAATATCGGGATGTTCTTTGACATGGTAGCTGATTACAGGGAATGTAAAACAGAGACCAACTCAACGGCCATAGGCATCAACGTGGATGTGATTCCTATTTTGGGTTATCCAATTCCAATTCCAATGATCTGGCCTTCGTTCGGTAAAAACAAAACGCGTTTCCGTTCGGCAACCTTAACCAAGGTAGTTCAGCGTTTCGGGATCCAGGATGAAACCATTGCTTCCGATCTTGGTTCGGTGGTATCAACCAAAAACCTGGCATACGATGCAAATACGGGTGATGTGTTGCTAACGCAAACCACCACCAATTACAACGATAAAATCTATACGCTGAAATACCCGGCATGGTGGTATTATACCGACATGGGGCCGGCTTATGAGAACCTGGGCTTTGAAATGAACAACGTCAGTTTCTCTTCAGGAAATGCTAGTGTAGGTAGTACATCCTACATGTTCAGGGAAGGCGATGAACTTGCCCTGTACGGAAGCGGCAATGTAATGGGCTGGGTAACTGCTATTAACGGAGGAGTTATCACTGCAGTGACGAAAGATGGGACATTCATTAACGGCACCTATAACCTGAAGATCATTCGTTCGGGCAAGCGCAATACACTTAGTACTGAAATGGCAACAATCACAACCTTATCCAATCCTCTAACATCGTTGAGCAGTAATGCTTATCAGAATGTGTTGCAGGCTTCGGCTGTCGAATTTTCCAATAAGCGTAAAACGCACTGTAATTGCATTGCGAAAAATGAGATCCTTCCTAACAGCACCAATCCTTACATTACAGGAGCAAAAGGTACCTGGAGGCCATGGAAAAATTACACTCATCTTACTACCAGGAGCCAAAGTAATGTGAATAACAATACCAATATCCGTAAGGATGGGATGTTTGAATCGTATACGCCTTATTACAAATTGGCAGGTGGCAGCTGGCAAATGGATGAGAAGGACTGGACACATGTGAGCGAGGTCACAGAATTTAATGTGTTTGGCCAGGAAGTAGAAAATAAAGATGCATTGAACCGTTACTCGTCGGCCACTTTTGGCTACAACCAAATAGCAGCTCTGTCGGTGGCGGCTAACGCGGCACAAAAAGAGCAGGGTTTTGATGGTTTTGAAGATTACGCTTACAACCCTTGCGTGGATGACCATTTTAAATTTGTAAACCCTGATACGGTAACTTCAGAGTCACATACCGGGCGTTACAGTTTAAAAGTGTCATCAGGCACACCTGTTTATCTGCATAAGCAATTAGCAGAAAATTGTACAGCATTGCCCTCAGCTTGCGATTTGAAGATTACCTGGGGATTATATCATGAGGTCCAGCAAATTTATGTAACAGGTGGTACAGCGCCTTACAGTTATGAGCTTGAAGTCATATCAGGTTCGTCAACCAATATAAGATTGACCCGGCAAGGTTCAAGGGATCTGATAGACGGACTAGGACCATATATTGTACAGGTTACAGTTACAGATGTCAATGGTTGTACAAAAACAGTACTTATACCAAGCTATAATTATGATGACTAAATATAGTCTGCCCAAACAATAATTCTATTACGTACAATTTAATATTTATACTCATGAAGTGTCTCACAGTCATATTATTTCTTTTTTCTGTTGGTCTTTATTCTCAGGATAAGTTATCCCGTTCCGAAAAATTTGGGGTAAAAGGAATGACGTATCAAAAGGATACGAATAAAGTTGATCCTCATTATGTGCTGAAATGCCGTTTAGCAATGCCTGAAGCGGGAAATTATAAAACCATCGGCATCACTTTCCTGGATAAGAAAGGACGACAAATGGGCGAAGTATTAAATTATAATGTCAGAAAACATTCTTTGGGTTTTTATTTCCTGGAAAATAGTTCAGGAAAAAAAATAACTGTTATGAATGATAATGTGGTTTTCGTTAAATCGGTGAATGATGCAGATCATAAAAATTACCGGCGTATTAAAATCAGTTATGTGTTAACCAATGGAGATACTAAAGATTTAATTTGTCATATACCTTAATTGTAAACAACATGATGAAAACATTAAAAATAGTAATAGCGCTGCTTGTAGCCAACCTGAGCGTAAAGGCCCAATGCCCAACCATATCTTTTTTAGAAGGGCAGAGCTCATTGCCAAATCCATGTACTAATATTACGCTAAATACATATGTTCTTATACCAACATTGGAGTATGTTGAAGTGGTATTTGATTATGGTGACGGTAATATGTCATCCATCTTTTCAATAAGTGGAAGCAGTGCGATGGTTTTTACAAGTAGCCATAGCTATACCGCAACAGGTACTTATACCGCAACAATGTCGCTCGATGGGCCAGGTGTATGCCATAGTACGGCAACCTGCACATTTAATGTTATGTGCAGTTCTTGCCCCACCTACAGCAACTTAAGTACAGGCTTTAACCGTGCGGCAAATGCACCATTTGTGGGAAATGACGGAAATTATGATCCCTATTGGTATGTAGTTAAAAAGCAACAGCTCACTAATTTTACCTATTTGCCAATTCCCGGCACTGAAACTTATTATAGCAGTACGCTGGCTTATGATATATTTTCTTACCCGGGCTCTCACAATTTTAGTGGTGTGCAATATATTAGCATGAACCCTGATCCCTTATCCGTTGAAACTGATCCAAATGTTATAACATACCGAACATATTTTAACTTGCCTAATCCTTTACCGGTAAGTAAAACCTACTCTGTAGCATTAAGTATGTATTGTGATGATGCCATTTACGAGGTAACGGTTAATGGACATGATATTAAAGCTCCGGGGTATGTGGCAGATGGTAATTCATATAGCGGCAATCCATTAACCATTTCCGCTAATTCGCATGATAATCCGTTTTTTTTACCAGGCTCCAATTATATTGATATTTCAGTGTCGGATGCGGCCTTAGTTGCCACACAACTTTCGGCTAATGTCATGTTGTACGAATGTGAAGCATTGAGCTTGCCTTCTACATACTGCGAAGATTGCATCGGTTCCTTTTCACCTATCCCTGGCAAAAAATACCTGATTAGCGGCTGGGTAAAAGAAGGTAGTGCCGCTCAATCCAAAACAAGTTACACTTATCCGTCGCTTACGGTTAAGTATCCATCTTTAACTGATTCATCAGGGCCGTTTTTTGGAAGCGGTGATATTATTGATGGCTGGCAACGCATAGAAGGAGAGTTCCTGATCCCAGCGCTTGCTACCGATTTGAATATTAAGCTCCTGTGTACCAGCGGCGATTGTTATTTTGATGACATCCGGGTTTTCCCATTCGATGGCTCCATGAAATCTTATGTGTACGACCCGGTAACCATGCGCTTATCGGCGGAGCTCGACGAGCGTAATTATGCCACTTTATATGAGTATGACGAGGAAGGGAAATTGGTTCGGGTGAAAAAGGAAACCCAAAAAGGTATTATGACCATAAAAGAAAACAGGAACAATACACAAAAACAATAAACACATCCGATCATGAAAGTTTCTTTTTTTGTAACCGCTATGCTGATACTGAACGTATGTATCTCGCAAAACACAGCACCCGCGAACTGGCAAATGTCCAACACGAATGAAGTGGCCATGGCTTACCAAAAAGCGTATACCTGGTTTACAGGCACCGGTAATTACGCTTTTAAATTAAAGTACAGTTCATATAAAAACCATACCTCGAACGAAGCGCGTGAAGTATCGGAAGGCTACTGCAAAAAACTCAACAATAAGCACCGTACGGAAGCGCTTGGCACGCTGATGATCCAAGACGAATATTATAAAACGCTGATCGATACGGTTGATAAACTGATTGTGATTAGCAATGCCGAAAAGGATGCACCGGTAATGGCCGATACAAAAGAAATGCTGGTTTTATTAAAAAACACAAAAGCACTAAAAAAGAAAACAGGTACCAACAACACAAGTTACCGGATCGAGTTCAACAAGAACACGGCCTATGAGGCTTACGAATTTACCATCAATACAAAAGGTTACCTGGAAAAATTGGTTTATTACTACAACGAGCAAACCGAAGAGCATTATGCCAATGAAGAGAGCACGACACCCGTTAAGATTAAAACAAAGCCACGCCTGGAAATCGCTTTTAACGCTTATGAAGTGCCGGCGAAATTAACCGAAACCGATTTTACGGAAAAGAACATTGTGATGACGGATGCGAAAAAGATTGTTCTCCTTAACAAGTATAAAAGTTACCAGGTAAAAGATTACAGACACTAAAACATTAATTCATGAAAGCGATTATGAAAAAACTGATCAACGCAAAACGTTTAGTGCTATTCGCATTAACGTTTTTGACATGCGGTAATCTGGCAGCCAAACAGTATCCTACTGTTACCGGCAAGCTTCAAACCATTGGCGCTACAACGGTTACTATTGGTACGTCGTCGGCTACCAATAGTATTGAAGTAGTTCCGGTAGGAGGTACAAAAGACTATCATATCCTTAATACCGTTGCTTTGAAGTTTGACCTTCATGCCGATACATTTTTTGCGTCGCCGGCACAGGTCAGGGTAAAAGTGTCTATTGATCGCTGGGACGAAACCGGAACGCCGTTAAGTACCCGTACCGAGTATTTAAAGGTAAGCGCTGATAACCGAACCGCTAATGTCGTGCTCCAGCAATCGTTGGTGAAATTGCCCGATGGCTACAAGGTTGAAATGACAATTGACAGTATTTGGGTAAATAATGATCCTAAAGAAACCCTGCCACGTTATGTATGGGTTGAATCGGAAATAAATATGGACCGTTACTATGATTTTTCATCTTCGGGAAGCACTGCAGTCGATTCTTACACACTCATTCCATTGGACAATGATTGCGATGATGTGAATGAAGAACTGTCTGTAGTATGGACCCCTAATGTGATGGCAGAAGAATACCAGTTGGAGTGGACCTTTGTGAATAACTATTCATCCGATGGAACGGCGACTTATCCCGCCTCGGCTTTCACAGCCGATTTCAAACATAATTCAACGCGTGTTACCGTTTATGATAATTCATATAACATATCATTGTTATATGATAAAGGATACCTGGCATTTCGGGTGAGGGGGGTAGGGCGTAATTACCTTAACCCTTCCGAGTACATATATGGGCCATGGAGCACCAGTGCAATAGGTGGTGATGTGGTAGACTTATCTGACCTGACAGACCTCGTAAACCTTTACGAAGTTGCCGACGAACATGAAGGAAATAAAAACTGGCAATACAGTTCCACCTTTGCCGAAGAGGGAAAGAAAAAAGAAGTGATCAATTATTTTGACGGAAGCCTGCACAACCGTCAGTCGGTTACCAAAACAAATTCCAACGAACTGGTTATTGTGGGCGAAACCATTTATGATTTTCAGGGAAGACCTGCGGTTAACATATTGCCGGTACCGGTGGTGAATACGTGCATGGATCCTGGATCAGCTCCTTCCATTAAATACTATTCTAAATTTAATGTGGATGATACTAACCATGTGTACTCAAAAAATGATTTCGATCTGGACGCTGCTTCCTGTGGAGTTGCTACTGCGCCAATGGATACCGTATCAGGTGCTTCGCGGTATTACTCGACCAATAATCCCGATAAAACAAACCAGCAGGCATTTCTGCCTCATGCCAAGGAATACCCCTTTACCCAAACAGAATTTACGCCCGACAATACAGGCAGGATCAGAAGCCAATCGGGTGTTGGGAAAGACTACCGGATGGGAAGTGGAAAAGAAACAACATATTTATACGGACAGCCAAACCAGGTGCAGGTTGACAGGCTCTTTGGTTCGGAGGCCGGAGACGCGTCGCACTACAAAAAAAATGTGGTGATTGATGCCAACGGCCAGGCGAGTGTTACTTACCTGAACCAGGAAGGAAAAACAATTGCCACTTCACTGGCAGGCCTGGCTCCAACCGAACCGGGAGGCGCTTCAAAAATGGATTCGCTGGAATACGCCAACGCCAATCAAAAATTCTTTTCGGTCGATTTGTTTAATAAAGATGCCAATGGTCAAAGCAAGCTGAATAAAATTCCGTCTTCCAACGACAGGATCGAATTTAGCACGCAACTCCTGGTGTCGTACAAAAGCCTGTATGAATTTAATTATAACCTTGAGATCGATACATTGGCAGACCCTTGCCTGAAAGAGGATATCTGTGTCAATTGTATTTATAACCTGGATGTAAAAGTGACGGATGTGTGTGGTTACGATTTAGCCGCTGCCGAGCTTGGCTCACCGGCTCATAAAGTTGTGGGTAAAGTGGATACAACAGGAGGAGTGTTAACATTCAGCGTTCATTGCACCGATCCTACACTCGTAAAAGATTCGGTGAAATTTGATCTGTTATTGGAGCCCGGGGCTTATACGGTGAGTAAGATCCTGACAATAAACGAAGACGCCAGGAAATTTTATGTACAGAAATACCTGGATACAACGTATAATTCCTGTGTAAAATCTTTGTCTTACTTCAAGGCGGCCGAGCTTGCCAAAATTGACACGATGGAATGTTACAATAGTTGTTCGGCCTGCGCGGCAGCCCTTGGCAGCAAGGACGATTTTGTGTCGTCGGGCAAGGGAACGGATGTGCAGTATGAATACCTGCTGGAACAATGCCTGGAACCATGCCGGCAGCAAACGCTTTGTAAAGTAACCTATGATATGATGTTGTCGGATGTGAGCATAGGCGGACAGTATGGCAAGTACAACCCTTCTACATTTTACGCCGACGATCAACCTGTTTCGGTATTTAATATCCATAATTATTTAAGCGCTAACGTAGGCGGAAGAACCGGTAATTGGAAACAACCAAGGATGCGGATCAATGGCGTGTTTCATAACCTGTACCTCGACAGGGATGGCGAGCGTACCAAAGTATATGTAACGGCAGATATTGCAAATTACGTTCCGCCTGTTGACAATACATCCCTTGTGTATACGGATACATTGACTTCCCAGCAGTATACTTATCCTGAGAACCTTACAAACCTTTCCGATTTCGTATCGGTATGGTCGCCGGGTTTTGCCAAATCGTTGGTTGTCTATCACCCGGAGTACGCTTATTATGTGTCATGCTCCGAACAAGCGGTCGTATTTCCTGACGATTCCTATTCCAGCGATTACCTGGATAGTTTGATGTTTGCGACCAATACATTTTCAACGGCTGTAACCAATGGCTTTATAGATGCTCTTACTTATACAAATACAGGAACGCCTGCCTTAGATAAACTCACAGCCATATGGAGCTCCACAGTGGCATTGCATGACCCTTTCTTTACGAACACCAGTTTTATTTATGGTAACTCCGCTAATTCAATTACCGGTACCAGCACGTCGTTAAGCATGTTAACCGGTTTCGGTGCTTTAAGGGTAGATCCCAAAAACGAAATGACCTACAAGATCAATCATTACAAAACATATAATGGCGTTGATTATACCATGGCCGAAGTGGCAGCTTTACTGGCCAGGTGTGGCAACCATTTTGGAGCGCCACCAACAGCAGCCTGCATTGCCTTTGGGACTGACTTTTTTCCAAGCCCCACATCGCAGGAAGTGATTTGGAACGACAGTATCCGAAACAGGGAGTGGCAGTTCTTTAAGAATTTTTATTATTCCGAAAAACAAAAACTACAGTACCGGAGAATGGAATTTTATGCCAAGATGCATAATAATTCGGGCTCAGATTATTTTGGTGGCAGTAATTGCTGCATGGGAACTTCGTCTTACGACCCTGTTGCCAGTCATATGCTTTTTTATACGGGCCCCGGTTATCTTCCCGCTGTTTCACGTTTTTATGATCCATCGCAGCCTTGCAGCGCTTATTCCTTTGGCCTATACAGTGGTACTACCAAGCGTTTTTACGATCCGGCTAATTCGGGTTTAAGTACAGACAATGTGGCCCAGCAGCTTTATGAAACTACAGGGCAATGCCCGCTGGCATTTCAATTACAGAATTTCCTTAATGGCATGGCCCAAACTAGGCGCCTTGCATCCGCCACAGCAACACGACTCGATACGGTTTATGAATTCAACCCCGATCTTTACACCGCGCTTAACGGCGGTTTAAATCCTTCGGTTTATGTCAATTATACCTGGACGGTTACGTCTACAACAGGTACGGTACTTACCGTTCACCTGATTGATACAGCAGCCGTTAACAGATGCACATTGACTATTGATGCCAGTGGTACAGGCATTACCCGTGTAGACAGTATCAGAAGCATCAGCCAGCTGCTCTACGATCCCACAGGAGTAGGGGCTGGCGCTTTTAAAGCGGTGGCCACCTATTACAGTGGTGGTATCCTGCACTCGGCCAATATTAAGGGCAACAGCTGCTTTAATGTAAAGGATTGCAGCTTTGATCCTGTATGCAAGCCAAACCAATTTGCACTTGATATGCAGGTGTTGCTGAGCATTTTACAGGTTAATGGGATCTTGCTCACGGCTACTGTAACCCCACATAATCTGTCGAGGGATACCATCACTACCAACTTTTTAACACCGGCCATAAAAACCACATTGGGAACGCCTAATACCAAGATAATGTATAAGGTGCTTAGCGCTAATAAAATTGCATTTTACGACAGTCTTAACAGTCCTACAAAGATCCGCTTGTCTTTTCTTACCATTACTCCTTCGGGAACGGGAAGCAATATAAAAGGCTTTGCCAATATCAACAGCCAGGGCAATAACCTGTTTACCATGCAGGGAGTTGATTCCCTGGGGAATGTCATAGCAAACATATTGGCAAAGGCGGATAAAATCACTGCAGGCGATACGGTAGGGATAAGCATGGGGAATTGCGGATTACCGGAACCGGCAGTGTGCCAGCAAAAAGAACATTTGGTTAGAAAAGACCTGGAAGCAGCCGTAAAAGAAATTCTCACGCAAAAACCATTCAACTCAAACATCAATGCGGTAGGATTCTCCAACCTTTTAAAAAGTTACGCGCTCGATTCGCTTTTAAGCACGGTTTATCTTAGCGATACAACGGTATCAAACTACGATACCCTGCTCATTTTTAATTCGGACAGTTTATCCTATTGCCATTTCATGCTCACCCATTCGCGTACCAATGGCTCCAAAAATAACTTTAATGAGATTGTGAACGTGACCGACCTTCAGGGTATTGGTAATGCGGACATAGCCGGTAATTATTATGATTTCATGGCCATAGCGACTTACACAACCAATACCGGATTTGCAAAAGACACAATTTATGGTACATCCTGCTGGCCGATCAAGAACTGCGACGCCTGCTTGTTGCCTGAAGATACGCTTGATATGTATAACGGTGGTTTTTACGAAGAATACGCAGGCTCAGGAACTTTGTTTTTCCCCGATCCGCATCCAACGGATTGTAATTACACAACAGTTTACGAGGCCATCAATAATATTACATCCATATTTAACAGTTCGGCATATTCAACGACACATAGCTATACATTGACACCTGTAACTTATTCGCTGGCCTACTTGTATTGCAAGTGTTATAAAACGTATATCGATTATGTTAACATATACATAAATGCCGATGCGGCCTCTATTGCAAGTCTTCCTTTGCCGGCCAATATAACCAACTTTACGGGTTGCAACGACGGTTCTTACTGTTCAGATATGTATGCGCGCTATCTAAAGGCACTAAAAGATTATAATGTAGCCATGAATGGCACGGGTGTACCAACTATAGGAACGCTTTATTCCCAGGCCGAATTCAATACCAAGTATTGCCATTGCGCGAAGAAATTTATTAATAACCTATATGGGATCATCGCCGGATCGGTACCGCCAACACTTCCTAATATTACTAACCTGGATTCGGCTTGTGTAAGACCACCCTGCACATCCACCATCGATTCTACTATTTCGGTACCAACGTTTACCACTTATACCAACCCATGCGTATTGCAAATGAAGAACCTGGCAGCCATTAATGCAGCCAATGCCTATAATCAATACATTGATAGTATAACAACCGATTTTGCCGACCGTTATAACCGTCATTGCTTAGGCGCTATGGAAAATTTCAACTACCGTTATGTGGATAAGGAATACCATTTTACCTTGTATTATTACGATCAGGCCGGAAACCTGGTAAAAACCATTCCGCCTGAAGGCATTGATCCGTTGGATATAACAGCCTCGACCGATGCGCTGGCGAAAAAAATAAATAACGACCGGACCAATAACCAGCATACGGTATTTACCACCCACCGCATGCCAACCAAGTATGTGTACAATAGTTTAAATCAATTGACTTACCAGGCCATGCCTGACCATGACAACATGGATTTGTGCGATGGAAACAACCCTAATGGTTTGGATACAAGTTTGATCGTAACCTCAGTTCAATTTGTCAACTCAAACAAAGGTTACCTCACCGGCTTTATTATCCTTAATAGCACACACAACCGTGGTTATTTGTATACGACTAATGATGGAGGGGCCAACTGGACAAAAGTAAGCGGTTTGGCTGCTACCGATCTGCAAAAGATACAATTCAACAGTGATGTTTACCAATACATTGGTTTTGCTATCTCTACCAATGGATTGATTCTTAAAACAATAGACGGCGGAGGTAATTGGGACCTGGTGACCTCGCTCTATACGCCATTATCCGGTTCGCGTTATACCGGAAAGCTCACGGCCATGTATATGGACCCAGATACCGGAATTGTAGCGGGTATTAACGATGGTACAAACGCCTTTATGTATTATACCAACGATTCGGCCAAAACATTTGCACCTTGTGTTGTAACCGGTTCTGTTGCGGGCGATACCATTACCTCCATCAGTTATGCCGATACGGCAGGTGTTATGTTTATTGCCTCGGCCAGGAATGGATTGAGTGGAAAATTATTCAAATCAACAGACAGGGTTAACTGGACGCCAATAATCAGCTTTACAGCTAATAACTATAAAAAAGTACAATACACTTCCGCATCGCTTATTATAGTCGCAGGTGAAGATGGTAACCTCTTTAAAACCGCTTCCACTGTAACCGTTCAGCAGATTCCTACGGGTGTATCTCAAAACATCATTGATGTGTACTTTAAAAATGAAAAATACGGTGTGGCGTTAATTGATAGTGTGCCAGGCAAAGCCAGGGTCTGGAAGACCATGAATGGTGGCACCAGTTGGGAACCCTTCACAGCGCCCGGAGAGTATTATACGTCTTTAAAATCCTACGATTCCACCAAGGTAATTGCCGTTGGTGAGGATGGACTCATTTCCAAACTCATCATGACCATTCCGCCTTTCGGTATTATTAAAACTCAGGCTCCCAATGGCGATGATTACAGTTGCTCGGATGCCGTACGGCTTTCAGGAGGAGGCCTGTTGTCGGTAGTAGCAAGCGCATCCACGCATAGCGTGCATATTGCTTATAACACGCAAAACTCCGCTGTAAGCTGGCTTACTAAAAATGTTAGTACGCTTGCCAGTCCTATTCCTTCGAGCCATGCTACGTTTAAAAAGATCCTGGTATCGGTTACCAGCACGGTTACACCAACCATTAACGCGCTATTGTTAAGCACCACAGGCAGGCTCTATTCGTTAAGCAGAACCTATAATTCGTCTACCGTTACCTGCGACACGGTGCGTATCACCGGAAGCCTTTCGGGCAAGTTCTTTGGCGATATTACAACCAACAGCCAGTCGGGCACGGTTAAATTTTATGCTTACGACACCATTGCCAAAGTACTACACCGTATTGATTTTACCGGTTCAGTAGCTACCGGTACGGCACTGGCTAACAGTTCGCCTATTACCGGTCATGTGAACTCCATCGACATCATCGATGCCGGTAATGGCATTTTACTGACCGGAGACAACGGTTATATTCTCCGTGGGGCTAACGTGAGCCTTGCAACGGTGGTGTGGACCAATTTTTCAAATGTCATGAAACCTTGCGCATTGAATGATGTGCAGTTGTTCCGTTCGTCGGCTATGGCGGTTGGCGATGATGGGAATATCTGGAGCACTTCTTCGGGTTACAATGACTGGTACCTGAGAAAAAGCGGAACCGCCGCTCATTTAACCGCGCTGGATATTTCAGACAGCGTTGGAACCGATGGACTGATTGTGGGGACAGGAGGAAAAATGATCCACATCAGCAAAGCCGATTCAGCTTATCCTATATTTGCAAATATAAGCTCGCCAACAACCGGAGATTATACGGATGTGGCGCTTTCAAGAGGAGGAATTACATTTTTTGGAAATTTATTCCCGGCATATGCTACAGCGGCCAACGGAAAAGTAGTCTATATTCCTGATTACCGGACACCGGTTCCGGTATTGGCTGCTTCGCCATCCACATCGCGCATCAATAGCGTAACTTTTGTGGGGCAGTATGCCGATGCTTATGTAGCCGGAGCCGGTAATTCTATTTACCGTTATGCTGCACTCTCTTCTTTTAAAGTAAAGAACATTTACATTCCACCAATCCCTTCCGCCCATTTCTTTGACGCCAACAATGGGTATGTGGTTGATACCTGCCATGTTGTGAGACGTACAACCGATGGAGGACTTAACTGGTCGGTTGTTTTAGCGCCAACAGGCAGCAGGTATATTTCCGCGATACATAGCACCAAAGCCAACCAGGCAGTTATTGTTGGAAGAAATAAATTAGCAATAGTGGTGAATGATAATACTATCAGTAATATTACAGTTCCATCGCTCACCGGTACCGTTAATTTCCTTGATGTGAATTTTAACGCCGCCAAAAATTATGGAGTTATTGTTGGTAACGCTACCAGGGCATTGGAACTGGTGCCTAACGGAAATAACTTTACCATGACCAATTTGGGACAAGCCGGTTACAGCGCCAATTTCAAGACGGTGCACGTGTTTGATAACAAAAGCTTTATAGCAGCAGGCGCCAAAGGGAGGATCTATTATTACAAAGGAGGAACCTTTACAGCCCAGCAGGCTTACACGGCTCCTGCAAGCCTGGCGCAAACCGACCTGACCTTTAACGATATCTTCTTCCATGACGATTATACCGGTTACGTGGTTGGCAGGAACGGCGCGGCCTTTAAAGTTAACCTGGAAGATACCATTGGCGTTACAGGTACCAGCGCCAATGCTATGCCATGGAATACTTTCTGCTCTCAAGCTCTGAATATGAATTATATTGGCGATTCCATGATCCGGAAAATGAATTATACTTCCATCGCCTTTTCAAGCCGAACCAAAGGCATGATTGCCGGTTATGACAGTAATGTTGTTGTTTATCCTGGTTACCCGGTAACACCAAATCGTTACGCGCGTTTAATTAAAGAAGAATCGGGTTATTACAGCAGCCGTTTCTTTTACGATAAGCTGGGCCGCATGGTGCTGAGTCAAAATACCAAGCAGTTCAATAAATCAAATCCCGATAGCGCCGAAGTGAAACAGGCATTCAGTTATACGCTTTACGATGCTCTTGGCCGGATTGCTGAAGTGGGAGAGAAGTTTGAGAACCTTGACAGTGCCGGTTTAAGATTTAACAATATTTTCGGTACCGCTATTGGCAGCTACTATAACATTAATGCGATTGACGATACGAAGTTTAATAACTGGGTAACGGGCAATGGGTCGAGGCGCGAGGTGACTAAGACCTATTACGATGAGCAAAAGGTATTTTCGGATACCATTGCCATACAGCAGAACCTGCGAAAGAGGGTAGCCAGCGTTACTTATGAGGATATATACGATGGCTACGACAGTACCTACCAACATGCCACGCATTACAGCTACGATATCCATGGAAATGTGAATACCTTATGGCAGGAAAATCCTTCGGTGCTGAGTGTGGCTCAAAACATGAAGCGCATGGATTATGATTACGATCTCATTAGCGGCAAGGTAAACAATGTGCATTACCAGAACGGCCAGGCCGATGCTTTTCATCACCATTACGAATACGATGCCGATAACCGCATTACGCAGGTGTATACCAGCAACGACCTGGATGCCCGCTGGACAGGGGAGCAGGACGATCCGTTGTGGACTGCCGATGCCAAGTACTTTTATTACGATCATGGCCCGCTGGCCAGGGTAGAGTATGGTAAGGACCATGTACAGGGTGTTGACTATGCATACACAATACAAGGCTGGATAAAAGGGGTGAACAGTAATTTACTGAACCCGAACAAGGATATGGGTAATGATGGAAAAACCGGCCATGTGAACGAAGATTTTGCGCGCGATGTATTTGGTTACACCCTCAACTATTACAAAGGCGATTACATGCCGGTAGACGTGGTGAAATGGAACGCGGCCAGCACCCGCTTCGAAGCTTTCCATAACAGCTCCGACATGATGAGCAACCGCAACGACCTGTTCAATGGTAATATCAGCTCTATGGTGACTACCATTAGCAAGGCCGATACGGGCAAGGTTGACCTGGCTTCTTATCCATTAGGTAATGCTTACCGCTACGATCAGTTGAACCGCATTACCCGTAGCAGCTCTTATAACAATTTTGATCTTGACAGCAATAAGCTGAAGAACAATGGAGCCAGTATAGCAGGTCTTTACCGCAATACCTTTAGTTACGATGCCAACGGCAACATTAAAACGCAAATGAAGTATGACTCGCTGGGATTTATTATGGATTCACTGGTTTACAAGTACGAAACCATCAATGCCAAACTGCGCCGCAACCGCCTATACCATGTGAATGAAAAAGCGGGATCGACGACCATGAGTTATGACATAGAGGACCAGGGTACATTTGCTGCCAGCCTCGATTCCATGAATATGTATAACAACTACCGCTACGATGAGATAGGCAACCTGGTAGGCGATAGTCTTGAAGGTATTGACACCATTCGATGGACGGTGTATGGTAAAATAAAAGCCATTAAGCGTTTTAGCGGCAGCGGCAGGGATAATCTGTATTTTGACTATGACGCATCTGGTAACCGTGTGGCCAAGCATTTGTATACCTCGGCCGATGTATGGAAGAGCAGCATGTATTATGTGCGCGACGCGCAGGGCAATGTGCTGAGCACGTACAAGCATAAACCGGTGGGTATGGACATGAGTTATAAATTGCAGGAACAACACCTGTATGGCAGCAACCGCTTGGGTATGGTGAGCCCTGATTTGGAAATGATCGACGCGATCACTAACTTCGATACAGTGCGCACCTACCTTGGACATAAGAGTTATGAAATGAGCAACCACTTAGGTAATGTGCTGAGCGTGGTGAGCGATAAAAAGAGCCAGGTGGAAGATACCACTACCGCTACCCAGCTCGGGCATTATATAGCGGGGCTTACTTATGCTACAGATTATTATCCGTTTGGACAAATATTGCCTGGCCGTGCTTATGATACGCCAAACTGCTATACAGATACTACTTTAGTACTTGATACCGTATATTATAATGATGGTACCGACCTGGAAGGCTGGCTTAGTTTCGGATCTATAAGTAGTAGCCATGGAGAAATAATATTGGGTAGCACTTTTCTTTTTTCTTTTTCTGGACCACTTATGGAAGCATCCAAAACATATACATTATCATTTGACCTAGATAGTGACTGCGAAGGTTTTGATATAGAAATAGATTGGAAAACAGATGATGATGGGGGAATTCTTGCATCAAGCACCTATACCTCATCCGGAACGTATACGTATACCTTTACAACTCCGCCAACTGTCTCCAATCTTTACTTTTCTATATCAACGGGTGGATGTAGTTATACCTTTGATAACATAACCCTTACCACTATGGCCGAGCAATATCATATTGTGTGTGATGACAGTGGCCCTGCAGGTAATAAAGGCAACTACAGGTATGGATTTAATGGGAAGGAGTATGATATAGAAAGTATTGCAACTGATCACGGAACGCAAGATTATGGCATGAGAATTTATAATCCTGCCTTAGGACGGTTCTTGAGCGCTGATCCAATTGCTACTCAATATCCGAAATTAAGTCCATATCAATTTGCTTCTAATACTCCTATTCAAGCACTTGATATAGATGGTTTAGAGGCTTGGGAAGTTAAAAATCAGTGGAATACTAAATATATAAAGCAGTATGAAATTTTTGCAAAAAAATATACTGAGTTATTAAAAGGACAAGATCGTAAATTTACCTGTGAGGATTTATCACTTTATACAGCATCTATGTTTGCCATGGTTAACAAATTACCGTTCAAATTTTCTACTGAAGCTAAGGAATTTGATGCTTCTTCGAAAGATTATACTGATTTTGCAACTTTTCAAAATGATTTATTAACGAATTCGGCGGCTAATGACCTTGCTAATGATAAAAATACCACAAAAGTAACATTTAATGAAGCGAAGCAGGGGGATGTAATTGTTATTTTTGCTAAAGGCAAGAATGAAAAGGCAACTCATGTACAAGTTGTTACTGAAGTAAATTTAGACGAAAAATATGTTAAAACTATGCAGGGTAATACTTCTGCAAGTGTTGGAAGGAAAGCCAGATTAGCAAATTGGCTTAGTGGAAAGGATCCTGCGAATCCAAAGGATAAATCATATTTTGGAGTCGACCTTGTAGAAACGTTTTGGGAAACAAAGCAAGATATATATTTTCAGATTGGAACTAAGGAGATGCCGCATGTTGATTGGTCAAAAACAGATAACCCGGAATTTAGAAAATTCAATTTTGTAAAAATGAATAGTAATGAAAAATAAAATATTTCTTTGCGCTTTAATTTTATTTTTTGCTTGCACTAAAAAAAAGATAATCATTGATATCTGTGACGCGTTGAAAAATTTTAAATGCGATGGCCCAGTTTATATTAGCAAATCGGTAAAAAAATACCATTTTAAAAAGACAATCCCAAGACCTTACTCTGATGGTATTAATAGTTATAATGAGTTTGCTATTTATTCATTTGATAAAAAAGAAAGAAGTAATGGTTTAAATGTTTTGAAAGTAAAAAAAGCATTGCCGCCGGATGAAGTGAAAAACATTGAATTTATATTTACGGTTGACAATTACCTGTTTGGTGTTGTTGAAATTGAAGGTTCTGGATTCGAAACACAAGAAAATATAAAGGAATTGGAAGATTACTACTCAGGTAATGATTTTGAGGTTATAGAATAATATAAATATAAAACCTGTTTCAAGTAGTTATATACCGATTGCTCCTCAGCTTGCAGAAACTTTATAGGGTTTGTAAAAGGAAAATAATAGTTAAGAAAGTCTAGCCCACCAATCCACTGGCCATGGCATATTTCATGAGGCCTAAAACCGATTTAGTGCTGGTTTTAATGTAGCATTGGTTCTTATGCCACTCTACGGTACGGCGGCTCAGGAACAGAAGCTTGGAAATCTCTTCCGGGCTTTTTTCTTCGTATAGCAAACGGATTACCTGCAGTTGGGTGCGGGTCAAATCTTTGGTAGAGGTTCGGTTGAGGCGGGCAATGAGCGCTTCGGTTACCCTGGAGTCGAGGTAACGTCCTTCCTTATGCACTTTATGAATCACCTTGATCAGTTTCTGGAAGTTGCAATCCTTCGGTAAAAAACCGGCGGCGCCATCCAGGATCAGGTCGGTAATAAAGGAGTCGTTATAACTTTTGCTTAACAGGATGATCTTTATTTTAGGATAGCCTGTTTTTATTTTTGCATATACCTTGTGCGCGTCCTTCACCGGCGCGTGCACATCCCACAAAATAATGTGCGGAACATCCGTATTGGTCGTTAAACTGTTAAGAAGTTCGGTACTGTTGTTCACATCAAACAATACATTGAGATCCTTTTCATTTTTAAGCATGGTCACAATGCCCTGTCTTAAAAGTTGGTGATCATCGGCGATGGCAATATTAATTGATTTGGACATGGAGGAAATGTTTAATGGGGTGTAAACATAGGTGTATATATTGGCGCAGCTTTTTCGTATTCAATTAAAATGGATGATACTCAAAAATAGGACAAATGAGGCACATAAAAAAAGTTTGTAATTAAATTAAAAATCATTTTTGCGATAATAAATTGTGAACCTCTTTATTGACGGGCTTTTCAAGGGTACAATTTTTTTAAAGAAAAAATTTCAGGAAAAATAAATCAAAATCTTACATATGTAAGGTTTTGAATGTTACATTAAATTTACTGGGGTAAACCCCAGATTTTTGTTGTTTTTAGTGGCTTTTGAGAAAACAGAAAATATACAGAATTCGGAACATTGCAAAATTTCTGAATGTAAGCCGAAGACCGTTATGGTGTAGAATAAACTGTTACTGAACCTTGTACTTTTTTGACAAATGATTTACCAGCGCAATGTAGGTTTGCTGTGCCACATGGTATTTTTTGAGTTCAATTTCGGAACAGGCTTTTTGTATGGAATGGTAAACGTATTGGTAAACGCCCTTGTGTTCTTTGTCCTTGTTTATCATCGAAACAATTTTTGGAGCAATGCTGTAGTAGTGCTTGACAAGCTTTCTGCCTTTGGCATTTTTCATCATGTGCTTGTCGCGAAATGATCTTAGTGTTGTCAGCTCATAACCATTATCAGGCAATGAGTAATAGCTGACACAGGCAGTGGTTAAAAAACATTCCTCATCGTCCTTTACCTTTTTTGCCGGGCTTTTTTTGGCGATTGGCTTGACGCTTTTTACCGGTTTTTTCTTCGGTATTTTTTTGCCGGTAGCTTTCCCAGCTGGCAATTTTTTTGCGGCCGGTTTTTTACCAGTCTTGCCGGCAGGCTTTTTTACAGCAGGCTTTCCTGCCTTTTTAGCAGGAGCTTTCTTTGCTGCTTTTTTTGCCGCTGTTTTTTTAATGCCGCTTTTTTGTTGGTCTTTCTTTACCATGTATTAAAGGTAATACATTTCATGGTATTATGAAACAGCTATTGAGTGTAAAGTTTGTGTTATCAGATCTTCATCATCCTGAGGCGTGAGGTTCCATTATTGGTATTCACTTCAAGGTAATACACGCCAGCGGGCTGCGTAGTGAGATCCAATTCGTAATGCTCGCTAGTAAGATCCCTGAGTTCCATAATTGTTTTCCCGCTTATATCCAGCAAGCGAAAAGAAGCCTGGTTGTAATTATCCTTCAGGTAAAGGGTCGCTTTTCCGTTGTTGGGATTTGGAAATAACTGAACGTTGGAAATGGAATTTTCTTTAATACCAGTAACCACATCAAGGTATCCAAACGTAAAAATACCATAGTTTACCAACACGCTATCCGATTGCGTAAGACCACTGGCAGTGCCATTGCAATTGCCTACGGTAGAGCAGGGCACATTATCCCAGGCGCTACCGTTCCAGCGTGCCATGGTTAAAATGGAACAATCGGAAATGTTACTGGAAGCCGCATTATCCCAGTACAAAGATACGTCAACACTATCTGTTGAATTGGTCCTGAATAAATTCCAACGCTCCACACTGCTCACATTTGCCAGGGGCGAATTGACAGATGTGGTGTTTGAATAAGCGGCGTCAAAATATTCGGCGGTAAACTCGCTGTTGGCATTTGTTGGGGCTGAAATACTTAATCGTCCCCAGGAATTGTTTTTCCCGATAGGGAACTCAAATGCTTCATTTCCTACTTTTCTTAACGGACCATTTACAAAGCTGGTCGCATTACCCGGATTTGTAGCGGCGCCATTTAATACAGACAACAGGTGAGCGGAAGAAGTGTTTATTTTTCCGGCAGTAAAACCAATAACCCCGCTTACAGAAGCCGATTGATTTAATGTAAGCCCCTGGCCGGAAGAGTTGTTAATAATGAGTGCGCTGAAAACGGTTGGTGTCGTTCCGTCAATGAACTGTTGTGCTGTTCCTGTAAAAATGGTAGAGTTTGAGCGTGGAATATAGGTTCCGTCGTTCGTGAAATTTCCTTTGATGTTGATATAGGTTGGTGTAATAAGATCCAGTGTTTTGCCCGGGTTTATTTTTACTGAATGAAAATCATATTGTCCCACGCTTAAGATGCGGGTATAGCCATTGAAAGTGGTGGTAGCGCTATCGGAATAAAATACGCCGGCATTGTACCAGTTGGCCGTATCGGTTAATACAAAGGCAGCCGGATACATTTGGTTAATGGAGTCGGTTGCATTAATGGTACGGATGGAATCGCCAGCGAAATTCAAATTACCGGCTGTCATGGCAATGTGTAGTTTTACGGTGCTGCCCGGCAGGTTCCGGATATTCCCATTAATAAGGGCAGTTCCGCCTTTTACATTGAATTTTGGGGTACCTGCACCCGGCGACTGGCCATACCAGGTCATATCGCCGTTTACGGTCAATGAACCGGAGTTGACTGTAACAGCGGGCATGTAATTTCCTACGTCGTTTTTAAAAGCAAGGTTCCCGTTAACTATAAGCCGTGCACCGTTACTATTTAGCATGGAAGGACCGGAGGTTTTACCATCACCGATTATTATATGCCGTTCCACGGTAACTGTTCCTGAGTTCAGGCTTACCTGTCCGCCAAGATCAATCACCAGGTCATTATTAATGGTAATATTATCAGAGATGGTAAGCGAAGCGCCATTCAATACCGATATTTTATCAGGGCTGAAGGATGAAGCCGCGTTAATAACCGGAGAGGCCGCGGCACCGGTAAAGTTTACCGGGTTAATGGTTAGGGTTGAATTATTGGCAGGCATTGCCGACCAGTTGGCGGCGTTGTTCCAGTCGGAACTAACATTGCCGGTCCAGTTTTGAGAAAAGCTGCTGATATAAAACAAACTGCAGATCAGGCTTAGTGAAACAGAAAGTTTGTTGCGCGGAATAGTAAAAGTTGTTCTCATGATATAAGTTTTACTTATACCAATTCAAAACTAATGCCTTTCAATTTCTTTTAAATGATATGAGGGCTTAGGCAGAGTGGGCGATAAGAAAGCCATGTTTAAAATTCACATTGGGGAATTTTAAACTCATAGTGTGGAAAATGCTTTTTTTTGAAAAGGTTATGGTGTAGAATAATGTAGGATTAAATTAATATATTTTTCTGTTTCTTTTTTCTTAGTCAAAAAAGAAACAAAAAGACAAGTCAAAACGACCGCAGCCCGCTCTTTTAATTTTCAAGTTTCGTAGCTGAAAAACACTGAAGGTTTTTCAGGCTCAACTAAAAAAATTAAAATTCACAGCTCCTCGGCGCCGCGTTTTGACGAGCCTGCGCGCTGCTTTGTAATGGCTTACGTATCAATATAAGATATAAACTAACAAATAAATTGCTGAAAATGTATAAAATAATCCTACATTATTCTAATATACAATGTTTTGAAATTACTTGTTCAGTAATTTAGCGATCTCGGCCAGCCTTGATGTCGCCAGTGGGTCATCCGGTTTTGATTTCAGGGCTTCCTCATAAGCTGTTTTTGCTTCCTGGTAGCGTTTCATTTTATAGTAATCGTTGGCTTTGGTAATGTATTCTTTGTATTTATTACCTAAACCCTGCAACACGCTGCTTCTTGCTTCGTCTTTACCTGATTTATTGGAAGATTCGCTTGTATTAACCGGTACGATGAGTTTGTTTTTGTCGGTCTCGGTTTTCTCTAGTGCCAGTTTATCGGCTGCCGCTTTTTCTGCCGCTTGTTTTTCTGCCAGGGCTTTTGCTTCCGCGTCAGCTTTTGCTTTGGCGTCAGCCGCCGCTTTCTCTGCCGCTTGTTTATCGGCTATTGCTTTCGCTTCTGCATCTGCTTTCGCTTTGGCATCTGCCGCTGTTTTATCTTTCAGGGCTTTTTCTTTGGCCAGCTTATCAGCTTCCGCTTTAGCTTTTGCAGCCTTCTCAGCCGCCACTTTATCGGCTGCCGCTTTTTCTGCTGCCTGCTTTTCAGCTAAGGCTTTTGCCTCCGCTGCTTTTTTGTCGGCCAGTGCTTTTGCTTCTGCATCAGCTTTCGCTTTGGCATCAGCTGCTGCTTTTTCAGCGGCTTGTTTCTCGGCCAATGCTTTCGATTCGGCCTCGGCTTTTGCTTTGGCATCCGCTGCTGCTTTTTCGGTCGCTTGTTTTTCAGCCAGTGCTTTCGCTTCCGCCTCGGCTTTTGCTTTGGCATCTGCGGCTGCTTTTTCAGCGGCTTGTTTCTCGGCCAATGCTTTCGATTCGGCCTCGGCTTTTGCTTTGGCATCTGCGGCTGCTTTTTCAGTGGCTTGTTTCTCGGCCAATGCCTTTGCTTCTGCCTCGGCTTTTGCTTTGGCATCTGCGGCTGCTTTTTCGGTCGCTTGTTTTTCAGCCAGTGCTTTCGCTTCGCCATCGGCTTTCGCCTTTGCTTCTGCATCGGCTTTTGCTTTGGCATCCGCTGCTGCTTTTTCGGCCGCCTGCTTCTCTGCTAATGCTTTCGCTTCGGCCTCGGCTTTTGCTTTGGCCTCCGCTGCTGCTTTTTCGGCTGCTTGTTTCTCGGCTAAGGCTTTTGCTTCTGCATCCGCTTTTGCTTTTGCCTCCGCTGCTGCTTTTTCGGCTGCCTGTTTCTCCGCTAAGGCTTTCGCTTCTGCATCCGCTTTCGCTTTGGCATCAGCCGCTGCTTTTTCGGCTGCTTGTTTCTCTGCTAAGACTTTTGCTTCTGCCTCGGCTTTTGCTTTGGCCTCCGCTGCTGCTTTTTCGGCTGCCTGCTTCTCTGCTAATGCTTTCGCTTCGGCCTCGGCTTTCGCTTTTGCGTCCGCTGCTGCTTTCTCCGCTGCCTGTTTCTCGGCCAGTGCTTTCGTTTCAGCATCTGCTTTCGCTTTTGCCTCCGCTGCTGCTTTTTCGGCTGCCTGTTTCTCTGCTAATGCTTTTGCTTCTGCCTCGGCTTTTGTTTTGGCCTCTGCGGCTGCTTTTTCGGCAGCCTGTTTCTCTGCTAATGCTTTTGCTTCTGCCTCGGCTTTTGCCTCCGCTGCCTGTTTCTCTGCTAAGGCTTTCGCTTCCGCTTCGGCTTTCGCTTTTGCCTCCGCTGCTGCTTTTTCTGCTGCTTGTTTTTCAGCCAGTGCTTTCGCTTCTGCATCCGCTTTCGCTTTGGCATCCGCTGCTGCTTTTTCGGCTGCTTGTTTTTCAGCCAGTGCTTTCGCTTCCGCTTCAGCTTTCGCTTTTGCCTCCGCTGCTGCTTTTTCGGCTGCTTGTTTCTCTGCTAATGCTTTCGCTTCCGCTTCGGCTTTTGCTTTTGCCTCCGCTGCTGCTTTTTCGGCTGCTTGTTTCTCTGCTAATGCCTTTGCTTCCGCATCGGCTTTTGCTTTGGCCTCTGCCGCCGCTTTCTCGGTAGCTTGTTTCTCTGCTAATGCTTTCGCTTCCGCCTCAGCTTTCGCTTTGGCATCAGCCGCTGCTTTTTCGGCTGCTTGTTTCTCTGCTAATGCTTTTGCTTCTGCATCGGCTTTTGCTTTGGCATCCGCTGCTGCTTGTTTCTCTGCTAATGCTTTTGCTTCCGCATCGGCTTTTGCTTTGGCATCGGCTGCTGCTTTCTCCGCTGCTTGTTTTTCCGCTAAGGCTTTCGCTTCCGCTTCGGCTTTCGCTTTTGCCTCTGCTGCTGCTTTTTCTGCTGCTTGTTTCTCTGCTAATGCTTTCGCTTCCGCATCGGCTTTCGCCTTCGCCTCTGCAGCTGCTTTTTCGGCTGCTTGTTTTTCAGCCAGCGCTTTTGCTTCGGCCTCAGCTTTCGCTTTGGCTTCAGCAGCTGCTTTCTCCGCTGCTTGTTTTTCCGCTAAGGCCTTGGCTTTTGCTTCCGCATCCGCTTTTGCCTTTGCTTCCGCTGCTTGTTTCTCTGCTAATGCCTTTGCTTCTGCATCGGCTTTTGCTTTGGCATCGGCTGCTGCTTTTTCTGCTGCTTGTTTTTCCGCTGCTGCTTTTGCTTCGGCATCTGCTTTCGCCTTCGCATCAGCCGCTGCTTTTTCAGCCGCCGCTTTCGCCGCTGCCTCTTCGGCCGCTTTTTTGGCGGCATTGTCTTTGTCTTTTAAACATCCTTCGGCCTTTACCAATTGCGATTTGGGATAATCCTGATAAGGTTGAACGGGAATTAACGAAATAGCCGATTCATAGCTTGTTTTCGCCAGCTCACAATTATTCTTTACTAATGCCTGGTCGCCTGTTTTTACAGCGGCAGCCTGTTTCTCAAGCAATACACGCTCACTCTCCCTGATGTTGCCCAATATCACCAGCGTTTGTTGGGTGTAAAAGGCATCGTCGTCAAATTTTTTCTTGGCAGCCACATACAGGATCTTGGTCATAGGTTGTTTTAAAGGCGAATAGTCGATACCGGGAAGAGGCTTTGACATGGTTACCCCCTGAATTTTAATCACGGGCTTAAACTTGTCGTTCGACATTTCAGGCGGCACCCCATAGGTATTTATCTGGAATTTTTTGGAATTGCATTCAGGGTAGGAAACTACCAGCTGGTATTCCTCGTTTGCCGGAATATCAATGCTGAAATTCCCGCTTCCATCGCTGGTTGTTTGCGCTACAGTACTTGTTCCCCTGTATAACACAATATTGGCACCCGAAACCCCCTGACCATCTTTTTCAACAGTACTCATAAACTTTAAGGACCAAGCGGCTTCCTGTGATAAAAGAGAAGAAAAACTGCCTAATAAAATACTAATAGCAATAAAAAGCTTTGATGTCATGATGTTCGGGTATCGGATTTTTTTGTAATAAAAGTAAACAAAATTTTCCAAGTAAAGGAAGCAAACTTATTCTTATTTAATTCACAATCAATGAATTAAACTTTTAGGAAAGACAAGGTGCGTTCAATTGCCAAAGCGGCATCTTTCGGAAGGCTCATTGCCTCAAAAGGGTGCTTGGCACCAAAGGTATGGTTGGCGTTTTCTATAAGCCACAATTCAGATTGTGTTATGGCTTTATGAAGTTCCTTCGCATCGTTTTCCGATACGGCTTCATCATTTGTGCCGTGAATAATCAAAAAAGGAATACTTATTTTTTTAGCGGCCTTTACAATATCCAATCTCTCCTGGTTTGCTATTAAATTTTCATAGAACTGCACATACAAAGGCATTTGCTGTTTGGTACGGGAATTAAACGTATGAACCACACCTTTTTCTTTCCAGGTAGCAATGGTTTGCGGCGAATTGCGCCCAAGGAAGCTGCTAACGGAAGCCCAGGTAACTATTTTTTTAACTCTGCTGTCTTCAACCGCTTTTAAAATACTGATCCCACCGCCACGGCTATGCCCAACAAGGTACACCCTTTTCGCATCAATTTCCTGTGCAAGCTCTTTATGATGCAATGCCCAATCCATTACCTTTTCCAGGTCATCCAGCTCAATGCAATAATTGTTGTTGCCAAAAGCTTCCAGGTCGGTAAAGTCAACAGGATGTTCGGGAGTAGTGCCGTTGTGTGAAAAATTGAATTTTAAAAACACGAAACCCTCATTGGCAAAGGTGTTTGCCACAAGGTTAAAATGCCCCCAGTCTTTAAAACCTTTAAAGCCATGAACAAAAATAACCAGGGGCTTGGGTTGGTTGTTTTGGTTATAGAAAATATCGAGTAGGATGGGTTTATCTTTACTGCCTGGTATAAGAATGTTTTTTAAGATCTGCATAATTTGTATCGCAAATAATTATGATACAAATTTAGATTTTAAATAGATTATCAGAATCAACTTCTTTTTAATTTTTCTTTTACTTTTTTCCTTGATGAAAAAGTAACAAAAAAATCAAGAACGAAAACCAACTACAATCTTTTCTCACACAAAATGCCTACGCAGTACCACCGAAAAGATTGCAGTTCGCACTTTTCGTTCACGCCCACGCGCTGTTCTAAGGATGTCCGGCTTTAAATGATGAAATTCTCTCTATTGATTTGAACACTATCGCCTTGTTGTCCTTTTTATCTTTACGTTAACAGATCAGTGCAAATCTGCTTAATCTGTGTCATCTGGGTTCCTGTTTTTTAAAACTTCGTAATTAAGAACTCAGTTCTCCTGTTGGCCTGGTGCTCATCCTCGGTACAAGGAACCACATTTTTACCTTCGCATTCGCATTGGTTTATAAGTTTGCTTTCGCCATAACCTTTACCAACAATGCGCGATTTGTCGATACCTTTTGAGATGATGTAAGTGGCCGATGATTTGGCACGTTTATCGGATAAGGTCATGTTGTAAGCCTTGCTCGAACGGCAATCGGTATGTGAGCCCAGCTCAATGGCCATGGTTGGGTTTTCCTGCATTACTTTCACGATCTTATCAAGTTCTTTGGCTGCGTCAGGTCTGATGTTCCATTTTGCAAGGTCAAAATAAATAGGGTTGATCTTGATGACCTTGGCAATATCGGTTCCAATCTCCATTTTCTGCATTTGCTCTTTCAGGTCTATTACCGTATTCACATCCAGTTTAATATCGTAGTTCTTTTCCACAGTGATATAACCTTCTTTTTCATACTTGATGGTAAACTCCAATCGGTCGCCCGGTTTTTTGCCCCGGATAATGTCGGTAAAGATACCGGCCACATCGGTTGAGTAGGATTTTGGAGTGCCTGTAGCTTTATCAATAAACGTCGCTTTTACACCTTCAATAGGTGCTTTTGTTTTTTCGTCGCTTACAGTAACAATGAGTTTGTATTTAGGAAACAAGCCAATGTCTTTTTTATTATCGCCGGTTTCCAGTTTTCCAACAGGCACTATGCGGTCATAATACTTGCTTCTTTCTTTAGCCCCTAAAAAATATTCCTGCGAAGGGTCGTTAATTTTAAAAGTATACCAACCTTTGGCATCCGCTTTTGTCGAGTCGATCACCAGTTTGTTTTTATCCAACAGGTAAACGGAGGCAAAGGGAACAACTTCCTTGTTGCTTTCGTCAAACACAATGCCACTCAGGGTTACACCTAACAAAGGTTCTTTTGAACGGAAGAAATAAATGTCGTCCTTGCCTTTACCGCCACCTCTGTTCGAAGAGAAATAACCGGTCTTCAAATCTTCATTTAAGGCAAAACCAAAATCATCAAAGTTCGAATTAATAGGATAGCCAAGGCTTTGTGGTTCAAAATAAGCGTCCATAGCCGGTACTGTAAAATACAGGTCGAGTCCGCCTAAACCGGCACGGCCATCGGTTGAAAAAAACAGAGTGCCGTCTTCGTGAACGTAGGGGAACATTTCGCGGCCTTCTGTATTAATAGCCTGGCCTAAGTTCTCTGGTTTTTGCCATGCTCCGTTTTCGTATTCCGACAGGTAAAGGTCTGTTTGACCATAGCCACCCGGCATATCGGAAATAAAGTACATGCGCTTACCATCTTTGGTTACTGTAGCGTGACCTAAAGAGTAATCATCGGAGTTATAAGGGAAACTTTCCATTTTGGATAGTTTACCGCTACTGTCTTTTTTGATGATGTACAATTTCAGGTTCACCACATTCACCATCACGCCTTTGATCTTTTTTACCAATACATTGCTTTTGGTGAGGTACAATGTTTTTTCATCGGCAGAAAGGGAAGAAGGGCCATCGTGGTAGGTTGATGAAACCGCTTTAACCATTGGCATGGTGGATACAAACTTCAGGGAATCTTTTTTCTCGGAAGTATACATGTCAATAAAATAACTGTCGTCCCAGGCAAAGGTTTTATTCCTGGCAGAAGTGTTCCTGCGGTTCGACGCGAACATAACCGCTTTGTTCTTATTAAAGAATACAGGCGAGAATTCTGAATTTTCGGTATTCAGCTCCTCTACGTTTGTGATCTTGTAAGCGGCTGAATCTTCTTTTAGTTCTTTGTAATAATTTTTCTTTTTATTGTGATTTTTAATGATGAGGTTGTCTTTTCTTTTTTGCTCTATCTGTGCCAAAACCGTTTGCGCTTCGGTATATTTTTGATTGTACTTTAAACACTGCAGGTAATTAATGAGATCATTCTCGGTAATGGTAGAGGCAAATTTCGTGTTAAGATTTTTATAAGCTTCTTCCGCTTTTACAAAATCATAAATTTTGAAATAACATTCGGCAAGCCTGCGCATGTTTTGTTCTGTTGGCGTATCAGTCTTTACAAGGCTTTTATAGTAATCGGCTGCCGCTATGTAAGAAAGCTCGCCATACAACTGGTCGGCTTTTTTTTGAAAAAGCGATTGAGCGTTAATAGTACCTGCTGTTATAAAAAATACCGCAATTGCCAGGATGAAGTGTTTCATAAATGGTTTTGTAATGGGTTTGGAGCTTAAATATCTTAATTTATTTTATTGGGCGTTATTTATTATTAAAAATAACGTGGCGATTTGTAACCTTTGGCTTTACTTCTCAGGTCATAGCTAATCATGATTTCATGCGAGCCCTGACTGAATTTTTGTAAAGAGGTTAACTGGTAATCGTAAGCATACCCAATTCTTAAGTTCTGGTTGACATTGTACATAATGTTGAGACCTGCAGCTGCTTTGTGGCGGTACATGGCGCCAATCCATACTTTGTCGTAAAACAGGAAAGATAGGGTTCCTTCCATGGATAAAGGCGCGTTGTTTACATATTTTACAATAAACGATGGGCGCATGTTAATAGCAGGATTCAGTTTGATAACAATGCCACCAAAAAAGTAATAGTGGTTTTCCTGTAAGGCCTGTTGATCGGCTGCGAGGTTGATCTTGTTTTTTACCAGGCGCGGAGTGGATATGCCCAGGTAATGTCTTTTTCCATAGTAGTAAATCCCGGCTCCAATGTTGAACAGGTTCTTTTTGTAGCTGAAACCGTCCAGGTAGAGCTCATCGGTATTATCGTTGATCCTTAATTTAGAGAAGTCCTGCCTGAAAAAATCCATCCCTGCTTTTACACCAAATGCTAAGCGGTTATTCTTCTTGTTTACTTTTATGCTGTAGGCCAGGTCCAAATACACACCGGTGTTTTTGGTAACTCCAAGCTCATCATTGAGCACGGTAAAGCCTACACCAATTTTTTCAGTTCGTAATGGTGAATGTAATGAAAGCACCTGTGTTTTAGGAGCGCCTTTTAATCCGGTCCACTGGTCGCGGGCGGTAGCTGTAATTTGCAGTGCTTCCTGGCTCCCTGCGTAAGCAGGGTTTACCAACACAGGATTAAAGAAGTACATACTGTGTTGTGTTTCCTGTTGCGCGGTGGCACGGGTATTAATTATTATAAAACAAATACCAAGTGCTAATATGTTTAAACGATTTTTCATGGCTATGATCTTAAATCTATTTTATAATCATTAATACTGTAATAAAAGATATCCAGTGTACACTTCGGTTTTCTTATCACCATAATCAAGTATCACATAATAGGTGCCTGAAGGAAGTTTTTCTTTTCCGGCCGCGTCTCCTGTGTTGGAGTAACCAATGAATTCGTTCAGGTAACCTTGTTTTTCATATACCAGGTTACCCCAGCGGTTAAAGATCTTTAAATGATTGTCGGGATAATACTGAATATTTTTAACCTCAAATCCATCGTTCTTGCCATCTCCGTTTGGTGTGAAGATCTCCGGCACAAAAGTGTCACAAGGTTTAATATCAATGAGCCCGGCCGTGCGGTTAGAACAGCCATTGCCATCGGTAGCAGTAACGGTATACATTCCTGTAGAGGCTGTAGTGACAGGATTTACAGCAATGTTGTTTCCTGTTCCAACAGTTTGGCTGCCATAGGTCCATGAGTAATTGTATGTACCATCAGGGTTCTGTACTTCCAGTCCTGCGCTTGAATTTTCACAGGCATACACACTTGAGTTTACCAAGGCAACAGTTGGAAGGGCGTTTACGGTTAAGGTATTAATGGCAGAGTTGGTACAGCTTGCTATAGAGGCTACCACGCTTACGGTGTAAGTTCCTACCACGCCTGTAATATTGCCGGGTACGTTTGCCGGGTTAGCATTGTTAACAGCGGTGCCTCCAATATTCCAATCGTAAGTAACACCTGTTTGCGGATTGTTAATGCTCAGGCTTCCGCTGCTGTTTTGGCAAATGCTCAGGTCGCTCAGATCAAAATTCGCGTTTGGAAGATCGATCACATTTACGGTAGTTGTAGCGGCCAACGACACGCAACCTTCGGGACTTGTAGCTATTAAGGAATACGTATAGGTGCCTGTTGTTAATGTTGAGGCAGGAATAGTAACCGTTCCCTGGTTTTGATTACCGGCATCAATACCCGTTCCGCTGGTCCAGGTATAAGTTGATCCTGCGGCGGTGCTGTTCGCGTTCAACACAATGCTGCCACTGGTACACACGGTATTAGGATTGGCATTGGCGCTTGCAACCGGTAATGGCGCTACATTTATGGAGGTAGTTGTGATGGTTGAGGTACAACCTGTTAATGTATTGGTTCCACTTACACTGTAGGTGGCATTGCTTGTTGGGCTCACGGTAATGGTACTGGTATTATCGGTAGTTGACCATGTATAGGTATCTGCTCCGCTGGCGCTTATTGTTACAGGGCTTCCGGCGCAAGTGGTTGGGCTCGATACGGCAAGCGTTGGCAAGGCATTTACATCAATCGTCAACGTTTGCGTTTCGCTGGCGCAACCTGCAGTTTCACCAATAGCCGTATAAGTGGTTTGCGCGGTTGGTGTAACAATAGCCGTACCTGTTGTTACAACTGCCGGATCGGTTAAGGTATAGGAACTGGCCCCGGTTAATGTAATGACAGCGCTATTGCCTTCGCATACCGCGTTGATGTTGCTGCTCATGCCTACGCTTGGAGTAGGTGTTACATTAATGGTAATGCTGGTAAAGTTTGAGCAACCACTTGAGGTATTCGTTCCTTCTACCGAATAGGTTGTTGTTACAGTAGGTGTTACGCTAATGGTTGAACTATTGGAAGAAGACGTATTTGGACTCCAGGTATAAGTATCTGTTCCGCTTACAGTTAATGTAGCTGCCGCTCCCGAGCAAATTACCGTGTTGCTGGCTAGTGCCGTCAATGTAGGAGTGTTGGAATCAGCCGTTACCGTTACTGTTTCTACAGCCGATATGCAACCACTTACCGTATTGGTTACCGCAACGGTAAATATACCACTGCCTCCCGCGGTAGGTGTACTGCTGTTTGGATCATCCAGGCTGCCTGTTGATGGAGCAGTCCATGTGTAAGTAGAAGACGGATCGGCGCTGCTTGTCGCGGTTAAAGTTACATTTGGTGCCGCACAGGTTGTCATTACCGAGCTTGGGCTTAAGGTCAATGTAGGAACAGTGGTATCGGTTGGTACACTTACCGTATACGTTCCGGTACAGCCGTTATTGCTGTTGGTAATGGTTACTTCGTAATCACCTCCTGCATTTACAATCGGGTTCGCGGTGTTGCCTCCGCTTACTACCGGTCCTGACCAGGCGTAACCATAATTGGTTCCGGTTGGCGTAGCCGATAAGGTTGCGGTTGTGGCCACACAGGTAATGGATGTGGCAGGCGCAGCGCTTGCGCTAACCGGTGTGGTATCCTCAGGTATGTTGGCTGTGTATATCGACTGGCAATTGGTTACTGTATTGGTAATGGTAATAGTATAAGTACCGCTTACATTGGCAGTAGTAGTAGCCGTATTATTGGCGCCTGTAATGCCCGGTCCCGACCAGCTATAGCTAATATCGGCCGGGTTGTTTACAGTAACACCTATGGTTGAAAGCGTATTGGTACAGGTAATGGTATTAATATTATCCACAGTTGCCTGCGGTACATCTGTTGACGAAGTTACAGCTACCGTTGCGGTAGTGGTACAACCCGAGGTTGGATTGGTCACTTCGAGTGTATAAGTACCAGGCGCGCAGGCTGTAGTTGTAAAGCTCGAGGAAGAACCACACACACCACCAAGCCAGTTGGCGGTTCCGGCAGGCGATGAAGAACCGTTAAGAGTTACCGAATTGCTGGCACAGGTAATGGTTTGTGTAAAGCCCGCGTCTGCAACAGAAGTGCTCAGGTCACTGCTTACAGTTGATACGGCTGTATTGCTGCACCCGTTAGCTGCTGTAGTTGTTAATGTGTAGTCACCGGCTGCATTTACCGTAGCATCTGCCTGGTCGCTTGCTCCTGTAATTCCTGTTCCCGTCCAGCTGTAAGTTACACCCGCTAAAGGACCACCGTTTAGTGTAGCCGATGTATTCACGCAGGTAAGAGTCGCGTTGCTCGCCGAAGCCGTTGGTTGGGCCGTATTTGATACAATTGTAACAGTTCCGGTGGTGGCACAAGTATTCATGGTATTAGTTACAGTATACTCAAAGGTTCCTCCCTGGTTGGAAGTAACAGTCCCGGTACCCAAGCCTGAGATAATTCCCGGTCCGGTCCATGTATAACTCACAGGGTTACTTGTTGTAGTTGCCATAGCTGTGGCCGTAGTTGTTAAACAGGTAATGGTGTTTGAAACACTTGCGTTGACAATAGGCACAACTGTATTCTGAATAACAGATTGTACGGCGCTGGCAGTACAGCTGTTTACCGGGTTGGTAACGGTTAATGTATAAGTGCCGCCTGCCGATACAATGGTTGTTGAATTGGTTGGAGTGGTACCGGCTGGTGTTACACCTGTAGGCCCGGTCCAGCTATAATTTACACCTGGCGTTGATGAGTTTCCGGTTAAGGTTGCTGTTGCTATGGTACAATTAATATTTACATCAGGTCCTATGCTTGCTATTACAGGCGAAGTGGTATTAATGTTTACCGCGGTTACAGTTGAATTAACACAACCATTGGCACCCGTTACACTTAAGGTATAATTACCCGATGCTGTTGCGGTAGCATTTTGCGAGTTGGTGCCGCCGCTAAAGCCTGGTCCTGTCCAGGTATAGGTTAAGGCTGAAGGACCTCCTGTTAAAGCCACTGTGTTTGTACTGCAGGTAATAGACCCTGTTGAAGAAGCCGTTGGGCTTGGAAGACTGGTATTGGTGCCAACTGTGGTCACTGCTGTATTGGTACAACCATTGGCGCCTGTTACGGTTAATGTATAATTACCCGGAGCAGTTGCCGTTGCATTTTGCGAATTGGTGCTTCCGCTAAAACCCGGTCCTGTCCAGGTATAGGTTAATGAAGCAGGACCACCTGTTAAACCAACCGTAGTGGTTGTACAGGTAATGGAATTACTTCCTGCAGAAGCTGTAGGGCTTGGAGGATTTGTATTTGAAGTAACGGTAGTAACAGTTGAACTTGTACAGCCGTTGGTGCCTGTTACCGTTAAGGTATAATTACCGGGAGTTGTTACTGTAGCGCTTGATGAGTTAACGCCGGTAATGGCGCCAGGCCCGGTCCATGTATAAGTGGCGGCAGTTGGCGTGCCACCGCTTAATGTTGATGTTGAAGTGGCAAGACAGCTGATAGCGCCTGTGGCTGTAGCTGTTGTTGTTGGAGGAGTAGTGTTTGAAGTGACATTGACAATAGACGTACTCTTACAGCCATTGGCCGGATTGGTAACCGTGAGGGTGTAATTTCCTGCCGCGGGAACCGATGTGGAACTGGCAGTTGGTGCCGAGCCTCCGGGGTTCCATGAATAGGTGACGCCCGAAGTGGTACTGCTGCCCGTTAACACAGCCGAAGTGCTGGAGCAGGTTATGGTTGATGTGGTAGACGCGGTTGCCGTTGGAACAGCGATGTTGGCCGTGACGGGAATGACCGACTGGGTTGAACAACTTCCAACCGTTGTGGTGATGGTATAATTGTTAGCTGTAGTAACATTGGTAATGGTTGAAGTAGGAGCGGAACCTCCCGGCGACCAGGAGTATGTTGCGCCAGGGGTGGATGAGGAACCTGTTAACGATACTGTTGGAGAATTACAGGTAATGGTTGGACTGCTACTCACCGTTAAATTAGGATAAGGATTAATGGTAATGGTAAATGTTTTTGCCGGACCGGTGCATCCTGCCAAACTCGGTGTAGCTGTGACATACGCTACTTGTTGTGAGGTAACGGTTGGCGCCGTGTAGGCTGTAATGCTTCCGCTACCGGAAGCCCCAATGCCCACGTTTGTATTGGTGTTGGTCCAGTTGACCGTTGCGCCTGCCGGCGAAGGCGAAAAGTTGATGCCCGACACACTTCCGCCCGAACAGAGCGTTTGGAGAGAAGGCACCGCCGTGACCGAAGGGGAGGTTAAATTGACAGCAGTGGTAAACGTAATGGCACACGGTCCCGTGCCGACCGTAAGCGTGTATGTACCTGTAGTATTGACGGTAGCGGTGTTTGCCGATTGTGCCGTGATTCCGCCAGGCGGTCCGGACCATGTATAAGAACTGCCGTATTGCGTGGGGCCGGTTAAGGTTACAGGGCCTGTACAACCTGCTCCCCCTGTTTGGATCAAGGCTTTAGGGCCCGCTGATGCATCAACATAAGCATAGCCAAAATGTCCCCCTTCATCACAGCCACCGGCTGAAAATTTAACCGTAATGGTTTGGCCTATATAAGGGGTTAAATCAAATAATTTTCTTTGCCAGGGCATATAAACCACAATAGAATGGGTACCAGAAGACATCGGGTACCAGCAGACCGTTTGTGACGAGGTTGCTGCCTGTGCTGGTAAAGGTGTACTTAGTTCATAGGTATAGGTCAAACAGCTAGTAATAGACACTCCGGAACTATTCAATACCTCTGCCTTGAACCAGGGTTTTACATTTGATGTTGCTCCTGGCCCACTGTGGTTTCCGTTATTAAATACAGCAGCGTATTGCAATGTGACCATAGCATTAGCAGCCGTTACTACGAAAGATTGTTCTATGGACTCAGCACCCGACCATGGGGCAGGAATAGGTCCATTGACGAAATCCGTTCCCGGGGCGTAATAAGCGGGATTAATTCCCGAACAATCACCTCCTCCGGTAGAGTTTACATTTGTACCAATATTTCCTATCCGGGCCGAATAATTACCTCCGGGCGCTACACGTGTAAACGGCCCAAAAAAATCATTTCCTGCTCCGTTCATAATGGTGTGATAAGATCGGGCATACAAGCCCGCGTTTACGCCCGTGCTAATAATCCCTACAGATACCGTAACCATAGATGCCGAAGCGTCCGTGTAACCAACCTTACCGGTCCAGCCGCTAAAGTTACCGGCTTCAAAATCTAAATTAGTTTGTGAAATACCTGCCAGGCAGGATATGAAAACAAGGCTAAGAATTAAAATTTTTTTCATTCGTATAGTGTAAAAGGGTTTAGAGGATATTCATTTGAACACACTCAAAACTACCCAATATGCCAATAAATGTTAAGAGTGCCAGCCCCTTATTTAAAGATAGGATTAAAGAATTGTTATCAGATGGATCGGATGATGAAACTGTAGGAATTTCGTATAAAACAGCCGCTAAATTTATTTGGAATGTTGTTCCTTAAAATACTGGTCAATGCGTTGTTTTACATTTGCGCGAATATCCATGTAAAAGAAATTATAATCATTCACATGGTAATAGGGTGAATGAATTTTCGGGTAATCATTCGCATTGGCCTTAGCCGATATAATGCACCATAAAAAACCCGAACGGGCACAGCGGGCCTCAATAAAAGCGGTATCAACCCGGCTGTAATCGTAAGGAACCGAACCTTTGTGCAGCGATTTTTTGGTATACGCCGTATCCTGTCCCCAGGTAATGGGGTTCACACAAAGAATTTTCCCAACCTGTTGCCCGTAAAAGGAATTGGTCCACCTGGCTACGCTGTTCCAGGTTACAAAACCGCCTGTTTCCCTGGGCGTTGTTGAGAGTGTAATGGTTTTAAAAGTAGTATCGTAAATGGGCCTTCCAATTAAGTAGGCCGTTACAAATTGCTTGCGAATAGAGGTATCCTTGTCAAAAAACTCCTTTATCAGGCGAACCCCGTAATCAGTGCCCTGGCTGTGCGATGCAATAATAATGGGACGGCCTTTATTGTAATGTTTCATATAATATAAAAAGGCGGTCCGAATATCCGAATAAGCAAGATTCACAGCAGGTTTGGCATTTCTTTCGGCCGCAAAATAGGTAAAGAGGTTGGTTACCCTGTACCGTGGCATATAAATCCTGCAACTGGCATTAAACACACTGGCTTCTATTTTTGCAGGATACGTGTCGGTAAAGGCATTGGCTTGTTTGTTATCAAGGTTCACGTTCCACCGTTTGCCATATTCGTAATTGGTAGGATGAATGAAGAACACATCTACTTTCGCGTTCTTTTGATCGTCCTTAATCCCGTAGTGTGGCATCTCACAATCCACACTGTCCTTTTTATCCGGTAAACCAACCCAGCAGCTTGTTTGTGTATAATCGGGCGGGGTAGGGGTTTTGGTATGCTTAAATGACCTTGGCGGAAACAGGCAGGATGTTAGGATAACTGCTAAACAGAAAAAAGATAGGATGCTCAATTTCCAGGATGTAATAGTTCTCATGGCAATAAGACTTTATGCATTTAATCACCTTATGTAAATTCAATGCCAGGGCTATGTTTAAAAAAACTGCCTGGGTAGTAGTAATAACAAAGCAATTGGTTAATTTTACAGGATGGCATTATTGCTTAAGGAAAATATAAAAGTTGCTACCGACTCCATAAAAGGAAATAAGTTAAGGGCTTTTTTAACCATGCTTATTATTTTTTTCGGGATCACTGCCCTGGTTGGCATCTCCTCTGCTATTGATGCCATGAAAGGCTCCATTAACAGCAACTTTACCAGCATGGGGGCCAACTCATTTACCATACGCAACAGGGACGTAGGCGTAAAAGTAGGTCACCGCGGGCGAAGAGCAAAAAGATACCAGGCTATTACCTATAAAGAAGCGCTTCGTTTTAAGGATGAATTTGATTTTCCTGTCACAACCGCTGTATCCACCATGGCATCGTGGAGCGCAAGGCTAAAGTTTGAGGCGGAACATACCAACCCAAACATACAGGTATTTGGGGGCGACGAAAATTACCTGGCTACCAGCGGTTATGAACTGGAAAAGGGAAGAAATTTTTCGCCGCAGGAAATCGCATCAGGTACACATTTGGTTATTATTGGTAAGGACGTGGAGTTTGACCTGTTTAAAGGAAAACAAAAAGCCTTGGATAAGATCATTACCATTGGCAGCGGTAAATACAAAATTATTGGCGTGCTGGCAAGCAAAGGCAATAGCATGGGTTTTGGCGGCGATAAGATTGCCATTATTCCTTTAACCAATGCCCGGCAATATTTTAGCCGGCCCGATATGAGCTTTACCATTAGCGTAATGGCAAAAAACGCCCATTGGCTGGAGCTGGCACTGGGCGAGGCAACGGGCTTGTTTAGAAAAATCAGAAGCGTGCCCGTTGGCGAAGATGATAACTTTGAAATTACAAAAGCGGATAGCCTGGCCAGTATGCTTATTGCTTTAACAGGAAAAGCGTCAATGGGTTTTGTTATTATTGGCATCATTACGCTGGTTGGCGCAGCCATTGGCTTAATGAACATTATGCTGGTGTCGGTAACCGAACGTACGCGCGAGATTGGGATCAGGAAGGCACTGGGAGCTACCGCCGAAACCATTAAAAATCAATTCCTGATTGAAAGTGTGGTGATCTGCTTTTTGGGCGGAAGCTTCGGCATTTTAATGGGCATCCTTATGGCCAATGGCATATCCTTGTATTTAAGCTCCGATTTTTTTATACCCTGGTTCTGGATCTTTACGGGCTTTGCCATATGCATGTTCGTGGGCCTTGTAAGTGGTTATTTGCCGGCCAAGCGCGCTTCGCAATTAGATCCTATTGAGAGTTTGAGGTTTGAGTAGTTCAGTGAACAGTTGGCAGGTGGCAGTGTTGGTGGTATTATACAGATAGGAAAACAATGCATCGTTTATTGAACATTACCTACTGCAAACTGCCTACTTGTTACTGCTGATATTGCAGGCTTTTATCGTCTTTCATTTGTTTCACCGTATGGTAAAAAGGATACCCTTCCAGGAAATCATACCAATAGTCGCCCTTATATTCAGCCAGTTGTATTACCACATCATTAGGTCGTTGTATCCATGATCCTTTCATAAGCGATCCGTCTTTAGTGTAAAAAATCTCGGCGCTTGGTACAATTTCTTTGCCTACAGGATACTGCCTGATGGCAAATAAAGTATTACCCTCATCAAAAAAATAGTCAATGGCGTAAAAATCACTCGCCAGTTTCAGGCACCATACATCTTCTTTTCCGTCGGTTTGTGGTACAGTGCTAAACCAAAGCGTTCCCTGCATGGGATTTTCGCCGCTACCATTATCGTAATGGTATGAATAGGCAGATAGTTCTTTGTTTTCCCTGCCCTTAATAATTTCCGACATTCTCAGCCGGGCATTCTCAAGAGTGCCATCGTAAGATGAAAGAACAAAGGAGAAATCAGGTTCGGCATTTTCAGGTACTTCTAAGCTGTGTTTCAAGGCTAAGGCTGTATCTTGTGAAACTGTTTCAGTTGCCGGGGCCGGGCCTGAACAGTTAAAGAAAAAAGAAACTGTGATAACAGGAAGAAGATGTTTAAAAAACAATTTATTCATAGTCGTTTATTTACGGGCTAAGCCATAATAAAAACCAAAACCCAGGGTAATCAAACTCATGTTCCATTTATTGGAAATGCTTGTATAACCATAAGGACCCCATTCATTAAATTGCGGGTACAGCGGGTTGAACTGTGCAAAGTTATAATTGTACGATAAATGCCCGCCAATAGCAAAATTAGGATCAACAATAAAATAGATCCCTATCATGGGCTCTATAAAAGCATTGCTGTATTGTGAGGGGTACTTTCCTTTTAAGCTGTCGTTCTTGTACCTCACGCTTTTATATTGGCTAAAGCTATAGCCCATATTTACAGAAAAGGTTGCAAAACCACGTCCGCTAAAAAATTTATCGTAGCCTACTTTTACATATCCATTTTGGGTTTGCAAAATGGTATTGATGTTATCGCGCAGGGGATCCCTGAAATATTTCTGGCATTTGTAATATGTATAGGAGTAACCAACGCCTGTAAAGAAATTAGAAAATAATTTGCAGTTCACACTGGCATCGCCGGTTATAACGCCTGAAAAAGAGGTACGGAACTGTTTACTGGAAGCAATTTTTGGAATACCCGCATTGGCTCTTATGGAAAAACGCGGCAGCTCAGGTGCCGATTTTTCATCTTGTGAGCTTAATGCGTACGACACAAACAATAATATAAATGCCAATGAGTGCTTCACTTTTTAATAACGGAGTTTAAGAGTGTATTATTGTTTAAATGCCATCAAGGCTTACGCAAATTTGGCTTCAAACGCTTTCATGACCTCTACCAGTACTTGTACGCTTTCAATTGGTAAAGCATTGTATAACGATGCCCTGTAACCGCCTACGTCCCTGTGCCCGCGAATACCGTCAATACCAGCGCTTTTCCAAAGTTTGTCAAACTCCGGTTCAAGTTCAGGTTTGTTTAACAGGAAACAAGCGTTCATGTTGCTTCGGTCTTCCTTAGCGGTAGTTCCCACAAATTGAGAATTACGGTCTATTTCAGAATATAATAAATCCGCTTTTTGTTGATTTTTTTCCTCAATCCAGCTAATGCCGCCGTTTTGCTTTAGCCAACGCAATGTAAGCATGGTTACATACACCGGGAATACCGGTGGTGTGTTGTACATGGATTCTCCTTTAATGTGCACGTTATAATCCAGCATCGATAACATTTTACGGCCTGTTTTGCCAAGAATGTCTTTCTTTACCATTACCATGGTACTGCCGGCCGGGCCAATGTTTTTTTGAGCTCCGGCATAAATCAATGAAAAATCTTTCGCGTTAATCTTACGACTGAATAAATCGGAGCTCATATCGCACACCAGGGGAATATCACATTTCGGAAAACTCTTCATTTGTGTTCCGTAAATGGTATTGTTTGAGGTGATGTGTAAATAATCGGCATCTTTTGGGATCTCGTATCCTTTTGGCACATAGCTGAAGTTTTTGTCTTCCGAAGAAGCGATCACTTTTGTATTACCAATAATTTTAGACTCTTTAATGGCTTTGCTGGCCCAAACACCTGTGTTCACATATGCCGCGTAGCCATTATCCGTCAACAGGTTGTAAGGTACCATGGCAAATTGCGTGCTGGCGCCACCGCCCAGGTATAATACCTCATAATCATCCCCCACTTCAAAAAGTTCTTTTATCAGGGCACGGGCTTCATCCATAACCGCGACGTAATTTTTACTGCGGTGCGAAATTTCAAGCAACGATAAGTTCATGTTATCGAAATTGATGCAGGCATCAGCCGCTTGTTTTAAAACATCCGGAGGTAAAATTCCAGGCCCGGCGCTAAAATTGTGAACTTTTGACATAAAGAGAAGTTTTTTGGTTTTGAGAATTACCAAAATTAGCAATAATAGTTTGATAAAAAAACAATGGTTTTTTTGTAAAATAAATACTTAAATTTGGCTTTATTGAAATCCCTTTATGACCCGTTTTCTTCTTTTAGTTCCTTTTGTATTTGCCTGTTACTCAATTTCTTCTCAAAGCTTTGTGTATCCAGAAACTAAAACTGTTATGCAGAGCGATACGTTTTTTGGACAAGTGATCCAGGATCCTTACCGCTGGCTCGAAGATCAGCAATCTGTAGAAACAACCGAATGGGTAAAACAACAAAATGAATTTACAAGAGATTACCTCAATAAGATCCCCAATCATTTTACACTCTCGGAGCAAATCAAGAAAAACTCGTTTGTGAGCTATTTTAATCCCGAAAAACATGGTGATTATTATTTTGAATTAAGGACAATGTTTGGAGGGAAAAACATGGTTGTTTATTATACAAAAGATATAAAAATAGCTTACTGGGAAGAGTTATTCATTACCAAAGACCTTGGTGTGAAAAAAGACCAAACCATTGACATTAAAGGGTATTCGTTATCACGTAATTCCAAATACATGGCTTATTGTTTTAACAGTAATGGGAGTGACTGGATGGAGTTAAAAGTTGCGGATCTTGAAAAACAAAAGAGTCTTAAAGATCATTTGTATAATATTAAACTATCGGGTATTGAGTGGAGAGGAGATGGATTTTATTACCAGCGTTTTGAAAAAGAAGAGAATGCTAATCAGTATACACAGGCCGCCAAAAGCCCTAAATTGTATTATCACCGTTTAGGTACACTGCAGGAACAGGATAGCCTCATCTTTAAACGAACGGATGCTCCCTATAATTTTTTCCCGGTTACGGTTTCAAAGGATGAAAGGTACCTGATTATTGAAGATTGCAATGAAAATACAAACATGAGGTCTTATTATTATTTTGACTTTAAGGATTCGACACAAAAAGGCCTTTTGCCACTTATTAAAAAAACAGGGAAAGCTTATCATTTACTGGCCTCCAAAAATGATGAACTCACTTTTTTTGTAAAGAGTCAAACAGAAAATAAGATCATAAGTCTGAATGTTAAAACGCCTTTAAAGCATAAAGAGATACACCGGCTTAGTTCTGAACTTATTTTGAACGATGCGCTTTATTATAAGGATTTTTTTTACGAGATCTGTTATTATAACCAGCAACAATATTTAGTAATCATCAATGAAAAAGATGAGATCATTAAGAAAGTAGAAATCCCTTTTGGGGCAGCCTGTTCTTTTATTGGTGTTGATCCTAAAAACAATGAACTGCTGTTTGACTATGCATCATTTTTACATCCACCTGTTTTAGCCGCTATGAACCTTACTAACCGTCAATTTGAGATCATAGAGCCTGTAAAGATCAATTATTCAATGGATGATTTTGTTGTTGAAAAAGTGATGTATAAATCTGATACTGCCATGGTACCTATGTTGCTTATGCATAAAAAAAACATAAAACCTGATGGAAACAATCCTGTTTTAATTGAATTTTATGGCGGTTACGGAACGGTTTATGAGCCAGCGTATAATTCCGGTAAAATATCTTTTGTTGAAAACGGCGGTATTTATGCTTATGCCATGATAAGAGGTGGAGGAGAGAAAGGAAACTATTGGTATAAAGACGGTAAATTATTTAACCGTCAGCATTCGATCAACGATATTGTGAATGCTTCTAAATTTTTTGTCGACAAAGGGTATTCAATTCCTTCGAAAATAGCTATCACAGGAGCTTCTCATGGAGGATTGATGGCCGCCGCTGCTGCTATACAACGGCCTGATATGTTTGGTGCCGTGGTATCGGTAGTTGGTGTTTATGATATGCTCCGGTTCGAAAATTTTACAGTAGGATCAATACACAATGATGAGCATGGAACGGTAAAGGATTCTTTAACATTTTTAAATCTCAGGTCTTTTTCACCTTTACATAATATAAAAAAAGATGTAAAGTATCCTGCAATGCTTGTTATGACCTCCGATTATGACGATAGGGTTCCACCTTTGCACTCGTATAAATTTGTAGCAACCTTGCAATCGTTAGCTTCCAAAGAAAATCCTGTATTGTTAAGGGTCGAAAAAAATGCGGGCCATTATGGAGCCCGCACTTATAACACTTATATGAATGAAAGCGCTGATTTTTATAGTTTCATATTAAACGCACTTGGTGTTAAAAAGTACAAATAAATAACTATAACCAGCCGCCCATTTGCGTTTTCACCGTTTTCTTTCTTCCCCTGCAATCCCTGTGGGTTTTACAGGAAATACAAACCGAAGAAATAAAGGCTATGATGAGCAAAAAGGCAATATATCTTGAAAGCTTCATGGTTAAATTATAATGCAATTTATATAATTCGTTACAATCATTATACCAGATATATTGCCCCTAAGTTTTTCTTATTCTTTTATGAATTTTTTGATTGCTGTCGTATTCGCTTGCTGAATTTTTACAAAATAAACGCCTGTAGTTAAATCACTTACCGGAACGATGAGCGAATTGCCTTCTGTTAGCTCAGCTTTAGAAACTGTTTTTCCTAATACATCCGTGATGATGCATTCGGTTTTTACGTTCAGCGGGTTTGTAAAGTTAATTTGTAATTCAGATCTCACAGGGTTAGGGGCAATCATAAAATTCGCAGACAGGTTGTGGTTGTTGATGCCAACCGTGAAATTGTTCTTCACATTGGATTTTGATTTATTAAAGGCCTGTGTGGTTCTGGCGGTTGGGTTACAGTTAAACCCTAAGGCTTCTACCCGCCAGTTACCGGTGGCGATGTAGGTGTTGTAGTTAGGATCGGCAAGTATGCCTTGTGTGCCGGCTACGGTACCAATAACTGCCCATGTACCTGTATTAAAATCATCTCTCAACAAATTGAACTGTGTAACAGGTGTTAAGGTTTGTCCTTCAACAGCATAAGTATTCCAGGTAAATGTGCCCGAGTTGTTTACAAAATAAATACTGTTGTGGTAAGGGCTCAAAGGGCTGAGGTTCCCGCAGCTGTCTTTTATTTGTAATTTGTAGCGGTAAGTTCCAATGTTCGGGTTTCCGTTAGCAGGACCTACGCTTCTTACCGTATCCACAAACTGGCTTAAAGTGCCATACTTCTGTCCGCCAATACGGGCATAAGTGCCCGATGTTACTTCGCGGTAAACAATAAAGCTGTCTACTTTATTTGAAATGGGCTTTTCCCAGATAATGATATTGTTGGTAGAAGTACTGTCGGTTGTTACCATGCAAATATTTGGTGCCGATGTGGCAGGAATAACTACGGCCGAAACTGCTGTGCTGGAACAACCATTACTTGTACCGGTTACGGTATAATTGGTAGTTATGGTTGGTGTTACCGAAATGGAAGCCGTATTTTGACCTGAGCTCCATGAATACGACGTAGCGCCGCTGGCGGTTAAGGTTGCGCTATTGCCGCCACAAATAACCGCTGAGTTGGCGCTTATGGAAGGTATGGCATAAATAGTAATTGTTTTTGTAAATGCAGGGCTTGTATTGGTAGTACCAATAACATTGGTGGCATACAATGTAACTGTTTTTGTACCAGGTGTGGAATAGGTAACCTGCGGGTTTTGAATAATGGAACTCGAAGGACTTCCGCCTGGCATCAGCCAGTTCCAGCCGCTTACCATGTTGGCCGAATTATCGGTTAACTGTATTGGCTGGCCTATGCAGCCCGATGACTGCATGTTGAAATTGGCAACCGGCATTTTTTGCGATTTAAAATACATGTTGTCAATTTTAAGGTCGGAACCAATATAGGAAGCAGGAATAGGATAGGATGAATAAGTTGAGGAAGCAATGTTTATGATAAGGCTGTCGGGTGCAAGGCCCGGGTTACTGAATGGCACCTGTACCATTTGATAACCACCCGATACGTGAAGGAATTTTTGAACGCCATAATTATTAACGCCATTTAAACTAAAGCTCAAATCAATATGAGCACTATCGTTTGGATCGGCTGGCAAATATTTATAAAAGAAAACAAGCGTATCTACCAGTTTATTATACGGGTACCCGACTTTTGGAGGACCGTTGTTTGTAAAATGGCCGGTTGTTGCAAATGCAGCCGATACACCGCCGCCCCCAAATGAAGGCGTTTGGGTTTGCAGTTCAAGGGCATAAGTTCCACTGTAAGAATCGGTTGTACGATAATTGCCTCCCTCGTTCTGGCCATTGATGTTCCAGCCTAAAATTTGTGAGTTGCTGATGGTTTGCCATGATTCAAGATCGCCATTCAGGTCGCTTGGTTGTGACGTAATGCCGGTAAAAGAAATACTATCAACCTGCAGCATGTTTCCCGGTACGGGCTTGGGATCGGCACCAAACGGAAAGCTGGAGGCAAAACCAATCACAACAGTATCAGGAGTCATTGATAAAGCAGGGCTGAACGTTTTTGAAAATAGTGTGTATGTACTATGCGTGGCATTTACAGCATAAAAATAATTACCAATTGATGCCCCGTTCTTTTTAAACGCAACAAGCACTAATGACGAATCGTTTGGCATAATGTTACTTTTATAATGGAAGCGGAAGCCTGTTGGCAACTGGCTAATGGGAAATCCACCTCTTGGCGGGTTTTTACCCGGATCGCCATTGGCAAAATATGCAAACGAAGTATCTACGCCATTTGTTGATAAAGTTGTAGTTAGTTTAACCGCATAGTTGCCATGAAAGGCATCGGTTGTTTTAACAACATTAACAGGACTTTGAACGCCATCGTTATTGCTTAGGTTGGAAGATTGATAGTTTAAAGGGTTCTCATAATTTATTGTATTCCAGCCTTCAAATCCGCCATTGGGAATTGACTGGCTAAATAAAACAGAAGAAACTAATAAGGTTAAAGCCGTAAATAAATGTTTTTTCATTTTGAAGTTATTTTTTCAAAGCAAAAATACCATTTTTTTCAAAATAACGACCGGTCGTCCTGTTAAAACTTACCTAAATCGTGATTTTAGTCAACTTGGTCGAATATAAAAAATCGCATTCCTCATGGATTAATTTTTATATTTACCTAGCCATAAATTGTGATATACCAATGACCCGCTGCCTTTATATGTGCATAATGCTTTTGTGCTTAAGCACGCAATTATTTGCTCAACAGGGTAATGGCTATACCAGTAATTTTTCAACATCGGTTTATAAAGGAAGCGACCAAAACTGGGATGCCGTTCAGGATACCATCGGGAAAATGTTTTTTGCAAACCTCAATGGCGTCATCTCTTACGATGGAAGGTTCTGGAAAACCATACGGCTCCCCAACAGCGCCAGCGTTTTCTCACTGGATAAGGATGTGAGGGATAAAATATACGTGGGCGCCGACAATGAGTTTGGTTACCTGAGGCAGGCTAATTCGGGTCATATGGAGTATGTTTCCCTATCGGAAAGCCTTTCACCAAAAGATAAGGAGTTTACTTCTACCTGGGCAACACATTGCATTAATTCGGATGTGTTCTTTTGCAGCAACGAAAAATTATTCTGGTACGACCATAAAAAACTGACGGTCTTTTCGCCTGAAGGCTCAGCCTTTCATACATTTTTTAAAATTGGCAAGCATTTATTCATCAGGGAATTCGATAAAGGATTTAAAGTGTTCAATAAAGGGAGGCTGGAGTTTGTGAGCGGCAGTGAATTATTTGCCGATAAAAAAGTGTACGCCGTTTTACCTGTTGAGGGAAATACTTATGTGGTAGCCACCCGTAACGATGGTGTTTACTATTTGTATTATAATGAAAAAAATCCGGCTAAATCGGTATTTGTAAAGCACCCCTCGCTTATTGATGAATGGTTGAAAGAAAAAGAGGTGTATTGTGGCCTTAAAATCGGCGACAACCGTTTTGCATTTGGGAGTTTAAAGGACGGGATGATTATTACCGACCGATCGCTCAGGCTTATTTCCAGGTTAAATTCCAATAACGGTTTACAGGACGATGCGGTGAAAAATATTTACCAGGATTCGGACAATAACCTGTGGCTTTCGTTAAATTTCGGTATTGCCTTTTATGAGAATAACACACCTATTACGTTTTGGAAAAAAGCGGAAGGCATTAAAGGGGTGGTGGAGAACGCGATCATTTTTAAGGGGAACACATTTGCCGCAACGGATAAAGGGCTTTTAAAATTAAACAATGCTACTTCCAGGTTTGAAGAAACCGAATTGGTTATGGAGTGTTATTCACTCTCTAAATCAAACGATCATTTATTTATTGCCTCGGCTGATGGCTTGTATTTGTTTGATGGAACAGATTACAAGCTAATACTGGAAGAGTTTACGTACACGGTATTTTTTGATAGTGTGAGAAACAACTTGTATGCCGGTACGGATTATAATTTATACAAAGGCAAATTGAATAATGGGAAGTTTCAGATCGATCATCGGCTGGAGGAGATAGGCGCCGTAAGAACCATTGCCTGTGATAAAGCTGGCAACATTATAGCCGCTATGGCAAATAACGGAGCCATTATTCTCGACAGCCATAACAATACCACTGCCATTACAACTAAGGAAGGACTGCCGGGTATGAGTGAGAACAGCGTTTTTTCTTATAATGGTAATCTGTACGTCTCTACCGACAATGGCTTTTTTGAATGGACCACTAAAAATCCACACAAGGTTACTCGCTCAGCTTTAATTAATGCGCTTCCGTCCGATGTCAATGTTTCATCAGCCAGGCAAATTAAAGATCAGATCTGGTTTCAAACCACCCGGGCCGATAAATTGAAAGACAGCCGGGAAGAGATCATGAGCATAGCACCCGGCGATACGTCCTTTAAAGTGGTGTATTCTTTTCTCAACAGGATACAAGGCGCCAATGCCAAGAACTTTTTTTACCAGGATAACAAAGTATTTATTGGTACTAACCAGGGCTTGTATTGTTATGATTTGCAACAGTCGCTAAAACCATCGGCGTTTAAAGCCGTTATTTCAAAAGCGTATTTTGGTTTAGAAAAAACACAAACCTTCCTGGAAGACTTTTCGGGCGAGTTTAGTTTTCAGCCGCCGGCAATTCCCTTTAAAAATAATCAGCTTTCCCTATATCCTGCCGCCACATCCTATTTTGGGCCTGAGTACATTACCTTTTCGTATTACATAGAGGGTGCCGATGAAGGCTATGGTGAGTGGGGCGAAAGGAAAGTTATTGAGGTTCAAAATATTCGCGAAGGCTCGTATACATTTCATTTAAAGGCAAAAAACCTGCTGGGGGTCGAATCAAAAGAAATCTCATTTTCATTTACCATTTTACCACCCTGGTACCGCACAACCTGGGCTTACATTATTTATGTATTGCTGCTTATTGGTACTATACTGGTTTTTGTAAGTAGTTATACCAAACGCTTAAAAGAAAAAAACATAAGCCTGGAAAATACCATTGCCTTAAGAACAAAAACCATTGTTGACCAAAAGCATGAGCTGGAGCATAAGAACAAAGAGATTGTAGACAGTATTAACTATGCGCAACGAATTCAGCGCTCCTTATTGGCCAGCGATAATTTATTGAACAAGAACTTAAAGAACTACTTTGTGTTTTTTCAGCCAAAGGATATTGTAAGCGGCGATTTTTACTGGGGTGCTGAGTTGAACAGCGGGCACTTTGTATTGGTAACAGCAGATAGTACGGGCCATGGTGTGCCGGGCGCCATTATGAGTATGCTTAATATTTCCTGCTTAAATGAAGCAATTGAAGCCCAGAAATTATCCGAACCTAAGGATATCTTAAATTATACCCGCGGCAGGATCATACAGCATTTATCAAACGATGGAAGCGAGCAGGGAGGTAAGGATGGCATGGATTGCAGCTTGATTAGTTTCGATATGAAGAATACGAGACTCATTTATAGCGCGGCTAATAACCCGGTATGGATCGTTCGTAATAAAGAGCTGATTGAACTGAAACCGGATAAAATGCCGGTTGGAAAACACGATAGGGATTCGGAATCATTCAGTCAGCATGCATTCGAGTTGCAAAAAAATGATGTGGTGTACGCGTTGACGGATGGTATGCCCGACCAGTTTGGCGGACCTAAAGGAAAAAAATTCATGTACAAGCAATTGAAGGAATTGCTGGTGAGCATTTGTCATTTGCCAATGGAAGAACAGAAAGACATCCTTGCTTCGGCCTTAAACAACTGGAAGTCTTCGGTAGATGAACAAGGCAGGAGTCATATGCTGGAGCAGGTGGATGATGTGCTCATTATTGGAGTTCGGATTTAAAAATACCGTGTATTGGAATAATCCTAGGATTATTTAATCAATTTCTCTTACTTTTTTCTTTTAGTACTTCCTTTTCTTCCTTGATGAGGGCAATTGTGTAGTACACAATTGAGCGGGCAGCGATCGTTTTGACTTGTCTTTTTGTTTCTTTTTGCCTAAGAAAAAAGAAATAGAAAAATATAATTTAATCCTATATTATTCTACAACATAACCTTAAAAAAAGCCCTTAGTGCTTTACTAAGGGCTTTTTCATTTCATGTAAAATATATTTAAACTTCCACCAGTGTTCCTACTTTCTCGCCTTTGATGAGGCTTTGCAGGTTACCGGCTTTATTCATGTCGAATACAATAATAGGCAAGTTATTTTCCTTGCATAAGGTAAAGGCTGTCAAATCCATTACTTCAAGGCCTTTGCCATACACTTCTTCAAACGAGATCTTGTCGTATTTGGTAGCGGTAGCGTCTTTCTCAGGGTCGGCGGTGTAAATGCCATCCACGCGCGTGCCTTTCAGAATCACATCGGCTTCAATCTCAATAGCCCTCAAGGCGGCGGCTGAGTCGGTAGTGAAATAAGGGTTCCCAGAACCGGCGCCAAAAATTACCACACGTCCTTTTTCCAGGTGGCGAACAGCTTTACGGCGAATGAATGGCTCGCAGATCTGCTCCATTTTAATAGCGCTTTGCAGGCGCGTTTGCACCTTCAGGTTTTCGAGGGCCGATTGGATGGCCATCGAATTAATAACGGTAGCCAGCATTCCCATGTAATCGCCATGCACACGGTCCATGCCGCCTTGCTCTGCCTGTATACCCCTGAAGATGTTTCCTCCGCCAATAACAATGGCAACCTGGCAGCCGGCATCATAAGCCGCTTTTATTTCGCGGGCATATTCCATTAAACGAACCTGGTCAATGCCAAATCCTTTGTTTCCCATTAAGGCTTCGCCCGATAATTTTAAGAGTATGCGTTTGTATTTCATAGTTTACGAAGTAATCCCTTTGTTGTTTTAGTCAGTCTGAGCGAAGTCGAGGAGCGGTTTGTGTATTTTGTCACTTCGACTCCGCTCAGTGTGACAAAATACCTGTTCTTTATATAGAACAAAAAAAATCCCGATTAAAGAATCGGGATTTAATAAAAAAATTAAGATAACGAGTAGCGCTTGAAAGCGGTAGCAGTTAATCCTTTATCAACACTTTGCAGGTATTGTAATACATTTAATTTGTTGTCTTTAATGTATTCCTGGTTCAATAAAGTTGACTCTTTGTAGAATTTAGAGATCTTACCCTGAGCAATTTTTTCAACCATATCTTCCGGTTTGCCTTCAGCACGGATTTGCTCTTTGGCAATTTCCAATTCTCTTTCCAGCATTTCAGCGGTTACGCCTTCTTTGTCTAAAGCTACAGGAGCCATTGCAGCTGCCTGCATGGCTACGTTACGGCCAACTTCGTTCTCTACTTCTTTGTTGAAACCAACTACAACTGATACTCGGTTGCCCGGGTGAATGTAACCAACTACTTTTTCAGCGTTAATTACTTCAAAGTAACCGATATCAATTTTTTCGCCGATCTTACCAACCTGCTCCATGAATTTGTCGCCTACAGTAATATCGCTGTTGAAAGGTGCAGCTTTAACCTCATCAATTGTTTTTGCGTTTTTATCTAAAGCGATAGTTGCTACTTGTTCAGCAAATGCAATGAAATCTGCGTTTTTTGCCACGAAATCAGTTTCGCAGTTTACACTAATTACAATTCCTGTTTTTCCATCAGCCGAAACTTTTGCTAAAACAACTCCTTCTTTAGCATCTCTGTCGCTACGGTTAGCGGCTACTTTTGCGCCTTTTTTACGTAAAAAGTCAACGGCTTTTTCAAAATCACCGTTGTTTTCTTCTAACGCTTTTTTACAATCCATCATACCTGCGCCGGTTTGCTGGCGTAATTTGTTTACTTCTTGTGCTGTAATTGCCATTGTATTATTTTTTTGTATTAATTTTTGATTATCCTTTAAAAAAAACGGCCTTTCCTGTATCAGGAACGGCCGTTAAAATTATTTAGTGAAAAATTATTTTTTCGCTGTTGTTCTTTTACGAGCCGTTTTGCGAGCACCGCCTTCATCATCGTCAGATTTAGCGCCTTTTACCTGTATGCCTTCTGCTAATTCTTCCGCTTCTTCTTTCGAATTTCTTCCTTCTTTTTCGTCAGCCGCTACTGCTTCTTTATCAATTTTGCGCTCGCTTAATCCTTCATTAATGGCTTTGCACATTAACTCAACGATGTAAGCTACAGATGAAGATGCATCGTCGTTTGCAGGGATGGCGTAATCAACAAAATTTGGGTTTGAGTTGGTATCAACAATCGCAAACGTAGGGATGTTTAAACGTTTTGCTTCTGCCACAGCGATATGCTCTTTAGAGATATCAACGATGAATAACGCTGAAGGTAAACGTGTTAAATCTGCTACCGAACCTAAGTTGATCTCTAATTTAGCGCGCTCACGGGAAATTTGCAATTTCTCTTTTTTAGAGATATTGTCAAATGTTCCATCAGTTGCCATTTTATCAATTTGCGCCATTTTACGAACAGCTTTACGAATGGTAGCGAAGTTTGTTAACATACCACCTGGCCAACGCTCAGTTACATAAGGCATGTTTACCGCTTTTACTTTTTCTGCTACGATATCTTTTGCTTGTTTTTTAGTAGCAACAAATAATATTTTTTTGCCTGAACGGGCAATTTGTTTTAACGCTGTAGCTGCTTCGTCAATCTTAGCAACTGTTTTGTTTAAATCAATGATATGGATACCATTTTTTTCGGCATAAATGTAAGGAGCCATAGCCGGGTTCCATTTTCTTTTCAAGTGACCAAAATGTGCACCTGCTTCTAATAATTCGTTGAATGATGTATTTGACATGTTTGTATAATCTAAAATAAATATTAACGTTTGCTGAATTGGAAACGTGCACGAGCTTTTTTCTGACCGAATTTTTTACGTTCAACCATACGAGGGTCGCGGGTCACTAAACCTTCCGCGCGTAAATCTTTTTTCAATTCAGGGTTAATTTCGCATAATGCTTTAGCAATTGCCAAACGTACAGCCTGTGCCTGACCGGTAGTACCGCCACCGTTTACATTTACTTTTACATCATACTGGCCAACAGCTTTTGCGTTGTTTAATGATTGTAAAACATAGTATTGTAAAGTTGGAGTCTTGAAATACTCTTTATAATCTCTTTTGTTGATGGTGATCACGCCTGTACCAGCTGATACATATGCACGGGCTACCGAACATTTTCTGCGACCTGATGTGTTTACTACTTCCATTATTATATTATGCAATAATTGTTGATAAATCTACTTTTTTTGGTTGTTGTGCAGCATGATCATGCTCAGCACCTGCAAATACAAATAAATTTGTATTGATTGCTCTTCCTAAACGGCCTTTTGGCAACATGCCATGAACGGCGTGTTTAATTACCTCTTCAGGCTTTTTAGCAAGCATCTCTTTTGGAGTAGCAAAACGTTGTCCGCCCGGGTGACCCGTGTAACGTACGTATTGTTTATCTTCCATTTTAGCACCTGTAAAGCGAACTTTGTCGGCGTTGATTACCACAACGTTTGCACCACAATCACTGTGCGGTGTAAAGCTTGCTTTATGTTTACCACGTATTAAATACGCTAGTTTAGAGGCTAAACGGCCTACTACTTCGTTCTCTGCGTCAACCAATAACCACTCTTTCTCTGCGTTGGCTTTGTTGACAAATTTTGTTTTATAACTTAATGCGTCCACGTCTTGATTTTTTAATTAAATTCTAATTTGGGCGGCAAATATAGGGCATATTTCCTTACCGGCAAACAAAACCGGGTAGAAAAATGAATTATTTTTAGTTTTTGCGCTATTTGTGCAAAAATGTTAAATTTGGATCTGTAAAAATAAGCATATCCGCTAAAAAATGGAGCATTTTATAGTCATGTCGTCAGTAAAACAGGCCGGGCCGGCTAATAATAGCGGTATTGAGAAGCAATTGCGGGATGTTATTGGTGTTATCAATAAAATTCACAAAAAAGACTTTATCACCTCGCTCGACTTGTTACCACCCGATGAATTTCAGGGAATTGCCAATAGTTTGCAGGCAACATTGGAAATAGTATTTGATATAGAAGAATGCATTATTGAAAATAACCTCGATTTTAAACTGAAACATGTTATTTATCACGATACCATCAAAACCGTTCAAAGTAAGTATACTGCTTTTGAACGGCTTGGCTTTGCTTTAACCGATGCCCGCAACCGATTGCAATCCATTAAAAAAACCGATAGCCGGTTTTTAGTAGCTACCAATAACGAAAAGTTAAGTTTGCATTTGAATAACCTTTTTTTGATATATGAAGATTACCTGGATTCCTGGAAAAAAAAGGATTATGATTACGTTAAAGCCTTTTTAAATGGCATGAACTATAAGGAAGTCTCGGAACATTTTAACATCAACCTCTCCAACGGTTGGAGACGGGAGAAGAACCTTAAAATGAAGCAGTATTATACGATTAAAGAAATGATCTTATCGGCTGTGGAATAGGATACCCTTATTTTAGATTATCCCTCATTTTATCAAAACACTCGTTCCAGCCTTTAATGCAGTCTTCATACATTTCAACAGGCATTGGACCCTGTGTCATGTGTAAACTTGTTTTTCCGTCCTGTTCTTTTAAGTCAACAGTAATCAGTAATTCTTTTGGCCAATTACCAGGGAAGCCTTCAGGTGCATCAATGATATTTCCTTTACCGTCGGCAAAACTATCTGTCACAACCAGTTTTTTATTTTCTACAATCTCCTTGTAAGTTCCTATAGAAAATGTTTCTGCACCATCCTTCTTATTCTTCATGCTGGCATGGCATTGCCCGCCAATTCTAAGGTCTATGTTACAATACGGGCAAGTATAATCATATGGTCCCCACCATTTTTTAAAACTCTCCGGCTCTGTCCAGGCTTTCCATATTGTATTTACCGGTAAATCAAAGGTTCTGTTAATAGAAACTGTTTTGTATTCCGAGCTGTCGTCTGTAGTTTTCATGGCATACGTTTTATGGTTAATAAGATATTGCCACAAAAAAAGATACCAGCTTCGTCAATCTTCAACACTTAGAGCTTAATACCAATCACACACACATCATCTACCTGTTCCAGTTCTTTTTTCCAGTTCTCAAATTCAAGGTTAATTTTTTCGGATTGAACTTCAGGTAAGTCGTCCGAGATGGATAACAGTAACTCACCAAATGGTTTATACTTAAATTTCTTTCCTTTTGGTCCTCCAAACTGATCGGCAAAACCGTCGGTGAAAATATAAATGCCTGAACCCGGTTCCAGTTCCATGGTATGTGTTGTAAAGGGCTTTGGCTCATCGGTTTTTCCTACAGGTTGCTTATCTGCTTTTATTTCTTTAAGTTCTTTGTTCTCAACTCCCCGCCGGTTGTCGGGCGCGGCGCTCGAACTGACAGAGCTCTCAATGTACCATAATGGATTGTTGGCACCTGCCCATTTTATGATCGATTTTCCGGATGCTTGTTTTTGTATGGATACAAGGCTGATGTCCATGCCATCTTTTACATCTTTATTACTTTTTGTAAAGGTTTCCAATACAATTTCCCTTGTTTTATCCAGGATCTCACCGGGTTCTGTTACACCAAATTCCAATACGGTCCGGTTAAGCGCGTTTGAGCAAACCACGCTTACCATGGCGCCAGGCACGCCATGCCCGGTAGAGTCGGCTGCAGCAATCAATACAGTATTGGTTTCAGAGCCATTGGTTTTAACGGTTTCCATCCAGTAAAAATCGCCGGCAACAATGTCCTTTGGTCTGTAATAAATAAAACTTCCCGGCAGGTGTTTTTTTACGTCATCAAACGATGGTAAAATGGCTTCCTGCAGCCGTTTGGCATAAGTAATGGAATCGGTGATCTCCTTATTTTTTTCTATTACGGTGTGGTTTTGTTCTTCAATGATCTCCTTTTGTTTTTTAATGAGTTTGAACCGGTTAAATAAAAACAAAGTAAATACAATAGTAATTAAAAAGCAGATGATGATGCTGATGGTAATAATGAGTTGCTTTTTCTTCTCGGCAGCTGCAATAATATTTTTATTTTCCTGGGCTTTTTTAATTTCCAGCAGGCGTTTTTCATTCTCAAATTCCAGTTGCGTGGTCAGCGCTTTTTTCTGGTTCTCCACATTTAAAACACTGTCTTTTACCTGGTAGTAATACTGTTGCATTTCAAAGGCTTCCTTATACTTTCCAAGCCTTCTGTAGGTATCATAAAGGGTATGGCTGCTGTTAATTAAATTTTCGGAGTAACCTATTTTTTTACACAATTCATGCGATTGAATGGCATAGATTAAGCCTTTTTGTGGTTGGTTTGCCAGGTTATAACTTATGGCAAGGCTGTTTAAGGCAAAGGTCTCTCCCGAGAGGTTTTCTGCTGTTCTAAAACCCTCGAGGCTTTCCTCATAATTTTTAATGGCTTTTTCATATTGCTTTTTGTCCTGGAAAATAATGCCAAGGTTTAGTTTGGCCGACGAAATATTGTACAGGTTGTTTTGTTGAAGTGCCAATTCAAGGCTTTTTTGATAAGCTTTTTCCGCGTTCACGGTATCTTTGCTCCATTTATAAATAGTCCCTATAAAATTCCAGGTTTCCGACATTTTATCGGTTTTATCCAACTCTGTCCAAATGGCTAAAGCTTTTTTACAATTATCCAGGGCTTTTGCGTATTGGTCCAGGTCCCTGTATACCAGGCCAATGGCCGAGTAGGCCCTTGCTATGCCTTTTTTATTGCCAATGGCTTCGCTTAGTACCAGGCCTTTTTGATAATGTTTGAGCGATTCTTCCAGTTTTCCTATCCTGTTGTAATAAACACCCAGTGATGTATTGGTCTCTGCCAGTCCCTTTTTATAATCGGCTTTTGTAAACACCGGGATACAAAGCTGAAGGTATTTCAGGCAGGAGTCCTCCATGCCAAGCTCAGCATAATATCCATTGAGGCCATAAAGAGCGGCACCATAATACCTGTTCAGGAATTTTTTGTCAAGGGTATTGTTTGTTTTTCCCGTCAGGTAGGAGTGGGTTGTATTTAGCAACAGGTTGTTGTACTTTATCCACGATTTATCCAGGATATGAGAAAGATGATATAAAGCAAGAATTTTGCTTGTATCATGCTTTGCGTTGTGATAGTTTTTTATAAGCGAATCCAGTTCCACCCGGTCTTCGGGCAAAACCTCATTCAATGCCAGTGAATCAATAAGGTAATACTTCTTATCGGCAAATTGGGCTCTTGCCCTTAGAGCAATTAATAGAGGTAAAAAAACAAAAATGAGAACACGAACACGCATACTGTTTTAAATAGGGTACGCTAATTTAAAAAATTCCCTGAACGCTGTTATCATAATTTAAAAATTCATATCAAATTAAAATAAACGATCATAGAATGATAGCAGTAGGTTTTTTATATATTTATGCTTGCAATGAAAAACCTGTTCAGGAAAATAACGACTATAGGAGTTCACGATCAGTTGTCGGCCAGCGAAGTGAGGCTTTTGACGCTTGTAAACACCCTGCTTTTTGTTATTGAGGTTTACATTGTAGTGAATGCTTTGCTGGGGCTTAGCTTTTTTAGCGAAGGCGGTAAAGATCTGTTGATATTCAATGTGTTTCATTTTGTGATTATTTCCACTACGTATCTTTTAAATTATCAGCGAAAGTACTTGCTGGCAAAGCTGGTATTTTGTGGATCGGCTCTTTTGTTTGTGAGCATATATGGCATTTATTTTGGAGAGCGAGGCTTTGCCGGCTACTTCCTTAGCATGCTGGTGTTTATTTATTTTACGGTCTTCTCCCGCAAAGAGATAAAAGCGGTTGGGGTGCTTCTAGTGCTTACCACCGCTGTGTTTTTGTATACAGTCGTTTACAAATATGAAAACTTTCCTATGCCTTTTGGGAACCCATCTATTGACTTCCTTAAAATGTTCCGGCTTAGTAATATGTTTGGGTTTATTGGCCTGGCAATGGCCTTTGGTTTTTACGGTTTTTCTATTGTAAACAGCACCGAGCATAAGCTGGAGCTGGAAAAAGAAAAGTCGGAAGAGTTGCTTAAACATTTTTTGCAAGGAGTTAATTATGCCAACAGAATACAAACAGCCTTGTTGGGCAGCAAAGAAGGGATTACCCGAAAATTTGCCGATGCGTTTATCCTGTACAAACCAAAAGATATTGTATCGGGCGATTTTTACTGGTACCACGAAGATGAACGTTACCAGGTAATTATTGCTGCCGATTGTACCGGACATGGTGTGCCGGGCGCTTTTATGACCATTTTGGGCATGGAGTTTTTGAACGACCTGGTGAGGTCAAGAAATATTGTAAGGCCGGGAGAATTGCTGGCTGAGCTCAATAAAAAAGTGCTGGCTGCTACCCAAAACCAGGCAACCGATTTGAAAATAAATGATGGCATGGATATGACCGTTGTGACCATTGATAAAAAAGAGCAGCTGGCTTATGTGGCCGGAGCTAATAATCCTGTATTTTGCATTTCAGAAAACAAATTTATAAAGATCAAAGGGTCTAAGTATCCTATTGGCAGCTCGCAATACGACGAAAAACGATTTGAGGAAACGAAGCTTTCCCTTTCTACAACACAACAATTCTATTTATTTACGGATGGTTTCCAGGATCAATTTGGAGGACCTGACAATAAAAAATATTTAACCAAACGCTTCGCGGCATTACTTGAATCCCTATACTCTTTGTCCATGCCAGAACAATTTTTAAAGCTGGATGAAGAGTTGAACGCATGGAAAAAGGGGTACGAACAAACAGATGATGTGCTTGTAATAGGTATAAAAGTTTAGTTGCATTACGCTTTTGTACTTACATGAAGCAGGTATTTTTAAATTTTTTCAAGAAAAAATTTGCGGGTAAATAAAATTATTGTAAATTTGCAGTCCCAAATCGAAAGAAATGGTGTTGGTCTGGTAGTTCAGCTGGTTAGAATGCCGCCCTGTCACGGCGGAGGTCGCGGGTTCGAGTCCCGTCCAGACCGCAAAAAAGCTTCACATTTTTGTGAAGCTTTTTTCGTTAAGGACTTTCCGTAGTCCCAAATAGTTATAAAATACAACCATTAATATTAACACATTTAAACTTTTTATATACTTTTGCGTTCTGTTTTGGCACAGGCATTGAAACAGTAAGGTACATTTAAACTTAAAACATGAAAAAATTAATCGCATTTATATCCGCTTTCACGTTCATTTCTTTAGTATCGCTTGCACAGGACCAGGATCCAAAAGCAAAAGCCATTTTAGATGATTTAAGCAAAACAACAAAAGCTTATAAGACCATTACTTCCGATTACGTATTTACCATTTTAAACAAAGACAAAAAGCAAACCGAAAAACAAACCGGAAAGGTTCAGGTAAAAGGTTCTAAATTCAAACTCGAGATTCCGGGTAATACCATTGTATGTGATGGTAAAACCATTTGGGCACTTAATAAGGACGCAAACGAGGTGACGATTAAAACGTTTGATGGTACCAACGAAGACCAGTTAAACCCGTCAAAAATATTTACCATGTACGAAACAGGGTACAAATACAAATACGATAGCGAGGAAAAAGTGGGAACGGCAACCTGTAATGTTATTACCTTATTCCCATCGGTAAAGCCCGAAAAAAAGAAGTTCCATACCATTAAATTGTATGTTGATAAAGTAAAGAAACAGGTTTCGAAAATGGTGATGTTGATGAAAGATGGCAGCACACAGAGTTACGAGATCAAAGTATTTAAGCCAAACCTGGAAATTGCAGACCCTGTGTTTGTATTTGACACAAAGGCATTTAAAGGAGAGATCAACGACGAAAGAGACATGTAAAAGCTTATGAATTTAGGCTTGATCGGAAAATCCATTTCGCATTCGTTTTCTAAAAGTTATTTTGAGAAAAAATTTGTAGCCGAATCCATCACCGGGTTCAGCTATACTAATTTTGACCTTGATAACCTTGAGTCGTTGCACCAGATCATTTCCGAACACCATTTATCGGGACTTAATGTTACCAAACCTTACAAGGAAGAAGTGATTCCTTACTTAAACGAACTGGATTTTACGGCAAAGGAAATTGGCGCGGTTAATTGCATAAAAATTTCTCAAAAAGATAACAAGCCGTATTTAACAGGTTATAATACCGATTACTATGGCTTTGCCCAAAGCATTAAACCGTTCCTGGAACCCATCCATCAAAAAGCATTAATATTAGGCACCGGCGGGGCGTCCAAGGCGGTAAATTTTGCGTTAAAAAATGTAGGTGTTGATATATACTTTGTTACTACCGGTAATAAGAAAGCGGCAAACTATTTTCACTATAATGAGCTTAACCAATACATTATGGACGCGTTTAAACTCATTGTGAATGCTACACCACTTGGTTTATTCCCTGATGAGAATAATTGCCCCGAAATTCCGTATGAGTACATTTCGCCACAACATTTGTTATACGACCTGATCTATAATCCTGAAGAAACCTTGTTTCTTAAAAAAGGAAAAGAAAAAGGTGCCGTAACAGTTAATGGTTTGTCCATGTTAAAGCTACAAGCCGATAAAGCCTGGGAGATCTGGAATAAATAGGAACACAGATAAAACGGATCAGGCTGATTTTCGCGGATTTCTTTTTTTAGGCAGACTTAAATTACTTTATCGGTGCAAATCCGTTAAATCCGCACAATCCGTGTTCCTATTTCTGAAAAGAATTATTTAAACCTGCAGGTGAGCATGGCAATGTCATCCACAAAAGGCATTTCACCTTTAAACTCATCGGCATAATACAGCATGGCTTTATTAATCATGTTGCAGCTGGCGTGCTTATTATTGATAACAATATTGGTAAGCTCCTCTACCGAAATGTTGTCTTCATTATTGTTCACAATATCGGTAAGCCCATCGGTGTAGGCAAACAGGGTTGAGTTTTTGCCCAGCAATAGCGAGTCCTGTTCTATAAACTGCAGGGGGCTTGCAATGCCAAGCAAGGTACAGCCTTTGTGCAACAGCGTTATTTTGTTGTGGTCGTAGAGCAATGGTGAATTATGACCCGCGTTAATATAATTGAGCTTACGGGTTTTAATATTATATTTTGCTATGAAAAGAGAAATGAACTTCTCTGTTTTGGCATTTTCAAAGATCAGCTGGTTGAGGTCGATGACAATTTCGGTAAGGTTTTGTGTGTATTTTAAAAGCACACGCAAAGCGGCCTGTAAATTACTCATGAGCAAAGCAGCGGCAACACCCTTGCCCGACACATCGGCCAGGCAAAACACACATTCGGTTTTACTGATCCAGATGACATCGTAATAATCGCCCCCAATTTGCTGGTGCGGAAAATACATCACGTCCATTTCCAACTCGGGGATGTTTGGCAAAGAGGAAGGGAACAACAGGTTTTGCATTCCCTTGGCCAGCTCCAATTCCTTTTGAATGGCTGCTTTTTGAATGGATTGCTTGTAGAGTTTTTTATTCTCAATAGCAACGATCATGACGTTGGTAAGGGTTTGTATAAAGGGCAAGTGTTTAATGGCGGAGCTCATCTCCACTTTGCTTTCATCAATATCGCCCAGCAATACAAACGCCAGAGGTGTTTTTTTGTGGTACACCGGGATCACGATCTCGAATTTTTTGCTGAGGTTGCCATTCGAAAACGAGATGCTTTCAATTTCCTGTATGTCCAGCAATTCCTCTTCAAATACCAGGTGGTTATAATCCTTGTCGACACCATATTTTAAAATACAGGTCCATTCTTCTTCAAAGCTGAATAATACCAGCTTTCCAACCTTAAGCCTGTTCTCTAAAATTTCCTGGTAAATATCCAGCAACTGGGCGGTAGATACGTTGTTGTTAATGGCCTTGGTCATTTCCAGCAACGAGCTCAGCTTTACGTCTTTTACCGTATTTGCTTTTGTCTGAATATTTAATTTTGTGTTTCTCAAGCTTTTACTAAAATAAGGAAATTTTTAGTTTTTTTCAGGGGCTTCATCATCCAAAACAAGCCATTCGTTGGTTGATTAAAAGGAATTAGTGAAAGGTGAAGATTTTTTTACCCGATCAGGGCGCTCCGAAAAACTACTTTTCGTAAAGCTTATGAATGAGAGAAGGTAGTTGTTTTACGGCAAACACTTCTTTCATTTTAGCGCGCGCTTCGTATGCCGGCGAACCAAAATATACTTTTCCGGCAGGTACATTTTCTCCAACGCCGCTTTGTGCCTGTACCACGGCGCCATCGCCAATAGTTATGTCGCTCGATATGCCCACCTGTCCCCATAAGGTTACATTATTGCCAATGGTGCAGCAGCCGGCAATACCAACATTGGCGGCCAGCAGGCACATATCGCCAATAACAACATCGTGCGCTATGTGCACCAAATTATCAATAATGGTTCCTTTGCCAATAATGGTATCGGAAGTAACGCCTTTATCAATGGTGCAATTGGCGCCAATGTTTACATGATCTTTTATAACAACACGGCCACAGGTTTGCAGCTGCTCAAAATGCGTTTTGCGATTCTTAAAATAAAATCCTTCGGAACCAATAATGGTACCGGCGTTTATTGTCACATTATTTCCAAGCTCGCAATTATCGTATATAACTACGTTTGGATGAAGGATGCAATTGTTGCCAATGGTTACGTTGTTGCCAATAAAACAGCCCGGCATAATGATGGTGTTTTTACCAATCCTGGCCGAATCGCTGATGGGTTTCAGGGAATATTGTTTTGGTTGAAAATGCTGTGTTAATGTATTAAATGCTGTAAAAGGCTCCTCATGAAGGATCAATGCTTTTCCTTCAGGGCAATCCACCTCTTTATTAATGATAATGGTTGTAGCGGCCGATTTAAGCGCTTTGTCATAATATTTTGGATGGTCTACAAACACCACATCTCCTGCTGCAACTCGGTGAATTTCATTAAACCCGGTGATCGTATGATTTTCGTCACCAATAAACCTGGCATTAATAATAGCGGCAATGGCTTTTAAAGGAGTTGGGTTAATTTGCATAGCTTACAAATATAACGCAAATTAATTTACCCTTAATTTTTGACCTATTTTAAGGTAATAGCGCTTCTCGGTATTATTCAAGGCACAAAGTTCTTTCATGGAAAGGCCGTAGCGCTTGGCTACTTCGTACCACGAATCGCCACGCTCAATGGTGTGCAAGGTAGCGTTGCTTGGGAAAGCGCAAATGCCATAACGCGAGCGTTTAATGACAATGGAGTCGTTATAGGTTTTGTTTTCTGTGAATGAAATAATGGAGGCCGGGTTTACAGCCACGCCTTTAAACCGAACTTCGAAATGCAAATGCGGGCCGCTGCTACGGCCTGTATTTCCACCAAGGCCAATGAGCTGCCCTGAAAGCACCACCTGGCCGGGCTTTACTTTTATTTTAGACAAATGCGCGTAAACGGTTTCCAGTCCATTGTAATGCCTGATGATGACCACATTGCCAAAAGCGCCTTTAGCATGTGCAATGCGCACCATGCCATCAAAAGCGGCAACAACGGCATCGCCTTTATGCAAATTAATATCAATGCCTTTATGCATCCGGCCATCGCGCCAGCCAAATTTGGAGTTAACGGGGCCAACGCGTGGATGACTGTACTGGCCCAGGGAGTCGCTTTCAATTTTTATAACCTGCGACTCAGGAAATTCGGCATCGGGTGTAATCTGGAAGACCGTGCTTTCATCAAAATCTTCATAAAAGTTGGTGGCCGGCAGGTTATTGTATTTTACAGTAGCGAGATTCACTTCGTTGGATGATAAAATGCTGTTGTAATAGCTAATGAGCTCAATTTCTTTTTCATCAATGCTTTCCAAATCAAGCAAAGAATCAACCAACTTTACCAATTTCAGTTTGGTGATTCCCGCAGATTCATTGGTATTTGAAGGCACAGGCGCCTTAAGACGGGTTGTGTCTTTTTTGGGTTCGCCTTCCGCAAACGTGAGTTTTGGAAGAAGCATTACCACCAGGAGAGTATGGATAATAAACTTCAAATTGTTAATAAGTTTACGAAAATAATCAAATTATATTATAATCAAAATTTTTTGAGGGGTATTATCCGGCCAAAACCGATTTCAATGAATGCCTTAAAATAATCGACCAATAAGTTTGTACTGACAAAAATAATGTGCTAATTTGTTTAAATAATATACTAATTATGATCGCAAGTGCTGATATTACAATACAAAAAACAACTCAAAGCAGGGTTAAGGATTATGATGTAAATAATGTACCTTTTGGGAAATGTTTTTCGGACCACATGTTCATTGCAGAGTATGCAAACGGCAAGTGGGAGAAATCTTATATAATGCCTTACGGCGATATGCCCATGAGTTTTGCGATGTCGGCATTGCATTACGGGCAGGCTATTTTTGAAGGAATGAAAGCCTACAAGAACGAAGCCGGTGATGTAAGCATCTTCAGGCCTTTGGAAAACTTCAAACGTTTGAATAAATCAGCTATTCGTATGGCTATGCCCGAAGTGCCCGAAGAAATATTTATGGGTGGTTTGAATGAATTGTTGAAGCTCGACTCGGCATGGATCCCAACATCTGAAACAGGGTCGTTATACATTCGTCCTTTCTTAATTGCTACCGACGAGGCTATTGGCGTTAAAGCAAGCGATACCTATAAATTTATCATCATTACCTGCCCGGCCGGTAAATACTATACCGAACCAATTAAGGTATTAATTGAAACAAATTACATTCGTGCCGTAAATGGCGGTGTAGGTTTTGTGAAAGCAGCCGGTAACTATGGCCGCAGCTTGTACCCAACCAAGCTGGCGCAACAAAAAGGTTACCAGCAGGTGATTTGGACAGATGGCGCTACGCATTCTTATCTTGAAGAATCGGGTACCATGAACTTAATGTTTGTGATAGGCAATACAGTAGTAACGCCTGCTTTGGGCGATACCATCCTGGCAGGCATTACCCGCGATAGTGTACTGTCGCTGGCACGAGAATGGGGAATGAACGTTGAGGAAAGAAAAATTTCGATCACTGAAATATTGGAGGCTCATAAAAAAGGAACCTTAATGGAAGCCTTTGGGGTTGGTACAGCCGCTACCATTGCACAAATCATAGGTATTGGACATGTAGATGATTATTATCCTTTACCTCCTGTTGAAGAGCGTAAATTCTCTACCAAAGTGGATGAAACATTGCGAAACATCCGAAAAGGAAAAACAGAAGATAAACTTCACTGGATGTATAGAGTGAACTAACGAACTAAAAGCCTTATCATCCGATAAGGCTTTTTTTATACCAAAACAGGACTCTCCGCTTTTTTAAGCATTGTTCAAAACATTTTTTTTATTCCCAATTCAAACCTTTAAATTTGTTGCTCTTGTAACAAAAAAGAACAAAAGACAATTAACCAATTAAATCTCTAATTCAAAAAATCAACAATTAAAATGGGATATCTTTTCACCTCCGAATCAGTTTCAGAAGGCCATCCGGACAAGGTTGCCGATCAAATTTCAGACGCATTAATCGATAACTTTTTGGCTTTCGATCCGCAAAGTAAAGTAGCTTGCGAAACCCTGGTAACTACAGGACAGGTTGTTTTAGCCGGTGAGGTAAAATCAAAAGCGTATCTTGATGTGCAGGATATTGCCCGTGATGTCATCCGTAAGATCGGTTATACTAAATCAGAATACATGTTCGAAGCCAATTCCTGCGGTATTTTATCGGCCATTCACGAACAATCGGCAGATATTAACCAGGGTGTTGACAAAAAGAAAAGAGAAGAGCAGGGTGCAGGCGACCAGGGTATGATGTTTGGTTACGCAACCAACGAAACCGCTAACTATATGCCTTTGGCGTTGGATTTGGCTCACGGCATTTTATTGGAGCTGGCGGCTTTACGCAGAGAGAACAAACAAATTAAATATTTACGTCCTGATGCAAAATCGCAGGTAACCCTGGAGTATAACGATAACAATCAGCCTGTTCGCATCGATGCAATCGTTGTATCCACACAGCACGATGATTTTGATTCAGAACCAAAAATGCTGGCGAAGATCAAAAAAGACATCGTTGAGATCTTAATCCCACGCGTTAAAAAGAACTATCCTAAATACGCTCATTTATTCAACAACAACATCAATTACCACATTAACCCAACCGGTAAGTTTGTAATTGGTGGCCCGCATGGCGATACAGGCTTAACCGGCCGTAAAATCATTGTGGATACGTATGGCGGAAAAGGTGCTCATGGCGGTGGTGCTTTCTCGGGTAAAGACCCAAGTAAAGTTGACCGTTCGGCAGCTTACGCTACACGCCATATTGCTAAGAACTTAGTTGCTGCAGGTGTTTGCAACGAAGTACTGGTTCAGGTGTCTTACGCTATTGGCGTTGCACAACCAATGGGTATTTTTATTGATACTTATGGTACCGCCAAAGTGAAAATGACAGATGGCGAGATCGCTAAGCTTGTACAAAAAGTATTCGACATGCGCCCTTACTTTATTGAGCAACGTTTAAAATTACGCACACCTATGTATAGCGAAACAGCTGCTTACGGGCATATGGGGCGTAAAAACGAAACCGTTACCAAAACATTCAAATCTCCTGATGGCAAAACAAAATCAGTAAAAGTAGAATTGTTTACATGGGAAAAACTGGACTACGTTGCTAAAGTAAAAGCAGCGTTCAAATTAAAATAATTGAAGCTTTAATAAATAAAAAGCCCCATCTGCTACAGGTGGGGCTTTTTTTGTCAGTTCGAGTAGCAAAACGAAGTGGAGCGTATCGAGAACTGCTACTACCACAATCACTTCTCGATACGTTCTTCCTATCGTCAGGACGACTCGAAGTGACAAAACTCAACAGTTCTCTAATTGGAAGACCCCTGAATCATCACAACGAGTCGTGACAGGGATACGGGTACGGGTAATAGAAACTTATTTCCCTGCTTTAATACTATTTATGGCTTTTTCCAAAAGAGCATTAAATTCCTTAGGCTTTTCTACCATTGGGTAATGTCCGGTAGCATGTATGGTGTGCAATTCATACGGAATATGCTTTGTTTTGAATCCAACTGTATCAGTAGAGGTGTAGTCACTGTTCACTAAATAGATCTTTCGTTTGGAAGCAGCTAATTTTTGGGTTAAAGGGTAAGCATCTCCCTGTTCAATACAATCTATTGATATGGTATGATCTGTATGCCTGATGTCGCTGATAACCCTGTTTATAATGGCAGTATCGGTTGATGCATCAAATAAATATTTTTTTGAGTAATCTACAAATACGCCCTCATAGTCCTTACGCGCCTGTTTGCACACATCCGCTACCTGTGCTCTTGATTGAGGCGTTTGTTCTTCGGCAATGTTCTTAAAATTATCTATTCCTACAATTCCTATTACCCGGCCAGGATTTTGCAAAGCGGCTTCCACTACAATGGCACCACTCATGGAATGACCTACCAGGATTACGTGTTTTAAATCCAGTTGTCTTATCACAGCCGACACATCTCTGCCAAACTCTTCCACGGTCCATAATTTCCTGTTCTTACCCGATTTACCAAAGCCTCCCAGGTCCAATGAAACAACCCTGTAGTTTTTTCCGAAATAAGCTTCCTGGTCTTTCCAGTAAGTATTATTAATGCACCAGCCGTGCACAAACAATAAGGTTGTATCTCCTTGTCCGCTATCGTTATAATTTATACTGACACCGGCATTTTCAATTTGAGCTATGCCATCTTTATAATAAACAGTGTCATTAGTACCCTTAATGACCCATATGCCTTGTTTTTTACAATCAGGATCAATTAAATTCAGAGTGTCGCCATTGATATTCAGCTCATACGAACCACAATGATTGGATGTTTTAGGAAGGGTATTATCACTACAGGATATTAGTGTGATACTTCCTAAAGCTACAATGTTTAAGATTAATTTTTTCATGGGCTTGCTTTTTATGCGGGATTAATTTTTCATTCTGGTATAGCTTATTTGCCAGGCTAAGCTCCAGGTTTTGCCATCTTCCGATTTTTCCCAGTCCCACATAAAACTGTCCTTTTTAATGTTGTAAAAACGCATACGCTGGTGCAGGGTTTTTCCCTGAGTATTCCTATAAGTCCTTTCAAAGATCTTTGTGTCACCATCTATGGCACCTGTAAAATCAAGATAGGAGCCATCGCTGTCAATCCAGGTTTGTTTCCAGGTATTATCGGCCTTGTCTAATACCGAAAAACTTTCGCCAACAAAGCCTTTACTGGCGCCATCCAAAATATGGAACGATTCATGGATAAATTTATCATTCATGGTTTTGGTAATGGTATTGGTGCCATGGCAGGCAACGCCGGCCTCTGTCCAGGTTGCGTTCCATTTTCCAAGCCAAAAATCAAAGGCAGTCGAATCAAGTGTCGGTATTAAATCGGTTTTCATGATTGGTGTTGTTGTAGATGAGATTAAGAAAAGGCCTGTAATAAAGAGTAAACAGGAATATAATTTTGCTTTCATGTAAACAAGGAATTATTTTAATTAAATATAAGACAATTTTGGGCATGAAAAAACCCCGACATTTCGGGGTTCTTTTAAATATAAATTCAATTAAATTTTAAGCTTTTGTCCAGGGCGCAATACTTTGTTTTGCTTAATGCCGTTCTTTTTGCAAATGGCTTTGATGGTGGTGTGGTTGCGTTGTGCAATCCTTCCTAAAGTATCGCCGCTTCTTACCTTGTAAATTCTTCCTTTGCCAGCTGTAGCTTTACCGCCACTTGTACTGCGGGCATAGTTAAGGTCTTTTTTGTGACGGGCATGTAATGAGCGCAGGTCGTATTTATTTTCAACGTCCGCTTTTGTAATCATGCACTCGTTTTTCTTTAAGGTCCCGGTAGCAAAGTCAATAAAATCTTCGGTATCCATGGCCTGACCCAGGTAGCGCATTTCAAAATGAAGATGAGATCCAAAAGAATGGCCGGTATTTCCGCCTAAGCCAATTTGCTGTCCTGATTCAATTTTTTGTCCTGCTTCAACCAGTATTTTTGATAAGTGTGCGTAAACTGTTTCCAACCCGTTATTATGACGGATGATAACAACGTTACCGTAGCTGCGGTTCAGTTTGGCGATACGCACCATCCCGTCAAAAGCTGCAACTACTGTATCGCCTGTTTCCAGGTCAATATCGGTACCATAGTGTGGTCTTTTTTTCCTCCAGCCAAATACCGAGGTCACATTTCCTTTAAATGGTAAAACAAATCCACAATCTGTTGGTTCTGTTAAGGTAATGATCGCCGAATCCTGTTTAAAGCTTTCTACAAAAGAGTAGGGGTGAATAACAGAAGTGTCCCAGCTTGAGTATAAATCGTTTGACGGGAATGCCAATAAAGAATCCACCTCTTCGTCTTCATCATGTTCTTCCGGCAAAGAAATGGTCGCTAAATTTATACCTGCTTTAGTCGTGTCATCACGTTTAACGGCTTTCTTTTTGCCATCGTCCTTAACCGGTTTTTCATCCGGTTTTACTGAAAAATAAAATACGCTGCTTTTTGGCTTAATATTTGTTTCAGTACCCGCAGTCAGATCATGAGAAGTAAACGCACTCATGACTAACGATGTTGCCATCGATAATGCTAAAGCGGTTATTTTTTTCGTGATCATTTTCCGTTTATTTTCTTAAGTGTCGCAAATTTGTTGTTTTTTTTGAATAAAGCAAGTGTTAATTGCTGTTAACAGGCTATAAGTTATTAACAATTCTAAAAAATTTAGCCAAAAACAAAACCCTAAGTTTCTTAGGTTCAAATAGTTAATTTTGGTGCCGCCAAAATCCCTACAGATTTAACATTTCGCTATAATTTGGTAAATTTTTTAAGATTTTCGGGTTATTGTTTTCTATTTGTACGCAAATATGACCCAAACCGTTACTTAAAAATACCAAGGGGACATTTAATTTTAAATTATACCGTAAAGCCTGGTCAATGGTGAGTTGGTCGATGTTAATTCCCGGCGCTTTACATTCAATAATCAATACCGGTTTTAATTGCGGGCTGAATACTACAATATCCGTTCGGCGCCTGGTGCCGTGAAGGATCAATTGTTTTTCGATGGAAATAACCGAGGCGGGTACTTCTTTGTGATGGATAAGGTAATGGACGATGTGTTGCCTTACCCATTCCTCGGGCGTGGCATCCACAAATTTTTTACGAATCCCATCAAACAGTTGCAGCACACCTTTGTCGTTCTGCTTAAAGCGCAGTTCAATGTTAGGAAAATTTAATACAGGTAATGCCACAATAATTTTTAACTTTGCTAAGGTATTATTTATAAGTCAAATATTATCAGCCCCTCTTGCAGTAAAGTAAATATAGCATTGCAGTACAGTATGTTCTGTTACTGTTTAAGAAAACACATATCGTTATGAAAACAAAAGAAGACATTGTCAATAACTGGCTTCCACGCTACACAGGAAAAAAAATAGAAGAATTTGGTCAATACATTTTGCTCACCAATTTTGGGGGCTATGTACGTATGTTTGCCGATTGGAACAAGGTTGAGGTTGAAGGGATTGACCGCCCCATGCAAAGCGCCACGCACGGTGGCATTACCATTATTAACTTTAGCATGGGCAGCGCCATGGCAGCAACCATTATGGACCTGCTAACAGCCATTAACCCAAAAGCGGTTCTGTTCCTTGGAAAATGTGGTGGTTTGAAAAAGAAAAATCAAATTGGCGACCTGATTCTGCCCATTGCTGCCATCAGGGGCGAGGGAACTTCCAACGATTATTTCCCAAGCGAAGTTCCTGCATTACCATCCTTTAACCTGCAAAAAGCCATTTCGTATACCATTCGTGTAAGCGGAAGGGATTACTGGACCGGTACCGTTTATACTACCAACCGCCGCGTTTGGGAGCACGACGATAAGTTTAAAGAGTATTTAAGATCCATTCGTGCCATGGCCATTGATATGGAAACGGCTACCATTTTCAGCGTAGGATTTCATAACGAAATCCCGGTAGGGGCCTTGTTATTGGTAAGCGACCAGCCTATGATACCGGAAGGTGTAAAAACGGAGGAAAGCGATAAAAAAGTAACCACCGATTACGTGAACGACCATTTAAAAATTGGGATCGATTCGTTGAAGGAGTTACAAACAGCCGGCATTTCAGTTAAACACCTTAAGTTTTAATTAGTGAGTACAAAAGAGGAATTATTGGACGACGCTGTGAAAATGATAGCGGATGGATACGACAATGTATACATTGAATTGCAGTTTGCAGAACAGGGCATTGATAAAGCTACTGTTCAGGAGGTTTTAAAACAGGTGAAATCCCTTCGGAAAACAGACCGCAGAAGGCAAGGTGTAAAATTGATGATTGGTGGCCTGGCAACGGTTGCTGTTGGCGTTATGTTTACACTCATCAGCCATAATTCCGATTCACCTGTAGGTTATGTTCTCTATGGCCTTATCATAGCCGGTTTTATGTCGTTTGTCAAAGGATTGATGGATCAATTCTAAAATCCTTAGCCCAGTCGTTTATAGAGTTTGCTTGCCTGGAAATTCCTGTAGAATTTTGGTGGCTTTGTTTTAAACCTCAGGCCCAGTGAAAAGTTCAATGAACCGTATTTGGACAGGTACGACATTTGCACACCGTTATACCAGCTAAAATCGGAGGTGCCGCTGATGAGGAAAAAACATTTTTTGAAGTTCAATCCCAGTGAAAATCTGAAATCGCCCGAAATGGAGGTGTAAAACAAATCCTGGGTAGGATAGCCCGACATGTAACGATAGGTACGCCATTGCTCTTCGGGCCCTATAATAAGTGTCATGTTCATAAAAAAGGCTTTCCATAACACCAAATTAAAACTTCCGCCACCATATACCGAAAAGGCAAACACATTTAAACCGTTAATATTCTGGCGCTGATCGTAGTAACTACGCACCTGGTAGGGAATGAATGAACTATCGGAATTTAAGCGGTTATAATAAATGTTGGCCGAGAGCACAAAGCTGAATGCGGACTTGAGCTGCCTGTAACTGCAGGAATACCCCGATTTAAACGAAAATTTATTGGCATTGGTAAAGAACAGGAATTTGGTTTTGTAAGCCTCTGAGCTTAACCTGGGCGACTGATCGTAAATACCTGTGCGCACGTAGCTCGTATCGTAGTTCACCGTATTCTTATTATAAAAACCGGTGTAGCTGCGGTAACTGTTTTCAAGGATCCATTTATTGCCGCCAATGTTCAGGGCATAGTTCCTTACTTTGGTATCACCCTTTTTGTACTGATCTTTCGAGCTACCGCTTTTAAAGCCAAAGGAAAGACTGAACTTGTCGTAATTGAGCTCGAAGCCCGTAATTAAATTAGCATCGGCATGGTACCCTATTTTTGATAAGCCAAGACTGTCTTTTGTCAAGGTTTGGGCAATATCCATGGAATAACTCCTGTACGATTGGAAAACGGAAATAATAAGCCGGTCGCGGTATTTTGTGTAATACGTTGAATCCCACCCTTTTTTTTGGGCCGATACGGTCGTAAAAACAGCAAACAATAACGCTATGGGGAGTAAACGTTTCATTTTAATAATTCTTAAATATAAAACTATTAAAATGAGAATAAAAATTATTGGCTTATTCTATGGTATCATCAATATCAATCAACGGCGGATCGAGTACTTCCTGCAAAGCTTGTTTTTGCTTTTTACTATGAATGGACAACAGGATGGCCGGCAGTAAAATTAAGTTGGTGAACATGGAGATTAACAGAGTTAAGGACACCAGTACACCTAAAGCTACAGTACCACCAAAGCTCGATGCCGAGAAGATAGAGAAACCGCAGAATAAAATAATGGAAGTGTAAACCATGCTCAGGCCTGTATCTTTTATAGCTGCAGAAATAGCTCCCGATGGTGTGCGCTTGTTTTTCATGAGCTCATGTCGGTACTTGGTTAAAAAGTAAATAGTGCCGTCGGAAGAGATCCCAAAGGCGATGCTGAAAATCAAGATCGTGGATGGCTTAAAGCGAATGTCGAGGAAACCCATGATGCCGGCTGTTATGACAAGCGGAATAAGGCATGGAAGTTTTGAGAGGATAATGATCCTTACCGAACGGAATAGGGCAATGCCCACAATGGCAATTAAAATAATCTCAATCACCAGGCTCTCCAATAAATTGGATAAAAGGTAATCGTTGTTTTTTAAGAATACCAAACTGTGACCGGTGGTGCTTACTTTATAATCGGCCGGAGGAAAAATGGAATCTATTTGTGGGCGTAAATGGCTCATCAGTTCTTTCATACGCTTCGATCCAATATCCGCTGCCTGAAAACTCACCCGTGTAGTTTGCTTGGTGCTGTCTAAAAACTTGGCGAGCTTGTTGTTTTGCCCTTTTAGCGAACCCTTGTATTCCGAAAGGGTATTCAGGTCGCTCACACCTGGCAGCTTGTAATATTTTGGATTGCCTTCGTGATAAGCCTGGTAGGAAAATTTAATGGCTTCTACAATGGATAATGGTTTTGAAAATTCAGGATAGCCTTCCATTACTTTTTGCAGGGCTTTAATTTTATATAAAGCCTTGGCATTATTGGCAAACAAACCATTTTCTTTTTTTGTATCTATGGCAATTTCAAAAGGCAGCACACCATTAAAATTCTGCTCAAAAAAGTGCAGGTCGGTGTAAATGGGATCTTTTTTAGGAAGATCATCTACCACAAAACCATTCATGTCAATAAAGGTCATACCCCAAAAACAAATGGCGGTAATAACAGCCGTGGTTACATAAACTGTCATGCGACGCTGCTGTACCAGGTAGTCAACCGTATCAAGGGCTTTGTTTATGAATTTACCGTCCTGGTGTTTGGTGTGTTTTTCTTTTGGTGTGGCCAGCAGGTTTAAAATAACAGGTACCAGTATCAGCGTAATCATGTAAGTGGTCATGACACTGATGGCCGCCACCACACCAAATTCAACCAACATGGAGCTTTTGGTAAAATACAATACGCCAAAACCAATGGCTGTGGTAATATTTGCAAGGAATAAGGTAACGCCAATGGTTTCGATACTGCGGGTAATGGCTTTTATTTTATTACCATGCGCCACAAACTCGCTGTGATATTTATTGATAAGAAAAATACAGTTGGGCAAACCAATCACCATAATCAACGGCGGTATAAGTCCCGACAGAATAGTGATTTTATAACCAAACAAATGCATAATGCCCATTGACCAGAGCACGCCAACGGCTGTAATAACCAAAGAGTAAAATACCACGCTGCCCGAACGGAAAAACACCCAAAGGATGAGCGCTGTTACCACAATGGCCAAAATAAGGAACAGTGTCATTTCGTGCGACACTTTGGTCATTACCTGCGAGCGAATGTAAGGCATGCCCGAGTAATGCATTTCAACATGGTGCTTTTGGGCATATGCCTCGGCAAGCTCACGAATTTCGGCAACAATGGCTAAGCGCCTTTTTGAGTTAAGGTCCTTTTTGGTAAAGGTAATGGCCATGACATTGGCGCCTGTTTCCTTGTTATAAATAATGCCTTCGTAAAAGGGTAAGGACAGGAAATCGGCTTTAATACTATCTACATCCTGTTGGTTTTTAACAGGATGGTTGATAAGAGGGACAAAATCAAATTTTTGAAGGCTGTCGTTCAGTACCAGTTTGTAAACGGTTGGTACCGACATCAGGTCTTTAATACCCTGGATGTTTTTAATGGTTTTGCTCAGCTCATACCAGTCCTTAAATTTTTCGTACTGAAAAAGGTTCTTGTCGGCAAAGCCCATCACCATCACATTTCCATCTTCCCCAAAATGTTTTTTAAAGCTTTGGTATTCAATAAACGTACTGTCGGTATCGGGTAATATTTGTGCAAAATCGTAAGAAAGCTCAACCTTTGATGTTTCGTAACCCATTAAGGCGGTTATTAAAAGAACAACAGTTGTAAAAACGGCTTTATTTCTTAACAGGATTCCCGAAAAATATTTCCACATAATCTGATAGCTTTATTTAGTACTAATTCGAAACAGGCAAATCAATGCCAACATTTCAAAAGGCTAATTTAATGATTAAATGAAACTTTTTGCGGAAAATTGTTCATACAGCTTTAAAAATAGGTTAAAGCGCATAGCACCAGCTTATGATGCTTTTTTAGGGTCTTTCTTCACCAGCTTCAGGTTCAACAGGTTCATAGGGTTGGTATTCAGGTCCCTAATGTTTTTGTGCACCAAACGAATCACCTGGTCGTAATACAAAGGTACAATAGGCGCGTCGTCAATCAGCATCTGATCCATTTTTTGATACAAAGTGCTTTTAACCTCCCTGTTTTGCTCGCGGATCACTTTTTCGAATAAAATATCGAAATCAGGATTTTTGTAATGTGTGTAATTGGAACCAACCGGTGCAAAGTTTTTACTATAGAACAGGCTCATAAAGTTTTCCTCATCGGCATAATCGCCTACCCACGATTTTTTAAAGAAGTTATACTCACAGCTGGCCACTGCCTGGCGCAATACCGAGGCTTTATCAACGCTGATCTTAATATTAATATTGTTCTCAGCTAACTGTGATTGTATGAATTCGGTTTGCTCTAAATAATTATCGGTGGTGTGCAGGGTGATTTCAGGTAAGCCTTTTCCGTCGGGATAACCTGCCTCAATTAAAAGCTGGCGTACTTTTTCGGGATTATAGGTATAGCCTTTCACAATCTTATCGTTGAACGATGGAAGGCCGTTGGGAATAAAGCCTGCCGTAGCGGGATAACCAATATTGTTTCGGAAGAACTTCACCATTTTTACCCTATCGAAACCATAGTTAATGGCTTTTCGCAGAGCCTTAATGCGAAGGGGCGATTTTTTCACCAGTTCCATATTATCATCAATCAACATTCCCAGGTAATCAGTCTTTAAAAACGTTGATTTTTGCATGTTGAATTTTTCGGCGTATACTGGTTGCAGGTTCCCGTTCTTATCCAGCACATCATTAATATTGAACGCGTCGGCCCCGCTCAGCATATCGTATTTACCATTCAGTAATTCCATAAAAGCCGTTTCCCTGTCCTTTACAAACGAAATGGTTACCGCGTCGAGATAGGGCACGCGGTTCTTTCCGTCGAACTCGAAATAATGATCGTTTTTAAGAAATACCAGCTTGGTGCCTTCTTCCCATAATTTAAACCTGAAAGGTCCTGAGCCAACCGGGTTTCTTCTGAAATCCTGGCCATATAGTTCAGTTGCCTCGTAAGGCAGTACCGAAAAATATTTGGTAGTGAGCACGCTTAAAAAAGCGCTGAAAGGTTCTTTTAAATAAATAACAAAGGTCGAATCATCAGGGGCTGTAAAGCCTTTATAATTGGTTTTTTCGGTACGGTCAATATTGGATAAGAGCGATACGGCGCTGCTCACACGCGGATCGTACAAGCGGTTGAAGGAAAACACAAAATCCTTTGGAGTTACTTTACGCCCCTTTTCATTTTCAAAGCATTTGTCATCATGAAAATACACATCATCCCTCAGGATAAAGGTATAGGTCAATCCATCGTCGCTGATAAACCATTTTTTGGCAATGGCGGGCACCACTTTCAACGAATCGTCCATTTGCACCAGGCCATTGAACAGCTGGTTCACCGCCCAAATATCTTCGGTATTGTTGGCCGAAGCCGGGTCTAAACTGCTGATGCCCGCCATTTCGTTGTAATTGAATACAGTGCGGGTATCTTCCTCTGTTTTTGTATCGGAGCAGGTGCTTAAAAAAGCAATAGCCATAACAGATACGCCAAGCAGTTTAAAATAGTTGAATACTGAAGCCATGCTGAATTGGTTTTAGGGTGCTAATAACCAATATTAGGCAAATAGCAGCCATGTTTTTTAAACTATTTGAACAGTTTTTCACAATATCGTGTCAATTCTTGCAAAATTCATAAATTAGTAATCTGTATTAATTAAAACCTCGATATGAAAAAACAGTATTTATGTGTTTTGGTTCTGTTTATTGGCATTGCCCTTAATGCGCAGGAAGACAATCTTACCAAAGTAACGCCCGAAGGAGCGGCTGCTAAAATTAAGGTTGGCAATTACGAAGATGCTTTGGGGGATTATCTTCAGTTATTGAACGAAGATCCTAAAAATATGCTTTACAATTACAATGTAGGGGTATGTTACTTAAACAGTAATGTGAATAAGGCCAAGGCCATTCCTTACCTGGAGATTGTTGCCCGTAAAGAAAAACACGATCCCAATGCCGAGTATTTATTGGGCAGGGCTTATCAATATGCCAATCGTTTTGATGATGCAACGAACACCTTCAATAAATTTAAACAGGAAGCCAAAGGAACCGTTTTTAACCTGGCTGATGCCGACCTGCAGATACAGCATTGCATTAACGCCAAAGAGCTCATGAAGTTCCCGGTTGATGTGATGTTCCAGAATCTTGGAGGCAATATCAATTCCGAGTACGCCGATTATTATCCTTTTGTAACGGCCAACGAAGCATTTATTGTTTACAATACCAAGCGCCCCGAAAAAGGTGCCCAGGAAATGGAGAATGGCACCTACAATAATTCCATCTACATTTCAAAAGTAATTAAAGGCGAGTACATGAAAGGCGCGCCCATAGGGGCTCCTATTAATGCCGGTAACGCGGGTATGGAAGTAATTGGTTTAAGCGCCAATGGCGATATTATGCTGCTGTATATGCCAGAAGGCCTGGGAAAAGGCAATATCTTCATCAGTAAAATGGGTGTAAACGGCGAGTTTTCGAAACCCGAAAAACTGGATTCGAAGATCAACTCGGGTGGCGAGGAAATTGCCGCTACTATTTCCTCTGACGGTAAGGAATTGTATTTTGCTAGTAACCGTAAAGATGGTTTTGGTGGGACCGATATTTATGTATGCAAAAAAATGGATAGCGGAAAATGGTCCGATCCTCAAAACGCGGGTCCCGATATTAATACGCCCTATGACGAGGATTTTCCAAACCTGTCGCCTGATGGAAAAATATTGTATTTCTCATCAAAGGGACACACCAGTATGGGAGGTTATGATATTTTTAAATCGAACCTGGGAGAAGATGGGAAGAATTTTTCGAAACCAAAAAATATTGGTTACCCTATTAATACCACCGATGATGATATGAATTTTCGGATCTCAAAGAATGGGAAATACGGTTATATTGCCTCTGCAAAATCGGGCGGGCAGGGCGATTTTGACATTTACCGCGTAAGTTTTAATGAAGTGGAGAGCGATTACTCAGTGGTAATTGGGCAGCTAACCACAAAGGACAATGCTACGGTAAATTATGCCGACGTGTTTATATCGGTGAGCAACAACATTTCCAACGAGCTGGTAGGCAATTACCTGCCAAATCCTTCAAGTGGAAGGTTTGTGGTGATTTTGCCTCCCGGTAAATACCAAATGAGCATTGAAGCGCCTGGCTTTAAAAACATTACCAGGAACCTGGAAATTTTGGATAAGGTATCGTACCAGGCCGAGATTGAAATGAACATTGAACTGAATAAATAAATTACACAAACCCAGACCTTTTTTATTTACGTGGAATTTACTTCGAAATTGATAGAGCAGGCGGTAGGCCATTTTGCAAGCCTGCCCGGTGTTGGAAAAAAATCGGCATTACGTTATGTGCTTTACCTTATAAAACAGGATGGACAGGATGTTTCTGACTTTGCCGATATATTAAAAGCGTTAAAGAACGACCTTAAGTTTTGCAAGAACTGCCATACCATTTCCGATCACGACACCTGCGATGTGTGCGCTAACCCTATGCGGAACCAGCAACTGGTGTGCGTGGTGCAGGATTACCGGGACGTGATGGCCATTGAGAATACAGGGTTGTACAAAGGTGTTTACCATGTGTTGGGTGGACTCATTTCGCCCATGGAAGGCATAGGCCCCAGCAATTTAACCATTGATTCATTGGTGGCCAAAGTATCTGCCCAACAGGTTACCGAAGTTATTTTAGCCTTAAACGCCACTATGGAAGGAGAAACCACCAGTTTCTTCATCTTTAAAAAACTGGCTCCCTATAATTTAACGCTATCGGCTATTGCCCGCGGTATAGCGGTTGGCGATGAGCTGGAGTATACCGATGAGGTAACGCTTGGCCGTTCCATTGTGAACCGTATTCCTTACAATAATAGTATTGTGAGATAATAATCCGCCGGCTGGCGGATTGAATGTGAATAACTAATCAGAGCAAGTACAAACCCAACCACGAAGTGGGTTGAACGTATTGTGTTTTTTAATTTGCAATTTAGTGAGACCCTTAATCAAGTTCAGGGTGACGGATAAAAAAGTTTCTTTTTTATGGAATTTTTTGTTTTACCGCCTCTCAAGGTAAATTCTAAAAATTCTGCACATGAAAAATCTATTCCTTCTTGTACTTTGCTTCACCATAGGATATGCAAATGCGACCGAAACCGAGAAAACGATTAAAACAAAACCCGAAAAAATCATTGTCTACACCCAGGGGGCGCAAGTACACCGCAACAGCAGCGTAAATTTGATGGCTGGTCAAAACACCATTATTTTCTCAGGGCTTGAGAATTGTATCAATGCTTCTGCCATACAGGCATCAGGCAACGGCAATTTTATCATAGCCGATATTCAGCATGAGGTGCATTATCCTGAATTTGATAAAGCAAAATTACAGGGCGATGTGCGCTATAAAAAATTGATGAAAAACATTAACGATAGCCTCCAGGAATTGAATTACCAATTGGAAGATATCGGTTCAAAAGCCGAAGCGCTGGCTACCGAAAAAAATGTGCTCTTAAACTACAGCCTTTACAAAGGCCAGTCGAAAAGAGACAGCATTGCCATGTTAAAAGATGGTTTGACTTACCTGCGTGAAAAATTATACAACATCAATTCCGAACATTTAAAATTAAAACGCGAGCGCGAAAAGCTGGAAGTAAAAAAAACGGCGTTGACTGAGCGCATCAATAACATCAGCAACGAGCTGGCCAATCAAAACTCAGGAGCGGAGGAAGAAAAAGTAGATTACAGGATCCTGGTACACGTTATTGCCGAACAGCCAACTGTTGCCAGCATTAATTTGAATTACTATATTACCAATGCCGGCTGGACACCTTCTTACGACCTGCGTGCCATTTCGAGCGAACAAAATGTAAAGTTGACCTATAAAGCGCAAATTCAGCAGCAGTCGGGTATCGACTGGGGAAGCGTGAAACTGGTACTATCGACTGCTAACCCAAACCGTTCTTATAATTTGCCAAGTTTATCGCCCTGGTATTTGGGGTATGTTAACTACAATAATTTTAAAGACAAATATGCGGCGGCAAAACCAACTTCGGGCGCGGCTAATGGCCTGGTCTTTGAAAGGGCAGGCGACGATTTGAAAACGACTTCCACTTTTGATATGGAAACTCAGCAGGCTGCTAAAAGCGCTTATGATTATACGGTTGTAAATGAGAACATGATAGAAACCGAATATGAAATAAAATTGAACTATACCATTCCAAGCGATGGCAAACAACATTTTGCTGCTATTATGGTAAAAGACCTTAAAACGCTTTACCGCTACAAGGCCATTCCTAAATTAAACAACAATGTATACCTGACTGCCGTTTTGCCTGACTGGGAAGATGCCATTACCATGAGCGGCGAAGCGTCCATTTATTATGATGGTTCTTATGTAGGAGCAACCAGCCTTTCGCCTGGTGGAACAGAAGATACCATTCAATTGTCATTGGGTATTGATAAGAACGTAGCCATTAAACGTCAGAAAATAAAAGATAAGTGCTCACAAAAAGTATTGGATAATGACATTGTTCACCAATATACATTTGAGATCACCATGAAAAACTCACGTGCTTCGAAAATTGATATTGAAGTGGAAGATCAGCTGCCTTTGGCACAGGATAAATCGGTGGTGATTGAACGTAAGGAACTATCGGGTGCAAAATATGATGAGGTAAGCGGCAAATTAAACTGGCGCTCAACCATACAGGCAAAGGATAGCAAAAAACTAACGCTGACCTACCAGGTGAAAGCGCCTAAGAATATGCCGGTGGCGGTTAATTAAATTTTTGTCAGTTCGAGTAGAGGAACAGAGTGTCGCGTATCGAGAACCACTTCTCGATACGCCCCTCCTTCGTCGGAGCTACTCGAAGTGACAACTTATTTACAAAGTCAAATTCAACCGTGCTCCAACAAAATGTGCGTTGCCCCTGTCGGCATTATAACCAACATTCAAGGCATATTGATAGTCAATGGTGAAATAAGCATGGTGCCAGAGATCAAAACAATAGTAGGTTTCAAAAACGGTTTCAGGTGCATAGCTTAAATTGCCGTCGCCAACCATAAAGCCCGTTCCTCCATCTTTTAAATACTGTTGGTGTAAAGCAGAGATGGTGTTTACAGATGCGCAAATTCCGAATCTGTCAGTAGATCGTTTAATGCCGTTCATTCCAAACGAGGCGCCACCATTCAGGCTGCCGTCGCATTGCGTATAGCCAAAATCTTCGTGCAGGCCATCGCTAAAGCTGTAGCGCAAAAACAGGCCGCTGTTGTTTAGAAAACGGTATGTTAGTTCTATACCCGCACCCAGCTTCGTTGCATCTAAATGGGTACTGTCAAAATTTGTTTCATTCCTAATGGAATCTTTATGGTAGTATTTAAAATCGCCACCCCGGTAACGGTTATAAAATCCAATTAGCCGTATTTTTCCGCCCTTTCCAAATAATTTAAAATGCTGAACGAATTGCATATTAACGCTATGGGCTTCTTTTATGTTCCAGTTGGTTTCCGGCCCGCCGGCATTTAAGTTATGGGTGTTTACCGAAAGGCTAATGGAGCTACTTTTAAATTTCAGGCTTTGCGCAATGCCATGTGTATAGCCATAAGCAGTAATGGCCACATCCCAGGCATTGAGCATGGAGTGTGCAAAATTCAGGAAATCCTTTTTTGGATCGCTGGCATAAGGGTTCATATCAAACATTTCCATCAAAGCATAGCGGCCAATGGTAATGTTATATTCTTTCAGCAACGAATGTTTGAAATAGAAATGATGCCGGTAATGCGCCCTTAACAGGTAAGGCGTGTTTTGAGGGTTGCCGTAAAGCCCATTTGGATAGGCTCCCATGCCTTTGCCATTACCAATTCCATTTCCCAATTGCATTTCGGGGCTAATGACAAACTCTCCTTTTTTCCAGAACTTCAGTAAAACATTCGCGGTAATGGTGGTGAGCAGCTGGTCGTCGCCGTTGGGAAAAATAGAAACAGGGCCAGTGTATTTCACATTGCTTAAAACACTTTGATGCTGGTAAACAAAATTTGCCTGTCCGCCAAGCATGATGTATTTCCCAATTCTTACACTGAAACCTTCGGCAGAATAATTCTCGTCGTTAAATTTTTTCACGGAATCCAGGCCCGGATTTATTTTTACAGTATCGGTACCCGTTTGAGAATAGGTGTTGCCGGCAAACAAAAAGGTCATGCACATGAATAATGTACATGACCTAAATTTAAACATGCTTTTTGTTCTCATAAACATTCCTTGTAAATATTTACAAAAAACTATGCCGCTACTTAACTATTCATCGTTACCGCCGCTTATCTGTCTCATTTTATTTAAGAACTGTGTTCTGATGGTAGGGCTTGCCGGTGTAAACTGGTAACCCGGACCATCTTTTACGTCTTGCTTACGGTCTTTTGGTTTCATGTTCTTAATATCGTTATTAAACTCGTTGTTGCTGCTCACTACTTTCATAACACCTTTAAAGTAGCTGAAGTAATACCAGGTTTGCGGATCGAGTTCAAGATAAATATTTAAAAGGTCGCCTGTTTTTTGTTTTTTGATCTGGATATTTCCGGCTACCTGCCTGTAAATCTCATTTCCGTTAATGGAACCTAAGCCTATTTTACCAACCGATACAAAAGAGCGGCTGGTTTTGTCGTACTTCATTTCCACATTGGTTATCAATAAGGTTTTATCGAACTCCTCTGGGAATTTTTTGATGTTGCCATATAAGTTGAGGTCGGAGATGGCTTTATCGCCTTTTTCTTTTCCTAAGATCTCGGTGATGCCTTTTACAAATACCGTATTGCCAAAATCAACAGGAGAAAGTGTATTTAAGTATACTTCGGCATCTTTGAATAATTTTTTAAGAGCGCCTTTATCAAAGAAGAAATCAATGGTGGTCATCAGCTCAAACGTTGCCGAATCGTTTATGGTGCTGTGGGTAGCAAGACCAATGGTATTGAATTTTACCTGGCCAAAATCGGCACCCATATCCATTTTACCTTCGGCATATACTTTACAGTTAGCCGTATTTAAGCTGATGAGGTTACCCGGTAAGGACTGCTCGGTGAATTTTTCCTTATTGGTAATAATGTATTCACCTTTTTCTTTATTAAAACCTAAAAAGCCGCTTGCTCCAATAATGTCCACATCTTTACGTCCACCCCGTAAGGACACAAACGAGGAGTAAACCATGTTTGTATCAGGGCCATAAATAATGGCGGAGCCAACCGGTTTCCCGTTCATATCGGTTGTATTGGCCGGTAATGGGATCAGGATCTCCTTAGGATCGATCTCTCCGTTGAATTTTAAATAAGCTTTGCCAATTTTTCCGCAGGCGTGCACAATTTTTGTTCCCCCATCATAGGTTAAAAATTTATTGGAGGCAAAGAGGTATACTTTTCCTGCAAAACTAAAGTAATCGTTGAATTGGAATTTTGCGTCTTCCCCAATTACACCCTCCGATATGGTTTGGCCTGTTGTATCGGGTTTAATGGTGTTGAATTTGATGAGGTACGGTTTGTTGTTTTCATCGAGGTACTGGTAATCACCACTTGCCAGGTAACTTTTTTTGCCAAAAATATTGGCGGTTACGTTACGGATAGTGTGGTATTTGGTAACTGTATTGGCAAGGATCACCGAGTTTTTCAACGTGTCGATCACCGCGTTTTTACGGATCACCACTTTTCCCGAATCAGGGAATACCCTTGCATCGGCCACATTGACGAATGGTACGTTAATACAGGTGATAATGTATTTACGAATGTTATACCTTGCCGCGGGTGCCAGGAACCGTAATGAATCCTGCTTTGGATGCACCGATATAAATTCGGGGCCTTCCAAATCGAGCCCGTTCTCAACACTACCGTCCAGTTTTTTCTGATCGTCGCCTAACTGGATCTCCTCGCTGTCCATAAACCATTTAAAGCGATCCATGTAGGCAATGTATTGGTTTTTAGGGAAACTAACTGTAGATCCCGCACCGTTAGTCACAAATTCCCCCACACGTTTTTCGAGGTCCATTTTAGCATTCACATTATTGGAGGCAAAGGTTAAACCTTCCTCTTCGAGTGCTCGTAAATGGAAGTCGGCCGTATCGGAAAAGAACTGATGCTGCTTGAATAAAATGTTAACCGCGGTAATATCGGCTTTTACCATATCTACCACGCCATGTCCATGCAAATCTTGCGGGCTCAGCGAGTACCGGCCGGCAAAGGTGCATTTGCCATTGTATGTTTTAAATGGGCTGGCTCTGTTGGAGGCGTCCATAATATCTTTATAAGGTGTCCAGTGTACATACACCGTATCGCCGTGAGCCTGTGGATATTCAATAGGGTCTATCTGTTCTTTTACATCAAAGGAAGTAGCCAGCGTATTCATGCTATCGGGAAAGAAAATAAAATCTTTTGATTTGGTGGTTGAGGTTACATAATTCAGGTCACCATCGGCTCTTAAGCCTTTATTACTGAGCCTGATCTCATTTTCAAATTTCGCTTTTCCGCCATACACCGGGTAACCGCCCGGAGGTGTTGGCCTGATGAAGCCAAGGGAATAATCTTTTTGCAGGGTTAATTTTTCCCTGAAGGTAGGGAAGATGCCGGCTGATGCAAATTCACCGTCAAAGATCAAGCCTTCGTTCCGGAAGTTATCGAGGCTATCCATGGAGAATGGATCGAGCTTGAAGTAAAACTTATCGCGGTTATACACGCCTTTAAAAATGGTCCTTTTATCATAAAAGGTATAACTTTCCTTAAAGCTCTGGAAGGATGGGAAGGTAGGTGCCTTGCCCCAACCGCTGTGATTTTTTGGCGCGTCAATTCTCAGCTCCCCGTTCAGGTTCTCAATAACGGTTTGCACTCTTTTATAAGGGTAGTTTCCATTTACATCGGGTTCGCGCGCCACTACATAAATACGGCATGAGTCAATGGTTTTCATTTTCACCTTAAACATATCGTAATCGAACACGAAATCTTTTCCGTGAAACTCAAATTTACCCGAGGCTACAGTTCCCGAAAAATCGATGGTCCTGTTTTTCTTAAGCACCAGTTCATTATGTTTTGGGAACATGAACACTTTTTGCGTATCGCTCAATAAAATGCTTTCCACGCCCCTTATGGTAATGTCGTAGCTGTTATTTACCAGGCTCATGGTAGCATTGGTTTTATTAGGCAGTATGGAGTGTATGGTTAAAATATCATGGTCTTTTTCGTGTTTAAGGTCTTTAATGTAATCAAACAAACGTGGTTTGATAGTGACCATGTCCGTTTCAGGTTCATAACTGATTAAACCGAAAATGGCCATTTTAAAAATGATAGGCCTCAGGTCCACTGCTAAATATTTGATGTGCTTTGCAAAATCAACTACAGTAAAGTTTAATAAGTTGCCATTTGAGTTGTAGTAATCGTTCATTTTTTGCACAGGGTTTACCGTTTCCTGGCCCCTGATGGCTTCTAAGCGGTCGCGCGAAAAGAAATCCTGCGATTCAAAAAATGCTTCGCCCTGTGTATTATTTGGCAAGAAATTGAAATCGATCTTCGGCTCGTCGATCTTCCAAACCAATTGTTCAAAATACATATCCACTTTGTGATAGGTATTGAAGTAAGGCGATTTCTCGAGCCCGTCATCGGTTCTTAACAGGGTGATTGTTTTCTTCTCTACCTGGTAAACAAAGCTTAAGCCTGGATGTACAATGGAATCTTTCTCTAAAAAGAATTTAATACCGGCAGGTTTGGCATTTATTTTTTCCTTGGTCATGGCAAAGGAACGTGCCGATACTTCGAGGAAACGCACATTATTTCTTTTGAACAGAAGCCTGGCGGGATTTGTGGCATTACCCGAGCCTACAAATTTATTTCCCCTCATGCCAAATCCCCCATCATAATCCACATCGGGATAAATATTTTTTACTACCAGGCGCTTGCTGTACGAGTCGAAACGGGGATAAGTTGGATCGCCGTTCTCGGTTACAATTTTATCGTTCACGCGTCCTTTTTGAGGCACATCAAAATATTGTTTCCCTACAAATGTAGCGGAGTCGGAGGTGTACCCTCCTGTTTTACAATCAAGGTTTACTCTTACCAAATCGGCATACACATCGTTACCCACGCCGGTACGTTTCCAGCTTAGCCGCCCGCCTTTACCCACAAATCTTCCTACGGCGGGGTAATACGTTCCCTGGATGTTTTCAATGGAAATAGAGTCGCCACGGGGGCTTGAGCCTACGAGTGTGAATGCCGGGAAAACAACTTTAGGTACCGAGTCGAACTCAAATTTATAATTGGCTTCAACACTTCGGTAAGCATAAGTAGGCGATTTGTAAAAGGTGTTATTTGAAAAAATATTCTCACTCATTTCAAGGTAGTCGCCATAGCTTTTTAAATTTTTCGAGTTGAATATTTTTTCGATACAAGCCTGCCAGTTATCAAATATGGCGGGGTTTTGCTTCGAGTCAATAAAATTAACCACGGCATTTAAATAGCTGATAAAGTAGGGGTAGGGTTTTAATTTTCGCTGCAGCATGGCATTGCTTGTTTTGTAAACTGCCGCCCTGTACTTGCTCGAAAAATCGGGTGATTTCCAGATTTTTTCGAAATTTTTCATGTATTCTTCGGCATCTTTTTTATTAGCCGAAAAATCGTAGAAATATTCATTTAATTCCTTGATGTACTTAACCGAATCGGAACTGAATTGCGTTAATTTTTGGGCATTCGCAATTTGCGTACAACTTATCAATAAAATGGCAAAGGCAATTTTTTTAAGCATAGGTCTTGTTTTGTGTATACACCAAATATATTGCTCATGACGGTTAAAAGCCACAGATAGTTACAAACAAAAAGTGAATGTTTTTAAATACGGAGTTTTTTCTGAAATTTCTTACTTTTACTCTTGCTCAATAATCAAAAACTTATCAATTCAATAATTCTATAAACACCAATTGTATTATGCCATCCTTTGATATAACAAGTAAAGCCGATCCTCAAACATTAGATAATGCCATTAATGTGGCTAAAAAAGAAATACTGAACCGCTTTGATTTTCGCGATTCTAAAAGCGAGGTTGATTTTAATAAAAAAGATCTGATTATTAATATTACCACAGAGCATGATATGCGCTTACAGGCTATTATCGACGCTATTCACAGCCGCATGATAAAGCAGGGGCTTGATCCACGTTGTTTGGATGAAAGCAAAAAACATTATCCTTCGGGAATGGTGATTAAAAAAGAGATCCGGATTCGCCAGGGAATTGAAAAAGAGGCTTCCAAAAAGATCATGAAAGACATAAAGGACAGCAAATTGAAGGTAAACGCGCAGATCATGGATGATATTATCCGTGTTTCGGGGAAAAGCATTAACGATTTGCAGGCTGTTATTGCGCTTTGCCGCAAGGGCGATTACGAAGTGCCGCTGCAGTTTGTGAATATGAAATAAGACTGCTGTAACTCTTGAAAACTAAATCAATAAAATTATCTGCAATTAGGTTAATGTCTTATTGTGTATAGATTTGAACTTATGTTCCTGAAAAACCTTAATTCATGCGGTTAATAAGTCGAAAAAAATGAAAAATAATAGGCAGTAAATCAGCACTTTACGAAGATCAATTAAAAAACTCAAAAAAAGTGTATTTTTTCTAGTTGTGGAATAAAAAAAGTGTGTATATTTGCAGCCCGTTATTTGAGAGATTAGTTGAAGAGAGAGGAATGAAGAGAAAATATTTTTAA